>NZ_JBNDMQ010000009.1:0-292275 GCF_050436665.1 Paraburkholderia sp. EB58 | reverse complement strand
CGACGGCACCCTGGTGCAGGAAGGCACGCCGAACGAAATCCTCACGCGCCCGGCGGACGATTATGTGCGGCGTTTTGTGGAGCGGCGCGCGGGCGCGCATTGAGGCGACTCGCGCGGCGGACCGTGCGCGATTGCGCGCCCTCCCCGCCGCCGGTTCAATCCTCCTACCAGCCCGCCGCCTTCGGCAGATGCCAGCCAAACACGACGGCCATCATCCGCAGCGCAAAGCATGCCACCGCGCCCACGAACGCGGCCCAGCCAGGCGCCAATCCGGCGCGTCGTGCGACGACCACCACTCGTTTCTTGTTTTACTGATGGACAGTGTTGGCATCGGCCCGTTACCTCTCCCCTCGTTTGATTTGTCGAAAGGTATAGCGGAAACGGGACAACGGGAGAAACTTTTTTGCGCGCCTATCCGGCACCACGCCTATGTTCAGCATTCAGCAATTCAGGTCCTAGCCCGTCGTACAGCGGCTGAAGCAGTTCCGCTGCCGGACGCCAGCGCTCCAGCGAGGTACGAAACAGCGGCTTGCGAACCTGCGAGGCGCTGGCGGTATTGACCTGGCGCTGGGTCTGATGGAACGCGAGACAGCGCTCGTCCCAGTCAAGCCCGCAGTGAGCCAGCATGCGGCGAACGTTGCCCTCTAGATCGTCGACGAGGTCTTCGTACTGCACCTCGATCATCACCCCTTCGGGCAGCGCCTCGCGCCAGTGCGCCATCAACTTGTCGTACGCACGGTAGTAGCGGCCCAGTTCGCCCAGGTCGTAGCCGAACGGAACGTCCTGGAAGATCCGCGAGAAAATCGACAGGCAGATTTCCACGGGCGAGCGGCGGCTATGGATAAAGCGGGCATTCGGCAACGCGAGATGGATCAGGCCGACGTTGATGAAATTGAACGGATATTTGTCGGTGATCCGCAGGTAGCTTGATGCATCCGGCACCTCCATGGCAATCCGGCGCACATAGTCAGCGCCAAGCGGAACCAGTTGTGCTGCCGTGGCGTTACGCAGCGCGTCGAAATTGAGCTTGCTGTGGTCGGCCTCGCTGCGCGCGAGGGCGCCCACTAGCGCCTTGCCGAAATCCGGACGCTCGCCTGCGCCGAATACCTGCGGATGGCTCGCCAGAATCTGTTCGATCAGCGTCGACCCGGAACGCGGCATCCCCACGATAAAGACCGGCGACGCGGAAGGATCGCCCAAACCGCGTTTTGCCTTCAACAGATCCGCACTCAGGAACTGCGGGATATGGCCGAACAGATCGAGCGTCATCGCCTCGTTGTAATTGACGCTGCGGCGGTGCATTGCATTGCCTTTAAGCAGGTGCTCGAACGAGAGATCGTTCTGGCCGAGATCGGCCAGCGCGTGCCCCATGGCGAAATGCAACTGGGCCTGATTGTCCGCAGTCAGCGCGTCGGCGTGCTGCGCCAGTTTTTGCATCGCGACGAAACAGGGATCGTCGAGCGTCATGCGCTTCGACTGAACGAAATTCCGGTAATACAACATGCTCTGCGGAGCGATTTCGATCGCGCGGCGGTAGGCCTCATGCGCCTCGTCGAAACGTCCAAGCGATTGCAGGCAGTTCGCCATGTTGTTGTACGAACCGTCGACGAGCGGGCCTAGTTGCACCGCTCGCCGGTAGCTCGCCACCGCCTCTTCCAGCCGGTGCATCTGCTCAAGGATCCAACCGAGGTTGTGATGGATATCCGCGTTGTTGGGATCGAGCGCCTCCGCTTGCCGGTAGCGCTCCAGCGCCTCCGGAAAACGCTCCATCCTGACAAGCGTCGAGCCGAGATTGTTGTAGACGCCCGGATCGGCGGGCCGCTCGAGGCGAACTTTCTCAAAACAGTCGAGTGCCATCTCGAACTCGCCGCGCGCAGCGCAAGCGTTGCCGCGGGCGAACCAGTCGTCCGCTGTTGCCGGCTGTGTATCGTGCGTCATGGACGGCCAGAAGTCGTTATTAAGAGCTGAAAGAAGCTGCAGATGGCGTTCATGTGACGTGGATCGTAATCATTGAGGCCGAACTTAGCAGGAATGCGCCACAACTTGATTTCCAAATTTCACAAATAGTTACAGGCGAAAGATGGCGTAAGGAATCTTGCAGGCACGGGTTCACGAGCCATGCGACGGCCAAGGAAAGTGCTAGGATGAAATTGAGTCACACGACGGAGACGGCCATGTCGAAGTCATTGAGTCCGGAAGCCATCGAGGCATTGCGACGTCTGAACGACGTCGGCGTCGGCCAGCTTGCGCCGCCGCTCTCGCCCAACATCACCGCGGAACTGCTCGGACAGGGGCTCGCTGCAGAGGCGGCGGGCGGCGATGTCGAGATCACCTGCAATGGCAGGCAATATTTGTCTGGCGATTGCGATTGACGCAGCGACGCGCGACGATCGAGGGATGTTGAGCGCGTGTTGTCCGCGCGCCGGGACCCCGTGTGCGTTGCGCAGCGGCGAGTGGCGGCGTGGTTCGCGTTGCCGCGTGCAAGGAGGGGAACATGGAGCCCAAAGGCATCGACATGGGCGACTATCAGGAGCGCTATCGCGACTACGACATCGAGGTCGCGGTCGAACAGGTGCTCACCGGCGTAAAGGCCCATTTCCGCGTATCGAAGGCCGACGCGCTGATCGTCGACTGGCGCCTCGTCCATATCGACAAGTTCTGGTGCTCCGAGCATGCGGCAGCCGAGGCAGGCTTTCAGGCGGCGCGCGAGTACATCGACGGCGAACTCATGAGAAAATGAAGCTTTTGCAGGCGTGCGCGCAGATGCCATTCAATACAAACAAAAACGCCAGATCGTGCGGCCCATTGCCCGAACGATCTGGCGTTTTCACCGGACGTTCATGACGAACGTCCAGCACAACCTCGATCAGTTTGCTTGCGAAGCAGCGACCGGCTGACGGTTACCCGATTGCGTCGACGGTGCGTTCACGCCACCGTATGCGTTCGCATCAGCGTTGGCGCGCTCGGCAGCAACGGTCTGGACGCTTTGGCCTTGTTGCGACGCCGGTGCACCGACACCCGGACGATAGAACGGTGCCGGGCCGTAGCCGCTAGCAAAAGCAGGAGCGGCGAGCGTGGCGGAAGCGGCAACCAACAGGGCGGCAATAAGCTTGTTCTTCATGATGACTCCAATAAGCGTTTCGGACTTCGGTTAGGAAGACGTCGCAACAGGGACCAAACCGGTGTGTCTGCAACGCTGACGGAATCAGTGTATTCCCTTACTATCGAAAATTTGTATCGATAATCCGAAATTACTTTTCTCCAGGCTGAAACAATCCCCGAGCGCCTTGTCTGGTGCAGGAAACAATGGGGTCGTCACACGTTTAATCGGCCGATAGGGCGTTTTTCTTCCGGCCCCACTTAGAAGTGTCACAAGCTGGCAAACCGGTCGGTCTCAGGCTTCCGGCGCCGGTTAGCGGGCGATACGCCCGCTTGCGGTAAAATCACGGTTTGACTCACGCCGCCGGCCGTCCCCTCATGTCCCTCGCTCTCCCCGCCAATCCCCGTCGTGTGTCCGTAGCGCCGATGATGGACTGGACTGATCGTCACTGCCGTTCGTTGCATCGCGTGCTGTCGCGCCACACGTGGCTCTACACGGAGATGGTGACGACCGGCGCGCTGCTGCATGGCGATGTGCCCCGGCATCTGGCGTTCACGCCGCACGAAGCGCCGGTCGCTTTGCAACTAGGTGGCAGCGAACCCGACGACCTCGCCCGCTCGGCAAAACTCGGCGAGCAATGGGGCTACGATGAAATCAATCTGAATTGCGGCTGCCCGTCGGAACGCGTCCAGCGTGGTGCATTCGGTGCGTGCCTGATGAACGAACCGCAGCTCGTCGCCGATTGCGTCAAGGCGATGCGCGACGCGGTGTCGGTACCGGTGACCGTAAAGCATCGGATCGGCGTCGACGCGGTGGAAGAATATAGCTTCGTGCGCGACTTCGTCGGCACGATTGCGGATGCCGGCTGCGAAGTGTTCATCGTGCATGCGCGCAATGCGATTCTCAAAGGACTCAGCCCGAAAGAGAACCGTGAAATCCCGCCGCTCAAGTATGACTTCGCCTATCAGTTGAAGCGCGACTTTCCGCAGCTCGAGATCATCATCAACGGTGGCATCAAGACACTCGACGAAGTCGAACAGCATTTGCAGCACGTCGACGGCGTGATGCTGGGTCGCGAGGCTTATCACAACCCTTATGTGCTGGCCGATGTCGATGCGCGCTTTTATGGCTCAACGCAGGCTTCGCTGACGCGCGAACAGGTCGAAGCGAAGCTGATCGAATATTGTGCGGCTGAACTTGCGCGCGGCACTTTCCTCGGTGCCATTACACGCCATGCGCTTGGACTTTATCGCGGCGTAGCGGGTGCACGCGGATGGCGTCGTGTGCTCTCCGACAACAGGAAACTGGCGGCGCGCGATCTCGCCATTTTCGACGAAGCAAGACAGCATCTGCGCGAGCCCGTCGAAATGTTTGAATAAAGGGCTAGGCAAACACAAATCATGTTTGTATAATCTCGCTTCTTGATCGGCAAGCCAGTTCATGGCAAGCCAAGCAGATGTCCCAGTGGTGGCTGTAGCTCAGTTGGTAGAGTCCAGGATTGTGATTCCTGTCGTCGTGGGTTCGAGTCCCATCAGCCACCCCAGTTTCCCTCAAGTAATTCCGCAGTAACTCCCCCACTCTGTATTTGCGTATTTAAAGCCTGTGGTTTCGCTATAGCTTTGCGCTCAGCACCACGCTCATCATCGCGTCGCTGCGTATGTGGCATTTTCCTCGTGATCGCGTTTCTCCACGACGATCGCCAAAGTGGGGACGACGATCTCCGCCGTCCCCACCGTCAGCCAGTCACTCTAGTTGTGCTGCTCGTGATTGTCGTGGCCCCCACCTCCTCCACCGTGTTCTTGCGGCGCGCCACCATGCTGCGGCGGACCACCGTGCTCTTGCTGTGGTGGACCGCCACGCTGCTGTGGAGGACCGCCATGTTCTTGCGGCGGTGGACCGCCATGCTGCTGCGGAGGGCCACCATGTTCTTGCGGCGCAGCGACACGTCCAGGCGGTGGACCGCCGCGTCCCGGGGGCTGGGCAACTTGCGCCGGCGGAGGATGGCCTCCCCCGGGTGGAGGACCGCCATGTTCCGGAGGTGGGGCTCCATGTTCGGGCGGAGGTCCGCCATGTCCCGGCGGCGGACCACCATGTTCGGGCGGAAGACCACCACGTCCCGGAGGAGGACCACCGCGTCCAGGTGGCGGCGGTGGGTGATGAGCCCAACGCTCCTGCTCGTTATACCAAGGCCGGCCACGGTAGTAGCTGCCCCAATACGCACCGATTGAGAAACTCACGATAGGCAGCCCGATCACCGTTCCGTAGTCCAGGATCGGCACGTTACTGCCCTGATACGGATAGCTGAGACTGCCTGCGTAGACCCAGCCACGCAAATCCGGCAACACCACATCGCACCACGTGTAGCCGCTGACGCAGCCCATCACCGTGACGGGCACACCGCCTGGCAACTGGGACACAGCAGGGTAATCATCCGCCGGACCTGCGTACAGGTTCACCGGGCTATTCGTATATGCCTGGGTCTGTGCGAACGCCACGCCCGGTAATGCCAACAGACCGGCAGCGCTGGCAAGCAAGCCACTGATGATGCGTTTTCTCATTGTTCCTACCCTGTGGTTCATTTATCTTCACGTCCTGAATGCCAAGAACGCTCCCGTGGTTAGGCCCTATCTGCCGGGCAGCAAATACCGTTCCCGACGCGGACGGTATCGGCGGTCAAACGTTCAGCAAATAACCAGTTCGGCCCCATATGCCGTGGCGGGTCGCAGTGTTAGGCGCGATTCGGATCGCCTTATCGCAAACAATAGACTCTCAACATATAACTCGCTGCAAACGTACGCTATTCAATCAGGATTCCTCTTTATACAACGGCAGTGCATGCCCATTTCCTCCGCTTCATCGCACCCATATCAAGGCGTAGCCCATCACACCACCAGCATCACGCATCGCGAAGACCGCGCAAACGAGAACCGCCAATGCTGCAATCTGCCACGGGGTTAGATACCGTAAGGCATGTAAGAGGCGCTGAAACCTGATTCGACGCTAACCGCTCTACACTGGGAATTCCTCTTCCCCTGAGAGGTGTTTGTCTCTCTTCACTCTTGTAGCCCACTTGCTCTGGTGGGCTTTTTTTTGTCTTTACCGGACCCGAAGATCCTGCACGCGCCCGCTGCACGCGCCCGTGTTCGACAGCGCCCATCGTGACGCCGTCCGAAGCCCCAGCCGGCCTGGGAAGCGAAAAGCAGGTGCCTTCGAAACACGGACGTTAACCGGGTGCACACGCGAATCGCGTCACACCAATCCGGCCGCGATCTGGCGCCTGCCCTACAATACCGGGCTGAACGAAACGGTATGAGGATGCAAGAATGCAGTTAAGAATACGAACACTCGCGCTGACTTTGCTTACCGCGTGTTTCACGCTCAACGCGCGCGCGGAGATGACGGCCGAACAATACAAGCAGTGGGCGCACGCCGACAACAACTCGGTCTACGCTGCCTACATCAATGGCACGCTCAACGAACTGGGATGGGCCAACGGCGACCTGATAGCGAAGAAACGCGCGCCGCTCTTCTGTCCGCCCGAACAGTTGCCTATCGGCCCGCAGACGGTGTACCCGTTGCTCGACGAGTTTTTCACCAACCACCCCGGTCTTTCCGACGATTTCCCGGTCGGCCTCGCGATCCTGCGCTCGCTTCAGGCGGCGTTTCCGTGCCCGCCAGGTAAGAATGGCAAGTGAAGCCGGTGCGAGCGGGCCGGTTCGCATCGATTCATATGAGGTGCGCAGCCCTTGCGGGTTACGCGATGCTCTGAGCGCGCATAGTCAGGATGCGCGTAGCAAGGTGGCAGAACATCGAAGAGAAGCGAATTTTCCGCTCCGGTCGCGGTCTATGAGGGAACGGACCGCTTAACAGTGGCCCCCAGGTAGCCGAAAGTGGCCGAGGGCCGCCATGCAAGACCAGGGAGGACCGGATGAAACAGAGCAAACCTGCATCGCTCGCGGCGCTTTGCGCGCTCACGGCATTCACGCTCACGGCAGGACCGGCGCTCGCGCAGAAACCGCCCGGGGATAGCGGCGCCTCAATGGTGAAACCGCCGGAGGCGTCCGGCGCTACGAATCCGGCGAATCCGGACCATATGCCGGTCAAGCGTCCGCCCAAGGCCACGCACGACAAGATGACGCATACGCCGCCTGCCAGCGCAGCCGAAGCGAAATAACGCGGCGGCGCCAGCAGTCTGCGGCAAACAACGTCGGCCCGCGCGCTCAGAGACGCGCGATCGACACCTCCGTCGACTTCACCAGCGCGACCACTTCCGAGCCGACCTTAAGATCGAGTTCGTCGACCGAACGCGTCGTGATCACCGACGTGACGATACCGAACGGCGTATCGACGTCGACCTCGGACACCACCGGTCCGCGGATGATTTCCTTGACCTTGCCTTTGAACTGATTACGTACGTTGATTGCGGAAATGCTCATATCGAGTGACTCCAGTGAATCGATAAAAAACGGTCAGGCAAGGAATGTCAGACAGCCCAACGGACTTCGGTAGGCCGCACGAGGCGGTCGTCGTGATGCGTGTCGGTCACGTGATACGGCAGGACATCGTCGTTTGGCGACGTCTTCAGCACGCGCTGCAACACATGTTCTTCAAGAGCGGCAAAGCCTGCCGAGGCTCGCGCGCGAGGCCGGTCGAGCGGCACCGGCTGATCGAGCGCGATGCGCCCTTCTTCGATCAACAGGATCCGGTCGCCGAGAGCAACAGCTTCATGCACGTCATGCGTGACAAGCAGCGCGGTGAAGCGATGTTCGCGCCACAAGCGTTCGATCAACGCGTGCATTTCGATGCGCGTAAGTGCATCGAGCGCACCGAGCGGCTCGTCGAGCAGCAGCAATTGCGGCCGGTGCACCAGCGCACGCGCAAGCGCGACCCGTTGCCGCTGCCCGCCCGACAGTTGCGCGGGCCAGTCATTGGCGCGTTCGAGCAGGCCAACCTCGGCGAGCACCGCGCGCGCATCCTCACGGGCGCCGCGTCCGAGACCCAGCATCACGTTCTGCAACACGCTCTTCCAGGGCAAGAGGCGTGCGTCCTGAAACATGATTCGCGTATCGAGTGGTTGACCGTTCTCGGCGCGCTTTTCGAGCACACCGGCAGTGGGTTTCTCGAGCCCGGCGACGAGCCGCAGCAAGGTGGATTTGCCGCAACCGCTGCGGCCGACAATCGCCACAAAACTGCCGCGCTCGATCGACAGATCGAAGTCCGTCAGCACCTTGCGCTCGCCATACTGCTTGCCGACGCCACGCAATTCGACGGCATGGTCCGCGCTGCGCGACGCGTCTCGCGTCAGCGGACCGGCAGCAGCGGCGCGGGAAAAATCAACGGCGCCGGACGCGCGATCATCCCGCTCCAGTTCTGCGGCCTCGTCGGCATCGTGATCGAGAACGCGTGGCTGGGCGAGCTCCGCTTCGAGATCGACGCCGGCGACGCCACCAAAGCTCGTCGAGAATGTCGTCGCACTCATGCTTTCGCTCCTCGTTGATAGGCCGGATGCCAGCGCAACGTGACGCGTTCCAGCGTTTTCGCCAGCACATCCGCGAGCTTGCCAAGTCCGGCATACAGCAGGATGCCCACCACCACCACATCGGTCTGCAGGAACTCGCGCGCATTCATCGTCATGTAGCCAATGCCCGATTGCGCGGAGATCGTTTCCGCGACGATCAGCGTGACCCACATCAGGCCGAACGCAAACCGCACGCCGACCAGAATCGACGGCAGCGCACCCGGCAGGATCACGTCCCAATACAGCCGAAAGCCCTTGACGCCATAGCTGCGCGCCATCTCAATGAGGTTTGCATCGACCGAGCGGATGCCGTGGAACGTGTTCACGTAGATCGGAAAGAACACCCCGAGCGCGACGAGAAATACCTTCGCTTCTTCTTCGATCCCGAACCACAGGATCACGAGCGGGATCATCGCCAGCGCCGGAATATTGCGGACCATCTGCACGGTCGAATCGAGTACGACTTCGACGGGCTTGAAGAGCCCCGTCGCCAGCCCGAGTACCAGGCCGATGCCACCGCCGACCGCGAAACCCGATACCGCGCGCCACGTGCTGACCTTGACGTCGGCCCACATTTCGCCCGACTGGATCAGCGACCACGCCGCCTTCACCACGGCGACAGGCTCCGGCAACACGCGCGTCGAGAGGATGCCGCTGCGCGCGGCAAATTCCCACGCAAGCAGAATCACAAGCGGTGCAATCCACGGCGCAACGTGTCCACCGAGACGCCGTACCACACCTTCACTTCCACTGGATCGAGCCATGATCGCTTACTCCACTCCTTTTCCATTCAGGGGCCGCAGTCGCATCTGCAAACGGCAACCCGGGGCCACGCCAGCCACACTCAGCTCTGGCTGACCTTCGGCAAATAGTTGTTACCGACGATCTCGCCGAACGGCCCCGACAGCGGCCCGCTTGCGCTCGTGCGCTTGCGGTTCGGCAGCAGCGGAAACACCAGTTCGGCAAAGCGGTACGACTCTTCCAGATGCGGGTAACCCGACAAGATGAACGTGTCGATCCCCAAGTCCGCGTACTCCTTCATGCGCGCCGCGACCTGCTCCGGATTGCCGACGATTGCGGTGCCCGCACCGCCGCGCACGAGGCCCACGCCCGCCCATACGTTCGGATACACCTCGAGGTCTTCACGGCCACCACGCTTGCCGCCATGCAAAGCGGCCATGCGGCGCTGCCCTTCAGAATCCATCTTCGCAAACGATGCCTGCGCACGAGCGATAGTCTCGTCGTCGAGCTTGCTGATCAGCTTGTCGGCAGCGGCCCAGGCTTCCTCTTCCGTCTCGCGGACGATGACGTGAAAGCGAATCCCGAACTTGATCTTGCGGCCGTGCTTTTCGGCACGCGCGCGGATGTCCGCAATCTTCTTCGCGACCGCTTCGGGCGGCTCGCCCCAGGTCAGATACGTGTCGATGTGCTCGCCGGCCATCTCGTGTGCAGCCGGCGACGAACCGCCGAACCACAGCGGCGGATGCGGGTCTTGCACAGGCGGATACAGCACCTTGCCGCCTTTCGAAGTCAGATGCTTGCCGTTGAAGTCGATCGCCTCATTGGTGTGCGCGGCGGTAAGCAACTGGCGCCAGATGTGCAGAAATTCGTCGGTGATCTCGTAACGCGTGTCATGACTGACGAACACGCCGTCACCTTCGAGTTCGGCCGCATCGCCGCCCGTCACCACGTTGATCAACAGACGCCCGCCCGACAGGCGGTCGAAGGTCGACGCCATGCGAGCCGCGAGACCCGGCGAGGTAATGCCCGGGCGGATCGCAACGAGGAATTTGAGGCGCCGGGTTGCCGCAATCAGACTCGAGGCGACCACCCATGCGTCTTCGCAGGAGCGGCCGGTCGGCAGCAGCACGCCCTCATAGCCGAGCGTATCGGCGGCGACGGCGATCTGCTGGAAATAGTCGTAATCGGCTGCGCGTGCGCCTTGGGACGTACCGAGGTACCGGCTGTCGCCGTGAGTCGGGATGAACCAGAACACATTCATTTGCTGCTCCTGCTTGTTCGAGACTGGATTAATGAAGGGCGAGATGGCCGGCGCGCGCACAACGACGGCTCGGCGGCACAAGGCCCGCAACGCGGCCTCAGTCAAATGGCACGGCCACGCGGCAAAACAGATCGGAAAAACGCTGATTCAAGACGCCCTGCCTCGCGAAACGGCGAGTGAGCAGGCGGCGGAACGCTGCGCTGCCCCTTGCCTTGGGCTGGCAACCGGCAGCCGGCCTGCCGGCGACCCAGGCAGCGCGACTAACAGCAGAGCCGACAGCGCTCTAGCACCGTAGCGGAGAGGGCGAAGATCGGCTTCAGACAGGACATCGCGACGGCTTCCCTTGACGAAACGCACGCCTTCCCGGCGCGCGGTAAGTGGACGACGGCGGCTATGCCGTCTACATGGAGAAACAGTCTATGGATCGGACCCAGGCTTTTGAACGATTTTTTTTAGCTTAGGTTTTCCACTTTCGTGATTAGCCCGACGCTTAAGCATACAGACGGCCCCTGAAACCCGGCGCGGCGTCTATATAATGACGCGTCTTTCGATAATCCGGCCCGGGCCGCACTGTAGCCGCCACCCGGACCCTTGGCGCTGCACCGCATGCAAAAAATTATCCTGCCGTTCGTGTCCGGCTTTCTCGCTTCACTGTTTTTCCACGAATCGACACTCGGGCTGCTGCACGCCGCGGGGCTCATCGACGCGGCAGGCTTCTCGACCGCGCCATTCCTGCCGCTGGGACTGCCGGAATTCATCGCGAATGCAGTCTGGAGCGCGGTGTGGGCCGTGTTGATGGCATGGCTATTGCGCGTGGCGCCCGAGCGCCGCGCGCCGTGGATTGAGGCGTTTGTGTTCGGCGGCATCGCGCTGACGGCGGCAAGCGTGTTCGTGGTCGATCCGCTGCGCGGCATCTGGCCGAGCGGCAACATGCTGCCGCGCCTCGCCGAGGGTTTTGCGGCAAACGCCATGTGGGGCTGGGGCGCGCTCGTATTCATGCGCGCCTTTATGGCGTTTGACGATGAGGAATGAGGGACGGTTGCGCCTGGTTCCTACGCTGGGTCCCTCGATCTAATCTCTGTGTATAGTCCCTGCGTTTAGTGCTCTAACCCTGCAGATCGGCTAGCGGGTGCTCCCCCGCCGGCCACGGGCTCTCGAACATCTGTGCGACGTCGGCGGCGCGGACGTCTTCAATCCGGGCGAAGCGCCAGCGCGGCGCGTTGTCCTTGTCGATGATGCGCGCGCGGATGCCTTCCACCACATCGCCGTGCGCAAAGCTCGTGCGAGTCAGGTCCAGATCGCGGCGGAGAACCTCCGCCATCGCCCCCTCCGCACGCGTCACCACCTCCAGCGACACCGCCATCGACAGCGGCGAACGTTCACGCATCACACCGACGACCTGCTCAGCCCATTCGGCCTCCTCGCAGCCGCTTTCCGCGTCGAGCGAAGCCAGAATCTGCGTCACGTCCGGCAGCGCAAAATGCCGGTCGATAAACGCCCGCGTGTCCGCCAGCGGCGAGGTATCGGGCGTCGGCACCACCTTGTGCGCGGCCGTCTCGCGCTCGACGCACGCAACCACATCCGCGCCGCGCTCAAATACCTCGCTACGCAATGTGTCGACGAGCGCGGGCAATGCCGCGTCATCGATGTAGGCGTCTGCCAGCCCGGCGTACAGTGCGTCGGCCGCGGCGATCGTCTCGCCAGTCACGGCCAGATAGCGGCCGAGCGCGCCCGGCGTGCGGGCCAGAAACCAGCCGGCGCCGACATCAGGAAAGAGTCCAATGCGCGTCTCCGGCATGGCCATGCGGGTCGAGTTGGTTACCACCCGCAAGCCGCCCGTGCGATGCGCGCCTTGCGAAATACCCATGCCGCCGCCCATTACTACGCCATTCATCAAGGCAATGTAGGGCTTCGGATAAGTGAAAATGGCGTGATTGAGGCGGTATTCCTCGATAAAGAACGTGTCGCGGGCCGCCTCGTCACCGCGCTGAAACGTCTCATACAGGAAGCGGATATCGCCGCCCGCGCAGAACGCGCGCGGATGCTGGCTGCGCACGACCACCGCCAGCACACCCGGATCCTCGCGCCAGGCATCGAGCGCGGCATGCATCGCGCGGATCATGCCCGTCGAGAGCGCGTTCAGCGCTTTCGGGCGCTCCAGTTCGATAAAGCCGATGCGGTTGGCAATGTAGGTCGAGACTTCGTCGCTCGAGGCGAGTGTTTCAGCAGTGGACATGGCGTAGCAGATGAAGAGGCGTGTTCGAGTGGAAGGCTGAACGTTATCACGCGTCCACAACTTTCGGCTTCCCAGCCGGACCGCGCGCGCGCGCGGATCTGGCTGCTGCTACTGGCTCGGCCGCAGCCATGGCGGCTTGCTCCCGCGTACCAAACCAGGCGTCCAGTGCGGCGTCGAGGACGGTGTCGAGCGGCACAGTCGGAAAGACCGGACAGGTCAGATTGAGCGCCACGATGCCGTGCATGGTGGCCCACAACGCCTGGGATAAAACCGCGCCATCCGCTGACGCCGGCAGGCGCCCCGCCGCTCTCAGCTCGTCGAGCGCGTCCACCATCAGACGCATCGACGCGTCGCCGGAATCGTGGCCCGCTGCGGGGTTGATCACGCGGGTGTCGGCCTGAGTGTTGGCCTGGTTGTCGGCCGGCCTGTCCGTCAGGTGACCCGCCTGGCGATCCGCCTTATGTTCTGCCGGGCTATTCGCCTGATGATTCGCCTCGCTGCCTGACGCCTTCTCCGCTTCGCTGGCGCCGCCAAGCGCCGCTCCCAGATAGGTCGGATCTTCCATGAAGATCAGCCGGTAGGTCTGCGGATGGGCGACGCCGAAGGCCACGTACGCACGGGCCAGCGCCTTGAGCCGCTCGGCCGGATCCGCGATCTGTGCGAGCGGCTCGAAGCTGGCAAGAAGTTGCGCATAACCCTGCGCGCACAGCGCCCGCGCAATCTCGTCGCGGCTCGCAAAGTACAGGTATAGCGTTGCCGGTGAGTATTCGATGGCGTCGGCAATCTTGCGCATCGATAGCGCCGCGAACCCTTCGCGTATCACGATGCGCTGCGCCGCCTCGAGGATGCGGTCGCGCAGCGCCTGCTTCTCGCGAGTCTTTCGTTCATTGATTCCCATGCCACGCATTTTCCGGTTGACAAACTGAAAAGTCAAATTAAACTGAACACTGTTCACTGAACGATGTTCATAAAAAGTTATGCTGTCATTTTGATGACGTACTGGTCAATCGCGCAGTCAAATCACCTGTTCAAGGAGTGGGCATGGAAAACGCAGGAAAAGTCGGCCTGTTCGGCGCCGCCGGGGCGATCGGGCAAAGCATTGCTACCGCGCTCGGCGCCGCCGGCCGGGACTATCGGGTCATCGGACGCTCACGTGGCTCGCTGGAAGCGGCTTTCGGCCAGGATCCGCATGCTGAGATCGCCACGTGGGATCCGGACGAGCCGGCGTCGATCGCCGCTGCGGCCCAAGGCTTGCAAACGGCCATTTATCTGGTCGGCGTGCCCTACCACCAGTTCGAAATGCACCCGCCGCTAATGGAAAAGACCCTGGTCGGCCTAAGCGCAGCAGGCGTCCAACGCCTGATCCTGATCGGCACGGTCTATCCGTACGGACGCGCGCGCAGCCAGCCGGTGACGGAAGATCATCCGCGTGAACCGCATACGTTTAAAGGCCAGATGCGGCTCGCCCAGGAGAATCTGGTGCTCGAAGCGCACGGCCGTCACGGACTCTCGACGCTCGTACTGAGGCTGCCTGACTTCTACGGCCCTGGCGTCGAACGAAGCTTTCTGAATGGTGTGTTTGAAAGCGCGGTGCGCGGCACGCGTGCGCAGATGATCGGCCCTATCGATGTGCCGCATGAGTTCGTGTTCGTACCGGATGTGGGCCCCGTCGTCGAGACGCTCACGCGCACCCCCGAGGCCTACGGCCGCTGGTGGCACCTAGCAGGCGCCGGCACGATCACCCAGCGCGAGGTCGCCGCCAAAGCTTATGCGCTGGCCGGACGCGAACCCAAGCTGATGGTCGTCGGCAAGCCAATGCTGCGTGTGCTCGGCCTGTTCAATCCGCTGCTGCGGGAAATGGTGGAGATGAGTTACCTGATGAGCGAGCCAGTCGTGCTCGACGACAGCGCGTTGCAGGCGTTGATTGGGCCGATCAAAAAGACCTCGTACGACGAGGGTATCCGCCTTGCGTTTGCGGCCGCGCAAGACACGCTGAAGGTCGCGGCCTGAGGTGGCGCAGCACGGCATGCGCCGACATTAGCCGCACATCGCCCCTTGTTGACCAACCGGCTACATCACAAGCCGGCCACGTTGCCTGGCGGAAAATGTCCGCTCTTCAGCAGCACCGGGGTGCCGTTGCTGATCTGCAGATGCTCGCGTGCCACCTCTTCGATACGTCCACGCCCCGCGTCGAAGGCACGCATCCAGCCTTCGCGGTCTTCGGAGCACGCGCCGAAATGATCTTCGAGCGCTTCGACCGAGATCGCGCACGGCACGGTCTCGCCGTCCACCAGCGCGCGGAACACGACAGTCAGATTGGAATCGCGGTAAGCGGGCGCATCCGCGGGAAACCGAATTTCCATGGTCGCCTCATCAGAAGAATCCGTCGGGAAGTCAGACGCCGGAGCAACAGACCCAGCGAAATCGGACATCGCGCTTATGGTACTCGCCGGACTGCACCGCGGTCCACCCTCGGACACGCTTGACGAGGAGCCAAGGTGCAATCGGACCACCGCGCGGCCAGGTCGCGGCCACCAGGCAGCCACCGCGCAGCCACCGTGCGGTAGCTGATCGGCCGTGGCCCGAAAACACAATAAAGCGCTTCCTTCAATCACGTTCGACCAACCGGTCGATGTAAGCCCTCGCGGCCTGTTCGACATGTTCGAGGGCCTGCGTTTCGGTGGCGAAGCGATGTTCGTCCCCGAGGTCAAGCAAGCTTTCGAAGCAGTGCGGATCGTCCGGACCGCGTTGCGACAGGCTCACCGAACCGACATAAATTCCGTCGGGCTCGCCTGCCTGCGGCGCCGTTTCATGCGTGGCGACAAGGCGCGCGGCAGCACTGATGTAATACCCGCGGTACGGACCGCTCACACGTTCTGCCATATACGTTCTCCTCTTTGGATTACACGAACCGCCTCCGGCACGGGGCCGCCGGTCAAGCGCACCAATGCCAATCGCGTGCGCCCAACAGATATAAGTCACGTTTGGAGGCGATAAGTTCTCGGTGAAAAAAAAGCATTGCGCCGCACTTGCGCGGC
Organism: Paraburkholderia sp. EB58; assembly: GCF_050436665.1. Classification (NCBI taxonomy): domain Bacteria; kingdom Pseudomonadati; phylum Pseudomonadota; class Betaproteobacteria; order Burkholderiales; family Burkholderiaceae; genus Paraburkholderia; species Paraburkholderia sp. EB58. The sequence goes on along the minus strand of NZ_JBNDMQ010000009.1, from coordinate 276,381 downwards.
GCGATGTTGTCGAACGAGGTGGCCGGCACGATCCGTGCGTAGGCCTTTCTCGGTCCAGGAATCCGCAATATGGGAAAATACTTTTTAGAGCAAGCTGAAATCCCCGAGCCCGATGCGGCCAACACATGGTTCGCTTACGCCGGCGCGCACGGCATCGAGATTCCGAAGGCCATCAGCATCTGGGAAGATGCTGCCACTGAGACCGGTGCCGGGAGCCGCCGCATCGTCAGGAGCGCGGGCATCACAATCGACCCGTGCCTCGACTGAACCACGCCTTACCGCCTTCAGTTGCCGCTCGCGCTGCTGCCGCGAAGCGGTCGCAACAACATCATTTTCGCAATCCGTCTAAAGAGGACACACCATGAAGCAACTTACGCGGCGCTTTCGCCCGTCCGCCCGACGCCGTACCGCCATGGCAGCTCACGGCTTGAACCGTGGTGCGTTGGCGCGCATCGGCGCCCTGCCCGTTGCGGTGCTGGTCGCTTTGGCCCTAAGCGCGTGTGCATCGTCGAATACGACTTCGCTGATCAATCTGCCAAACGGCCAGACCGGCTTTGCAGTGAACTGCAGCGGCGCAGACGCCGGCTCGAGCTGGGCATCGTGCTACGTGCAAGCGGGGCAAGCTTGTGGCGCCACAGGCTACGACGTCATTTCCAAAGACAACGATGAAGGCGGCGCTGCCGGCGGCAGCGTCACCAACGTCGTCTCAGCCAACGTGAAAAACCGTTCGATGATCATCCGCTGCAAATAGAGCGCAACGGATCAGTGTGCCTGCATCTTCGAGAACAGGTTGAGCACGACGACACCTGAGATGATCAACCCTAGCCCGATGATGGCCGGCAAATCGGGCACCTGCCGGTACAGCACGACAGCGACCAGACTGATCAGGACGATGCCGGCTCCCGACCAGATCGCATAGACGATACCGACCGGAATGCTCCTGAGCGTCAAGGAAAGACAGTAGAACGCCACGCCATAGCCGAGCACCACGACGACGGCGGGCAACCAGCGCGAGAAGCCCTCCGACGCGCGCAGCGCGGAGGTGGCAATCACTTCGGCAACGATGGCGATGCCAAGGAGCGCATACGGCGGCACACGCATGGGCTCAGGCCTTTGCAAGCGCGAGCTTGCTGTAGTCCTGACCGAGGTGCGCACATAGCGCTTCTACAACCAGCTCGTGGTCGGCTCGTTGCGGTAAGCCGGACACCGTCACCGAACCGATCACACCGGCGCCTGTAACCGTCAACGGAAACGCGCCGCCATGCGATGCGTATTCGCTGAGCGGCAAGCCGTGCTTTTCGGCAAGCGTGCTGCCCGCCTGCTGCATGCGTAGACCGAGCGCATACGAACTGCGCCGGAAATGCGCCACCGTGTTGCCCTTGCGGCGCGCCCAGTCGACGTTGTCCGGCGTCGCGCCCGCGAGCAAGCTGAAGAACAATGGCTGGCCGAAGGTGCGGATGTCGATGGCGAGCGCGAGTCCGCGCGCCTTGGCTATCTCGTGCAGATAGGCGCCGAGCTGCCACGCACGGTCGGCATCGAAATGAGGGAACACGAGGGCGTTTTCCTGAGCAACAATCGACTGCAGATCGTGAGCGATGTCCATGGGCGGAAGAAGAACGAGAGCGAGAGAGGGATACGCCACCGCTACTAACCGGATACCAGTGCATATCCTCGGAAAGAAACGGAGTTACGACGCAGATGGAAAGCGGATTCTAGCGCAGCGCCTCTGATGACTCGTTCCGATATCCGCGCAACATCAGTGGCAATACGACATCGAGACGCTTCGCCTTCCTTACTGCAAACACTGCGGGGAGCGCATATCAGCACCGCCCTCACGCTGATGTTGAAGTCTGTTCTTAAAAAGGTATTGCGCGGGCATGCCGTTTGTCCTATAATCTTTTCTTCGACGGACGCGGGGTGGAGCAGTCTGGCAGCTCGTCGGGCTCATAACCCGAAGGTCGTAGGTTCAAATCCTACCCCCGCAACCAAGTACTTCGTCGCATCGAATAGCTGACGTCGAAAACATCAAGGGCTTGCCTAACCGGCAGGCCTTTTTTGTTTGCACCTCCTGTTTCTGCGTTCCTCGTCCTCTTCGTTCCTTCTACCCCACAGCTTTTTTTCGCGGTCTCGCTAAAAATTCTCCAGCATCGAATACAGCGCGATGACCCCGGCCGCACTCAGAACCAAACGGTTACCCGATAGCAGTGCGTGCAGCAACGGGTCCGAGAACAGCGATACGGCCAGTACGCACAGCGGGAAAAGACTGAGACCGCTGAAGAAATCCGCCGCAGTGATCGTGCAGAAAAACGCCCGCATTGGATGCACTCGCCTTGCCGAGCGCCGCACCGGCATACGCAGGCGTTTAACACAGCGGCCCCACGCCCATGCAACCGCCATCAAGTAGAAAAAGTCATCAACCCAACTTGCATCAATCTGTAGTCCGAAGAGATGCATGCCAACTTGAAGCGACTCAAACGCGAGTAAATTCTGTAAGCGTTGCCGCGCCTGCGCCGATCACAATGCCTATGGTCTGCATGTCAACCGACCGGTCGATCCAGCCGAAGAACATGCTGGCCGTGACCCCGCCGATCACCCCGCAACCGTAGATAAACCGAAGCCGATCGAAGTATTTTTTCTTAAACATAATGCCCTTCTCCTACCGCATTGCAAATGCCCTCACCGGGCCGCCAAATAGAGTAGCAATCCTAACGCAATCGCCAACCGCTTGCTAAGCGATTCTTCCGAAATGGCCGTCCGGCCAGGGCCGCCGACACCGCTCCCCACCCCAGCTTCATTGCCTCGCAATGGCCGCCATCTTCAAAGCTCGCCCTGGTGATAAACTCCTATCACCAATCTTCGTCCCCTTCCTATGAAATTCTGTTCTGTCTGCGGTCACCCGGTCAGCCTGAGCATTCCACCGGGCGACAATCGCGAGCGCTTCGTCTGCGCCAGTTGCGGTACCGTGCACTATCAGAATCCGCGCAACGTGGTCGGCACCGTTCCGGTCTGGGACGACAAGGTGCTGCTATGCCGCCGCGCCATCGAACCGCGCTACGGCTACTGGACGCTGCCCGCAGGTTTCATGGAAATGGGCGAGACCACGGCCGAAGGCGCCTCCCGCGAAACCCTCGAGGAAGCCGGCGCGCGCGTCGAGGTGCAGAGCCTGTTCTCGCTGCTCAACGTGCCGCATGTGCATCAGGTGCATCTGTTCTACCTCGCGCGGCTACTCGATCTCGATGTCGACGCCGGTGAGGAAAGCCTGGAAGTGCGGCTCTTCGAGGAGCACGAGATTCCGTGGGACGACATCGCATTTCCGACCGTCGGCCAGACCCTGCGCTTCTTCTTTGCTGACCGTAAGTCCGGCAGCTACGGGCTGCATACCGGCGACATCTTTCGCTCGCTGCGCGAAGGCTGAGCGGCACACGCATGGTTCCCTGGCTCGGACCCGACGATCCGTTCCCCGCTGTGGAGCGCGCGCTCGGCGCGTCGAGCGGCGCGCCGGGCCTGCTCGCCGCCAGCGCCGACCTGCTGCCGTCGCGTCTCATCGAGGCCTACCGGCGCGGCATCTTCCCCTGGTATTCCGACGGCCAGCCGGTGCTCTGGTGGAGCCCCGATCCGCGCATGATCCTGCGTCCGGCTGAATTCAAGGTCTCGCCCTCGCTGCGCAAGACGCTCAAGCGCGTGCTGCGCGACGACGCGTGGGAAATCCGCGTCGATCACGATTTCGCCGCCGTGATGCGTGCCTGCGCGCTCGCGCCGCGCCATGGGCAGCGCGGCACCTGGATTACCGCCGACGTCGTGGAAGCCTATTCGTCGTTGCATCGCGCGGGCGAAGCGCACAGCATCGAGACCTGGTTCGAAGGCGAGCGCGTGGGCGGCCTGTATGGCGTGTCGTTCGGCCGGATGTTCTTTGGCGAATCGATGTTCGCCGAGGTGACCGATGCGTCGAAAATGGCGCTCTCCGCGCTTGTCGGACACTTGCGACGTCACAAAATAGAAATGATAGACTGCCAGCAGAACACGTCGCATCTGGCGTCGCTGGGCGGTCGCGAGATAGCGCGCAAGGCGTTCATCGCGCATGTCCGCGCGTCTGTCGATGCCGCGCCCATCCCCTGGCGCTTCGACAAGACGGTCCTGCTCGATGTCGTCGCGCCCGCGGCGTAACGAGCAAAGCCGGGCCCGCTGATACTACGGCGGGTGTGAAATACCAGAGACGCTTCGAGAGCTGCCAACGTGACGCACCCCAACGAGCTGCCGCTTTCACCCCTTTCCGCGCTGCAATTCTATGCAACGGCGCCGTACCCCTGCAGCTATCTGGAGGGGCGTGTGGCACGCTCGCAGGTTGCCACGCCAAGCCACCTGATCAACTCTGATGTTTACACCGACCTTGTCAAGGCTGGCTTCCGGCGCTCGGGCGTGTTCACCTACCGCCCCTATTGCGACGGCTGCCGCGCGTGCGTGCCGGTGCGCGTACCGGTAGACCGGTTCGAGCCAAGCCGCACGCAGCGCAAGGTGTGGAAAAAGCACGGCGGCCTCATCGCCACGGTCGCCCCGCTGCACTACGACGAAGAACACTATGCGCTCTACATGCGCTATCAGTCGGCGCGGCACGCGGGCGGCGGCATGGATCGCGACAGCCGCGACCAGTACGAACAGTTCTTGCTGCAAAGCCGGATCAACTCTCGGCTCGTCGAATTCCGTGAGCCGCTGGCCGGCTATCCGGATGCGCCAGGCATCCTGCGCATGATCAGCATGATCGACATCCTCGGCGACGGGCTGTCGTCGGTCTATACCTTCTTCGAGCCGGATCTGCCCCACAGCAGCTTCGGCACCTACAACATCTACTGGCAGATCGAACAGGCGCGTAGCCTGCGCCTGCCCTACGTTTATCTGGGCTACTGGATCCGCGAGAGCCAGAAGATGGCGTACAAGGCCAACTTCCGTCCGCTCGAGGGCCTCGTCGACAGCAGCTGGAAGACACTCGATCCGCACAGCCTCGAGCTGGCGCCGGTCGACGCCGCGATCCAGGGCCGGCGCGGCCCGGTACGGTTGTGACATCGAAGGCGCCGACACGCTCCGGCCTACGCCCCCTGTCGTCTCGTTAAAGCCGGTAAAATGCTGGGTTCCCATTTTTAGCCGCCCGGCTCTGCCCCGTGTTCAGTTCCCTCTACCCGCTCGTACGCGCCCAACTCTTTCGCATGGACGCGGAAGACGCTCATCACCTGACCTTGCGCCTGCTCGGCGCGGCCGGCCGCACCGGCATCGCAGGCGCGCTTGCGCCGCATGTGCCGGACGCGCCGCGCACCGTGATGGGGCTCACCTTCCGCAACCCGGTGGGGCTCGCTGCCGGGCTGGACAAGGATGGCGCATGCATCGACGGACTGGCGGCCCTCGGCTTCGGCTTTATCGAAGTGGGCACCGTCACGCCGCGGCCGCAGCCGGGCAATCCGCGGCCGCGCATGTTCCGGCTGCCGGAGGCGAACGCCGTGATCAACCGGATGGGCTTTAACAACGCCGGGGTCGACCAGTTCGTGAGGAACGTGCAGGCCGCGCGCTATCGCGGCACGCTCGGCCTGAACATCGGCAAGAACGCCGACACGCCGATCGAGCGCGCCGCGGAAGACTATCTGTATTGTCTCGAACGCGTGTATCCGTTTGCGAGCTATGTGACGGTCAACATCTCCTCGCCGAACACGAAGAACCTGCGCCAGTTGCAAGGCGCGGGCGAACTCGATGCCCTGCTCGCCGCGCTTAAGGACAAACAGCAGCGCCTCGCCGACCTGCATGGCAAGCTGGTGCCGCTCGCCCTGAAGATCGCCCCGGACCTCGACGACGAGCAGATCAAGTCGATCGCCGATACGCTGCTGCGCCACCGCTTCGAAGGCGTGATCGCCACCAATACGACGCTCTCGCGCGCCGCCGTCACGGGCCTGCCGCACGCTGATGAAACCGGCGGCCTGTCGGGCAAGCCGGTGTTCGATGCGTCCAACGAAGTGATCCGCAAGCTGCGCGCCGAAGTCGGCGACACGGTGCCGATCATCGGCGTCGGCGGCATCTTCTCCGGCGAGGACGCGCGCGCCAAGCTCGCTGCGGGCGCGGCCCTGGTGCAGCTCTACACGGGCTTCATCTACCGCGGCCCCGCGCTGGTGGCAGAATGCGCGCAGGCGCTCGCCTGAACTGAGGCATGCAGGCCGCGAGGCGAAGCAGGGTCCGACCAGGTTATATAGGCATAAACAAACAGTATTTAAGTATTAATAGTCTGCTTTGTTATGCTTTCAGCTGTTCAAACGCCCCAAACGGGCAACAAGCACGAATAAAGGAACACGATGAAGTTTGGCTTGCTGAAAAACATTCTGGTGGCCGGCCTGATTGGCGCCTCGTTCACCGCCGTCGCGGCCCACGCGGACGACCTGCTCGATCAGGTCAAGCAACGCGGCACGCTGCGCATCGGCCTCGAAGGCACGTTCCCGCCGTTCGACTCAAAGGCGCCGTCGGGTGAGCTGGTCGGCTTCGACGTGGACATCGCCAAGGCGGTCGCCGCCAAGCTCGGCGTGAAGCCCGAGTTCGTCACGACGGAATGGAGCGGCATCATCGCGGGCCTGCAGGCCGGCAAGTTCGATGTGATCGTCAACCAGGTCGGTATCACCGACGCCCGCAAGCAGGTGCTCGACTTCTCGCCCGGCTACACCTTCTCGGCTGCGCAACTGATCCAGCGTAAAGACGATACGCGCCAGTTCAAATCGCTGGATGATCTGAAGGGCAAGAAGCTCGGCGTCGGTCTGGGCACAAACTATATGGACATGGCGAAGTCGGTGCCGGGCATCGACGTCAAGACCTATCCGGGCGCGCCTGAGTATCTGGCCGATCTGGCGGCCGGGCGTCTAGATGCGGCACTCAACGACCGCCTCATGCTCGCCTACCTGCTGAAGACCTCGCCGCTGCCGCTGCGCACCGGCTCGCTGGTTGGTACCGCCACGCCGTCGGGCATTCCGTTCAAGAAGGGCAATCCGAAGTTCGCCAAGGCGATCGACGACGCGATGAGCCAGCTCGAAGCGGATGGCACCTTTGCGAAGATCTCCGACAAATGGTTCGGCATCGACGTGACCAAGCCCATCGCGAACTGATCGCGCCAACTGCAAGACGCAACGCGGAACACAAGGCGGCATCCTGGCGATGCCGCCTTTTTCTTTGTCAGGACGCCAACGCGCGCGGCCTTTGCGAGCGTGCGTATACGTCCCGCGCCACGACCCGTTTATGATGTGCGCTTTGCTGCATACAACACTCACCGCCCATGTCCACCACTTCCCTGCTCGTCCAATCGCTTCCGGTGCTCGCTCAGGGCGCCGTCCTGACGGTCAAGTTCGCGGTCCTGTCGATGATTTTCGGGCTGCTGGCCGCCAGCGTGCTCGCCGTGATGGGAATCAGCCACAACCGGGCGTTGAACTGGATCGCGCGGGTCTATGTGAGCCTGATGCGCGGCACGCCGCTGCTGGTGCAGATCTTCGTGATCTATTACGGCCTGCCGAGCCTCGGTATCTCGCTCGATCCGACGCCCGCAGGCGTGATCGCGCTGTCAGCCAATGTAGCCGCCTATCTGTCCGAGAGCATGCGCGGCGCGATCCTCGGCATTCCGAGCGGCCAGTGGCTGGCTGCGTATAGCCTCGGCCTGTCGCGGCGCCAGACCCTGCGCTATGTGATTGCACCACAGGCGCTGCGCATCGCCGTGCCGAGCCTGTCGAACAGTCTGATCAGCCTGATCAAGGACACTTCGCTGGTCTCGGTGATCACAGTGACCGAGCTCTTGAGAAGCGCGCAGGAAGTCATCGCGTCGACCTATCAGCCGCTGCCGCTTTACCTCGCGGCCGCCGCGATTTACTGGGTCCTCTGCCAGGCGCTCGAGTGGGTGCAGCGCTGGTACGAGCAGCGCCTCGCGCTGCCCACGCGGCACTGAACCGGTCGGGCTGCCGCGGCCGCTGAAGCCACCTAAGCTGCCCGCGTCACCGGGTCACTGGTGCCCGGGCCGCCTGCTCAGCGCGAAGCGAGCGGCGCGTCGAGCCGCGCGCCGAAGCGGCTGAAGCGCGGCTCATAGTAATGGTCGGGGTCGAGCGAGAACGCCACGCGGCGTGTGCGGCCCATCAACTCCCCGCGCGGGAAAAAGCCGAAGTAGCGCGAATCCGCGCTGTTGTCGCGATTGTCGCCAAGCATCAGGTATTGACCCGGCGGCACGATCACCGGCCCGAACGAATTGCGCGGGCTCGGCGACTCGGGTGAGAGCCGCACCGTATGCGTCACGCCGTCGAAACGCTCGGTCAGATAGTCGCCCGGCGATGACACGTCGCCCGGCAGCGGACCGAACTTCAGCGGCTGATAGGCGGCACGCACCCCGTTCACATACAGCACGTTGTCGCGCATCGCCACGCTGTCGCCCGGCAGGCCGATCAGCCGCTTGACGATCAGTTCGTGCGCCGCCGACGAATCGATCGTTACAATGTCGCCGCGCTGCGGGTCGTGCAAATGCGCGATCGCGATATGCGTGAGCGGCACGCGCAGATCGTAGGCCATCTTGTCGACAAGGATGCGGTCGCCTTCGCGGATGGTCGGCAGCATCGAGCCGCTCGGCACCACGTTCCAGTCGGCAATCGCGCTGCGAAACAGGACCATCAGGACGAGAAAGGCGACGAGACTCTTGTTGTCGCGCCACAATTTTCCAAGCATGCGCATCGAGGACAGCTCCTGCGGAAGGTAATCGAAAGCTTTTGGCGGCACCCGGGCACCGCGCCGACGCAAATCGTACCACTGCGAGCTGCGGTCAACGTGGCGGCGGGTTGAGGCGTATCTCTACCGCTACGGCGCTCAGCGCGTCGTGTCTGCGCCAACGCGGCGCCGTCCCGCCGCCCGCTCACTCCCCCGCGAACCGAAGTCCGAGCGCGGCGCGCGCCGCATCGGCCATCGCAATCATCTGCAACGATTTGGCATGCGGCATCAACGGACTCTCCAGCTGGCCCGCGCGGATCAGCTCGCAGAAATGCGCGGTCTCATAGTTGAGGCCGCCGCCTTCGAACGGCACATCCAGTTCGACGACGCGGCCGTCGCCATAGCGGATCGTCGCGCGCGCCGGGTTCCACCAGTTCTCGTGAATCGTCACGTGGCCACCGGGCGCAAGCAGTAGTGCGTCGCCCTTGCCGTACAGATCGAGCCCGCAGAACAGTTGCGCGATGCCGCGCTCATGCTGGCTATTGAGGCTCGCGAAAGTGTCGACGCCGGTTGGCCCGAGCCGCCCCAGCGTCTGCACTTCGAGCGGTGCGCCGAGCCAGTCGACGGCCAGAAACATCTCGTAGATGCCGATATCGAGCAGCGCCCCGCCGGCATGCTCGAAGGAGAACGAAGGATGATCGGGCGGCACGTTCGCGGCCGAACAACCGGCCCGCACGAGACCGATGTCGCCGATCGGGTCGGCGGCCAGATGGGCGCGCAGCGCCCTGTAGAGCGGGTAGAACGGCGGCTTCATCGCCTCCATGAAGAGCCGTTGTGCTTTACGCGCCGCCGCGAGCACGCGTTCGAGTTGCGGCGCGTTGATGGTCGCCGGTTTTTCGCACAGCACATGCAGGCCCGCTTCGAGCGCGGCGACGGCGTAGTCGACGTGGCTGTCCTGCAGGGTGGCGATGTAGAGGGCGTCAATGCCGCTTGCAAGCAATGCCTCGAAGCGGGCGCAGACGGTGCCGCCGTATTCCTCGGCAAAAACTGCGGCGGGTTCGGGACGGCGCGACCAGAGCGCCGTGAGTTGTGCCGCCGGCACATGTGCGAGACCTTGCGCGAAGCGGCGGGCAATGCGGCCCGTGCCGACGATGCCCCAGCGAATTACGGCAGTGTCGCCGACGGGGACGTCGAAGAGCGGCTTCGTTGCAGGCGCAACGTTCATGGGGCCCGTTGCGGGGGCGGCTTCCAGCGCGTCCCCTGCGGGGACGGCCTCCAGAGCATTCTTCATTGGGCGTTCGAGTTCCGGTGCAGTTGAGACCAGACATCATTGTCGCTCAGGTCGACCCACCCGTCGTATGCCCTGCCGCTACGATGCCTGCCCCACCCGCCCAGCCGCCGACCCCGCACACGAAGGCGCGGCGCCAGCCCCATCACCCATGAACGGGCGGTTCGACCGAAAACATGTTGCCCATCTCCTCCGCGGTGTAGTCGATCAACGCCAGCGAAGCCGCTTCCGCAGCCTTCGGATCGCGGCGCTCGATAGCATCCACCACGCGTCCGTGGTTCGCCACCACGGCCTCCCAGGCACCCGCCTTGTTCATCACGAGCGGATTGACCGCCGCCAGCGCGCCGCGGATGATCGCCGCCATCTGCTGGAAGAACTGATTGCCGCTCGCCACCACGACGCGCGTATGCAGCAGCTCGTCGGCGGCCTGATAGCCGGGTTCGTCCGGCCGGATAGTGCGGAAGGCGTCGTAGGCATCGCGAATCCCTGCGATGTCCGCCGCACTGCCCCGCGCCGCCGCCTGAGCACACGCGCGCGGCTCGATCAGAACGCGGAATTCGATCACGTCGCGCAAGAACAGCGGATCGGGCTTCGCACGAAAGCGCCAGTTCACGACATCCTCATCGATCATCCGCCAGTCGCGCATCGGCCTGATGCGCGTGCCTATCTTCGGCCGCACATCGAGCATATCGCGCGCGAGCAGCATCGACAGCGCTTCGCGCATCACCGTTCGACTGACGTCGAAATCCTTGGACAGCACATCCTGCGGTGGCAGCACAGCGCCATATTTTTCTTCGACGATGCCCGTGACGAGCCCGTCCATGACCTTGCTGACCAACGAACGATCCTTGTTTCCCTGTTCCATGACACTCTCCCCGAAGCGGGTGATCCCCCCCGCGTAGCCTGTTAGTCAAGCGGCCCTCGTGTGTCGTTTTGTGTTGTTTTTTGTTGTATTAATCGATACGTTGCTAGCTTCAACCCAGATGCGCCAGTTGGGAAACGTCCTGACAGGGTTATCCCTCTGAAGAATTGTTTCGTTCATGTAACGCGCGGCCCGGTCACGAGCCGCAAGCTTGCGCCATAAGCATGCGTGAGCCTCGCAAATTGCATCGTGCGACGACACACGTACTCGAGTTGATTGGACGATCGGCCACCCGTCGTGATCACGACGATACCGCTAGCAGAGAGGCCGGGCACGTGCTGTACGCGCTCGTGGAAGTTCGACGGGGCGGCTGGGTCCTGAGCCGCCCCCTGAGTTCGTCTCATTGGCCGGAAGCGTCCTTAGACTCATTGCCCGTAGCGGTAACACGGCCGTATCGATCATCGAAGCGCACGATGTCGTCCTCGCCGAGGTAGCCACCCGATTGCACCTCGATGAGTTCAAGCGGCGTCTTACCGGGATTCTCGAGCCGGTGCGTCACACCGAGAGGAATGTAGGTCGACTGGTTTTCGGACAGTAAGAACACTTCATCGCCACGTGTGACGCGCGCTGTGCCGCGCACAACCACCCAGTGTTCGGCGCGATGGTGATGCATCTGCAGCGACAGACGGCCCCCCGGTTTCACGACGATGCGTTTGACCTGGAAGCGCTCGCCATGATCAAGCGAGTCGTAGAAGCCCCAGGGCCGCTGCACCTTGCGGTGCTCCTGTGCTTCCGCCCCGTGCTCGGCCTTGAGCCTGCCGACTATGGCCTTCACATCCTGCACCCGGTCTTTCGCCGCAACGAGCACCGCATCGGCCGTTTCGACAATCACCACACCCGTCAGGCCGACACACGCCACGAGGCGCCCTTCCGAATGGACAAAGCTGTCCGACGCGCCTTCGAACAGCACACGTCCTCGTGCGACGTTGCCATCGGCGTTCTTCTCCGAGACCTGCCACACCGCATCCCATGCCCCCACGTCGGACCAGCCCGCGACGAGCGGCACGACGACACCCGTGAGGCGGGCATCCGAGCCAATGCGTTCCATTACTGCGTAGTCGATCGAGTCGGACGGACAAGCGGCAAACGCGGCACGATCCAGATGGACGGTACCATCAGCGTCCAGCCGTGCTTTCTTAAATGCGTTCTCGCATGCGGTGGCAATCTCCGGGTGGCAATGTGCAATCGCCGCCTGCCAAACCGATGCGCGCACGACGAAAATGCCACTGTTCCACCAGTATTCGCCTGAGACGACGTAGTGCTCGGCCAGTTCCTGATCCGGCTTTTCGACGAAGCGATCGATAGAACGCGCACCGTTCGCTCCGAGCGCCGCGCCGGTGCGGATATAACCGTAACCAGTTTCGGCACGTTCGGGCGGGACGCCGAGCGTGACAATCGCGCCGTGCGCCGCATGAATTGCGGCCTCCCCCAGTGCTGCGGCAAAGGCGGCGTGATCGACGATCAAATGATCGGCGGGCATGACAATCAGCACCGGGTCGACCCCTTGTGCGGTGCCCGTCTGTGCCGCCAGTGCGGCCAGTGCGGCCACAGTCAGCGCCGGGGCCGTGTTGCGCGGCACCGGCTCGAGCATCATTCGAGTAGTCGTGGCGCTTCGTTCGAGGCAGTCCAATGTCAGCAGCCGCAGATCCTCGCAGCACACGACAAGCGGTTCTGCCTTTGTCACCGCAAGCGCTGGCGATGTGCCTGGCACGAAGGCGCTATCGATCCGCCGCAACGTCCCTTCGAGCAGTGACTTATCGTCGATCAGACCAATCAGCTGTTTCGGACAATGCTCACGCGAAAGTGGCCAGAGCCGCGTGCCGGAACCGCCCGCGAGGATCACGGGCTGCACGGTCACTTCCAAGGCCGCCGCCGTTGCATGCGCAGCCATTTCATTTGCGTGCGTCTCATAGCCTTCGACCGCACACGGCTCGGCGATTCGATTCATCTTGCCCCCTGTTGTCACGTTAGCGACGCCCCGACACACTGCGGCCAGAAGCGAGGCTAACGTTAAGCTCATTTAACCAAACGTGATCGTGCTTATCTGTACGACGTCGCACACATTACAAGGCAGCAAGCCGCACCGCCGACCACGACACCGGATACATCGCGTGCGTCACAACAGCTCGTACGTGTTCACGAAGGCGAGACCGGCGCGTTCGCGGCGAAAACCGCCAAAGCGCGGAACGCCGACGCGCGAATTCCACGTCAAACCGATAAACGGAATGCCATATTCGAGAAACGGTCCTTCCGTCTGACGGAAACCAAACTGCGCGTAGAAGCCACGCAGCTCGACCGGCGCCGTCGCCCGTACGCGACGCCCTGGCCAGCGCTCCGCAATCGCCTGCAGCACGCGTTCTATCAACAGCTCCGCTGTGCCATCGCCACGCCGCGCAGGGCTCGTTAGCACCCTGTCAATCAACACGTCCGGATCTTCCGCATCGCCCGGCTGGATACGCGCGTAAGCGATCACCGGCATCGGGCGCTGCATGTCTTCGACCGCAAAGACATGCAGCGCGGTCTCGTCGTGTCCATCTGCGTCGAGATATACGTGCGACTGTTCGACCACGAACACCGCACTGCGTGCACGCAGGATCAAATACATCTCCCGCGCAGTGAGCTGTTCGAACTCCAGAGTTTTCCAATTCATCACGGCTCTCTCCTGCGGTTCACATTCAAGACATGCGTATCAGTACTACGACACGTTACGTCTCCAAACCGCGTATTACCGTGCGGAATCACACCGTCCTGTCGCGACGTAATTCGCCAAACGCGATCGACCGTCCTCGATGCGGTCGAATCTACTGATCGTATGAAGACAGAGGCGTGCCTAATACCGTGTTTTACCCATCGTCGTTGGAACGCAGGACATCGCGCCGATGGACCTTACCAAAGACGATACATATTCGGAACGTGAAGATGATGGGTGTTCGCGCAATGCAAACACGTCAGGTTTCTTCGTGGGTCACCCGCCAACACGAACGCCAACGCGTTACAACGCAGACAGCGTCTCGCGGATGTCGCGCTTTCCCTTGTGGGTCGAGCCCCGGCGCTCGCAGTCTCATCGTGCCAACGAGCCGAGGCGCGGATTCACATGGGCAATCCGATGACCACTTCTGAATCACTGCGGTCGATCTGCCCCCTTCCTTCTAAACGCCAGCCCAGCAAGTGTTTCGGGCGTGCACAGGTAGATCAGCGATATCCCGCCCCGCAGCGTCAAGTCAATCAAATCATAGGCTTACATCAGAAAAAAAATTTGGACCACGTGCGTACTACGCGGATCCCGATGTACAGATTTGAAACAAAAACCCTCGTTTTGCAGCGCATCGAGCCAACGTATCTTCACTGAGCCGCATCAGTGTTCGCTTGAGCGCGTCTGGCACATTTGTCGCTTAACTGGCAGTGCAGCGAAACGACCGCGAACTATCAAAAGCCTGCGGCCAGCGAGGTCATACGAAGCAGCAACTGCTCAGCAATAGCTGCGACAAGATATGCAGTGACCCAATCTAAAACAGAAGGTCGCGTCACGCGACCTCTACGAGGACCAATCATGTTGACCATTCAATCAGATTTGCACGGAAATCATTTGCTGGGCGCTCTGCCCTCGCATGAATGGCAGGCTCTGGCTCCCCACCTCGAACTCGTTCATCTGCGCAACGAACAATTACTGTGCGACTCGGGGCAGCGCATCCACCACGTCTACTTTCCAACTTCCGCGATCATCTCCATGCTCTCGACGATGGAAGACGGCAGTTCGGTCGAGATCGCTGCAATCGGGCGCGAGGGCATGACGGGAGTGCCGATCCTGACCGGCGGTGAAACGATGCCCAATCGCGTACAGGTACAAAGCGCGGGTTTCGCGTACCGGATGAGCGCGCAGCAACTGAAACAGCAACTCGTGCGCTCCGACTTACTGCGTCGCCTGATGCTCCTTTACATGCACGCACTGCTCACCCAGGTCGCGCAGACCGCCGCGTGTAACCGGCACCACGCCCTCAGCAAGCAATTGTGCCGCTGGCTGCTCATCGCAGTCGACCGCGTCGCGTCCGACGAACTGACTGTTACGCAGCAATTGATCGCCGACATGCTTGGTGTACGCCGCGAGGGCATTACCGAAGCGGCGGGCAAACTGCATAGCGAAGGCCTGATTCATCATAGTCGCGGCCACATCAAGGTGCTCGACCGCAAGGGTCTCGAAGCGCGCGCTTGCGAGTGCTACGGCCTCGTCAAACGTGAGTTCGATCGGCTTCTGCCACTTTTTCTGCAGTCCGAAACGGTAGATTAAGAAGATCGAAAACGCGGAATAGACAACATGTTCAGAAATACTGCGCGTTGCATAGATGCAATATGCGTGATCGCGGGCGCACTGATCGCTCATGAGATTCGTTTCTCGGCGCCCTTCGAGCTTGGGGGCACCGAGCGAATCCTTATCGCCTTCAATTGCGTGCTTATGCTGCTGCTCTTTCCCGCATTTGGCGTGTATGACACCTGGCGCGGCAAGTCGCTGCCGATGATGCTTGCACGGGTCGCGACAGCATGGATCGTCGTCGCGGCAACCGGGCCCGTGCTGGTCTTCACCCTGCACAGGATGGATGCGGTATCGCGGTTATGGTTCGGCTATTCGACGCTGATCTCCGGGATGTTAATCGTCACATCCAAGCTCGCCATACATCTGCTTGTGCGTACGGCACGGCGACGCGGCCTGAATCACAAGACCGTCGCGATCGTCGGTGCGCCTGGCTTCTCGCGCACACTCCTCGCCCATATGGAACACGCATCGCACGCGGGCTACAAACCAGTTTGCGTATTCGACACCACGGCTGAAACAACCAGCCCGTTCAGCCCGCGGCTGGGCTCTCTACCGGTGCTAACCGATATCGACACGTTCGCCGCCAAGGTTCGAACTGAGCACATCAACGAAGTATGGCTTGCGTTGTCACTGTCGGAAGAACACACGATTTATCAATTCACACGCGCCTTCCGGCACGACTTCGTTAACCTACGCCTCATCCCCGATGTACGCAGCCTCGCGCTATTCAATAGTTCATTTACCGACGTGCTCGGCCTGCCGACGCTCAATCTGACAGCAACGCCGACCTCTCCGTTACAAATGTGGCCGAAGCTGATCTTCGACCGGCTGTTCGCAATGACCGCACTCACACTGCTCGCGCCGCTGTTCGCCGTGCTCGGCATCGCAATCAAGCTGACTTCGCCGGGACCGGTATTTTTCACGCAGGAACGCAAGGGTATCGACGGCCGCACGTTCCGTATCTACAAGTTTCGCTCGATGAAACTGCATCGCGAAGCAGCCGGACACCTGACACAGGCGAAGCGCGGAGATTCACGCGTGACGAAACTGGGCGCGTTCATGCGCCGCACGAGCCTCGACGAACTGCCACAGTTCTTCAATGTGCTTCTCGGACACATGTCAGTCGTGGGGCCTCGCCCGCACGCGCTCGAGCACGACGACTTCTACAAGGACCTCGTGTACGGCTATATGTATCGATATCGGATCAAGCCGGGGATCACAGGCTGGGCGCAAGTGAATGGTTATCGCGGCGCCACCACGAAAGTCGAGAAGATGGAAGCGCGCGTGAAATTCGACCTCTTCTATATTCATAACTGGTCGTTCTGGTTCGACATCAGAATCGTGTTCATCACGATCTTCAAGGGCATTCTCGGGCCCAACGCATATTGATTGAAATCGGGAGTCGATCGTGCAAGCGTCGTCTGCACCGATTGCACAACCACTTCTCAAATTCGAGAACTTCCTCTAAAAGCCTTTAGTGGACCGGACCCTCAATATCCGCTAATACAGCGAACTTCCAACTCACGACGTCGGATGTATCGTTTCGCGCTGCCCTCTTTAGTAAACGTAAACCGCCGGTTGTCCAAGCCAGGTGGGCGCGTGCCAGAAAATTCCATCTGGTTTGCCGGCGTGCGCGCCGGTCTTCGGTTGCCGCTCGAGCACGCAAAAAAGAACTCACGAGGGACGCTGCTGCAACAGACTGTTGCTTCCAGTAGGGTTAATCCGCGACCCCAAAGCCGGTAGAGTTCCCCCCGCGTCAGGCACAGGGCTCTCTGTTGCGCGTGACGCTGGTTCGCAAGAGCAAGCGTAAGGACTAGGAGCATAGGGTTTTTACGCGATCTTCATATAGTATTTCTTTTTGTGTGCTATAGTTCTTACCTTGAATTACGTTGCACTCCGTTGACAGAGGCGGGCTTAGCCTGCGGGCAGTGGTTGTTTAGCTGAACCTGTCGCCTATCGGATGCGCAAGTGGACCCAGTTGCTGAATCAAGGCGTCACGGAATATTCCGGCGGCGTCTTGGGGACATGCCGTGATCGCGAGAACACTCTGAATAGTCAGTGATTCCTCGCGCATGCGTATCGGACCATATATCAGCACGCTACTTGGATGTTGACGCACGCCTCTGGCGGTGCAACGTGTTCAGTGCGGTTGCCTCAACTGGCGTATCTGCCAGCTTTTCAGGTGTGACAAAGCGTCGTGTCTCCTTAAGAAATTCGGGGGCAGGGATCAATTCGTCCATTTGATTCGTGGTTTTCGCTAAGCCAAGTCTGTTCCGGTTACTCGCGATCCGCAAAATTTTTCTAGCGTACTTGTCGTGGCGACGCCTGCTTACAAACAGTAAGCACTACTACATATTGGTGCGTCGCTGTGCCTCAATCACCTTCATCTAGCTGGAGCTAAGTTTTGAAAATTCGACTTACGGCGTTCACAATGCTGCTTGTATCAGCAAGCGTTATCCTGACTGCATGCGGCGGCGGATCGTCATCGAACCCGGCGGACGCTGTCGCGGACCGTCAACATCCTGGCCACGGGCAACAACCGACAGGTCCGTCATCCTCCGGTTCGTCGAGCGGTTCATCGTCGAGCGGTTCAGCGTCGAGCGGCTCGTCGCCCTCTACACCAACGACCTCTACCGTCCCGTTCTACGGTGTCAATGGGCACTACACGCAAGGGGGCATCTACTCGACGAACATCGCGCAACAGGTTGCCGACATGAAGGCAATGGGCGTCCAGTCGATCCGTCAGGACTGCTACAGCACCTCCGACACGGCGAAAATGGCCAGTCTGGTGAGCTCGTTCGCGCCGATCAAAATCCAGCCGATTTTCAACGTCTATCCGGCTGCAAATGCCACTGAGACCTCGGCGTACAACCAGTTTTACGCTTACGGCCAGACGGTGGCCGGACAGCTCGCCGGCAAGGTTGCCGTCATCGAGTTGATGAACGAACCGGAGAACCAGTTCTTCAACAGCCCACCGAGCGGCAATGGTCAGTCTGTCACCAACTGGTCGGCGTCCAATGCCCAGTGGCCCGCGTTCCGCGGCGCAGTGCGTGGTTTCTATGCAGGGTTCCGTTCTGTAGATACGACCAAGCAAACCCTCATCGCTAGCCCAAGTGTCGGTTGGCTGCACTACGGATTGCTCGAAGGCCTGTGGACAGGCGAAGCGCCGAATGGTTCGACTGGGAATGCTACGGCGACGTGGGATATCACGAACTATCACTGGTACTACGACATGGGCGACATCGAGAACGCAGGGGGCGTAAATACCCTTTCGGTCCTCCAGTCCACGTTCAAGCTTCCGATCCTGCTGAGCGAAGTCGGCGTGCAAACCAGTGTTTCGGGTTCGGTATACGACTCATACGTTTCCTCGGCCCTCGCCGAATTCGCTAGCAGCGCCAAGACCTACAACGTCGTCGGCATTGACTGGTACGAGCTTTACAACTTCGACAACAACGGTGGCTTCTACATGGGCCTGTATAACTCGCCTGGCGTAGTCAACGCCGGCCGCGAGGCTGCGATGGCTACCGCCATTGCATCGAATCCTTCGCCATGACAGCCCAGTTTCAGGGAATCATGAATCTTCCCTGATGGCACTGGCGTAGGAAATGCGGGTGCGAGATAGTAATGGCAGTCATAGCTATCTCGCATCTCGCGGCATGAACCGTTGCACGACGAAGCCCGTTTCGACGGGCTTTCGTCAGTGGTGCGCGGGGCATGTGCAACATGCGTGGCCTTCGTTTTGCGACTGGTCGTCCCCATTAAGCTGCATGCCGTCGCGAATGCCATGCACGACACGCATGCGTGTCTGGATTGCTACAGCAGCTCGTAGGTATTCACCAGGGCGAGACCGGTGCGTTCGTGCCGCACACTCTCCCGAGGACGCCTCGTCACAACGATGAAGGCTGTACCATGATCCAGAAATGGTCCCTCGGATTTGCGGAAGCCAAACCGCTCATAGAAGGCTCGCAAGCCAACGGGTGCTGTCACGCGAACGGCGCATGCCGGCCAGCGCTCAGCAATAGCCTGCAGAACACGTTCCATTAACATCTCTGCGGTGCCATCGCCGCGCCGCTCGGGGCTCGTCAGCACGCGGTCGATCAGTACCTCCGGATCTTCCGAGTCGCCCAATTGGATGCGCGCGTACGCCATGACCGGCATTGGTAGCGACATGTCCTCAACAGCGAAGACATGTAGCGCGGTTTCGTCATGACCGTCTGCGTCGAGATAGACACACGAGCGCTCGACCACAAACACCGCGCTCCGCGCACGCAGGATCAGATAAATTTCCCGAGCGCTCATTTGCTCGAATCCCAGCGCTTTCCAGTTCGTCACTTCGCCCCCTACGGTTTACATTTCGACTTCGATTTCTGTATACAGGGCAAGATTAAATGCTCAGGCATGCCGCTTCAGTTCGGCATCGCACCTAGTGCACCGCACAACACCCGGTTGGAAGTGACCCGACGCGAAGGCCTGGCGCGCCGTTCGTCCCAACGCCTTGACTACGTTCGCGTCTGCAACGCCCTGACGCTTTCCGAATCGCTTTCCGAATCGTCCTCCTGTTCGACCTTGGAAGTGGACGTCCCATGGTTCAAAAGATCGCTCAACAGCCAACGCTCTACATCGGTCATACAGACCTGCCGGGATTGACGCGCAAACAGCGCATGATCGAGCTTGGGCAAAATCGAGATGCGGATGGACGGATAACGGCGCAACGCTGAAAAATCCGCCCCGAACCGCGCTTTCGCCTCAGCGAGCCCGATATCAAACTCGCTATAAACCATTCGCACATGTGCGTGTTTCATGCGAAGCTCGCGCAACAGCATACGCAGCTCGCTGTCCGCAAAAGCCATGCCAGTCAATTGTTCAGCATACCGAATTGCGTTGAGCCAGGTATGACGAGCCAGCCGCCGAGAGAGCCTTTTGGCGATGTACAGAGGATAAGCTTGCCGGCGAAAAACCTTCAGCCACTTCTGGGCGCTGAGCAGCGAGCGTCGATATTCTTTCCAGAGTCCCAAATCCGGCGTTACATGTCCGTGGGATGTGGGATACACGATGAATCTGGGCAGATTGACAGCGTAAGCGCCAACGACCGCAGGATGACTCGCACTGATACGCAGTGAAACATAGGCCCCGCTGCATACGCCGAGCGCGGCGACACGTTGGTGCCCCTGCGATGCAAGCCAGTCAGCCCCTGCTTCCCCGTCGTTGCACGCCTGCTTCGAATACATCGTTTCCTCAGTGATAACATCGGCCGGCGTCATCGCATCGCCTAGCCCTCCCAGATCCATCCGCAGTGACGCGATGCCAAGCACCGCGAGTCTTCGTGCGAGCAGAACGGAGAAGCGTCCGTCGCCGATATGATGACCACCTCCCGTATTGAGGATCAACACCGCCGGTGCGCCTCGAAGCGGTTGGTCGGGATCGCAATAGACGCCGAAATACCGCTCAAACACAACCGCGCGCTCGGTAGCCTGCGAGCGAGGCAGATGCAATGTGACATCACGCCCCCGGCGCTTCATCGGATCGGAAAACTTGCCTGGCAAAGCGGCGCTGTCCTGGAGCCATTCCGCCACGCGAGCGAACGCATCTGTCGGAATGCAACTCATGTGCGGCTCATTCACAAAGCGATCGAATTCGTCGAACTGCCCCTTAATGACGGACACGCCGTGTGAAGCGTAGAGTTCCGCAAGCGCGCCTGAGCGGGTGCGATCGCTGGAATCGAGCAAAAGTACGCGTCGCGCGGGTGAAAGGTTGTCGCTCCGCAGATCAACAGCGTCCAACTGTGCGAGGTCGTCCCCATGCAGCCCAAAGCCGTACACTTCCAGACACGATTCGGTGTCGCTGACTGACTCCGAATGCATGCCCAACAGCGTGCCACACCATTTCCGCCGGCAGGCACGCAACTCTCGCAGGTAACTCCGACCGGTAATTACAGGCGCAAGCAACACAAGACCGTCAATATTGCCAATGCGCGCAGCAGCAAGCGCCGCAAGCGTGGCTCCAAGACGCAATCCGACTAGCGAAACCTGCTCGACCCCCGTGTATTCGCGCAGCCACTCAACGCCCGCAGCAATACTTCCGAGCCACGCATCGAATCTCTTCGGATCTTCCTCCAGACCCGCCGAATCGCCGGTGCCGGGATAATCAAAACGCAGTGTCGGCATTCCGGCAGCTGCGACGCTTTCCGCCAGCTTGCGCCAGCCGCGGTGCGTACAGTAGGCGTCGTATCCGAACGGATTGCATAGGACAACACCGTGGCGGCCCCGCGCCTCATGCAGCCATCCGAAACATTCGTTGAAAACAACCGGTTCCATAAAATCTCCCCTTCACTCTCAACGCGTTTCGCGGTTGACGCGGTGCGATATCGCCCTGCGAGATTCGCCCGCACCGCCCTTTTGTGAGGAAACACGGTTAGTGTCGACCTACTCTAACTAGCCCGGCAATGCCGCATCTGTGCGAACGCATACATAGTGCCTCCCGCAGTACTCTATTGGCGAGAAATACTTCATGCATGCATCGTCGTCCGAGGCTCCTGTCCACTCCGGATGGCCAGCATTGTCGGGAAAAAGAAAGACGAGCGACGAAGTGCATTTTTAAATGCTTCCCATGAAATTTCCCGTTGCACAGCGCGACCAGCATCTACGTGCGGACGACCTCCTTGAACGCATATCACTTCCGCGGCGTGAGTGTGCTACGTCACACAGAACAGACGCGTTTTATCGCGCAAGCTCATACGCGATGTCGTCGGTAAACCGAAGGGGGTGATTATGCAACTGAGATATCGAACGCAAAGTGTCTGATTTCCTGCGAGCCGCAAGTAATCATGCATTTACGCCATCGAGATTATTAAAGGAGCTGGAGATGAATGTAGTGACCGAGAGTGCGAATCTCGAGCCGACCGCGAACGTCATGGGCGTCGAGCACGCGAGCGCGAATGACTCCGCGAACGTCCAGACATTTTTAGAGCAGCTGTTTGAGCAGGGTTTGCTGATTCCGAGCGACGTCGACGGTTTATATGGACGCGGTGCGAAATTCGAACGGCTGGTGGATGCCATCAGCGATTTGATAGGTGCATGGGGCATCGAGCACGGTGCAGAAGTGATGCGCTTTCCGCCTGCGATGAGCCGCACGTTGCTTGAACAGAGCGGCTACCTGCAAAATTTCCCGCAGCTCGCGGGTACGGTCTTCAGCTTTTGCGGCGAAGACATCGACCACCGCCGTCTGCTCAAATGTCTCGACAATGGCACGGACTGGACGGAGGATCAGAAACCTACGCGGATCATGATGACGCCGGTTGCGTGCTATCCGGTTTACTCCGTGATGGCCAAGCGCGGAAAAGTACCGGAACGCGGGTACCTGATCGATATCCTCTCGTACGTGTTCCGACAGGAGCCATCAATCCAGCCCGAGCGGATGCAGCTCTTCAGACAGCGCGAGTTCGTGAGGATGGGTACCCCGGAGCAGGCTCAGGCATTTCGCGAAGAGTGGATCCTGCATGCGCGATGGATGTTCGAGGCGTTGCAGTTACCGATGACAATCGCACTCGCAAACGATCCGTTTTTCGGTCGAGGGGGAACCATCGCGGCCGACAGCCAGCGTGCGCTTCAATTGAAATTCGAGGCCCTGGTGTCCGTAATTAATCCCGATAGACCGACCGCGTGCGGCAGCTTCAACTATCACGTGGACAAGTTCGGCAAGATATGGACCATCCGAACAGAATCCGGTGACGTTGCCCATACGGCGTGCTGCGGGTTCGGACTCGAACGCATTGCTCTGTCGCTCTTCAAGCATCACGGATTCGACATCGATGCGTGGCCAACGGAAGTGCGTACGACGCTATGGCCATAAACGTTCTCCGATAACAACGAGCGGCCCATAATGAAACCGGTGCCAGCCCATCCAGATCATATGCGTGCAGGGTGAATCGCGTGAGTGATTCACCCGTGGGGCTCCCGCCCCTGTTCCTTTCACGTGACGCGTCTGTCCGGCTACCGTATACACTACCCCTTACCTTCCCTTGCGTGCGAAAGAGAACGGACAAGACGTCCCAGAATCCGATTCAATATCTGCAACTGCAGCCCTCTTTCTCGCCTGCATGGCGGCACAGGAGTATGCCAACCTCAACTAGCCGGCTTCTTCATAGTTAAGCACCAGAGGACCCTAAACCGTGAAATTCATCTTGCGCCGCATTCTGTCCGAATCCGCATGCCTCGATGTCCCGATTGATCAGTTGTCCGACAGCGACGATCTATACGCCGCCGGTCTACAGTCCCTCACGACTTTACGTCTGATGATCGCCATTGAAGACGAGTTTGGTATTCAAATTCCTGATCAAAAACTGACGCGACACCTCTTCTCCTCAATCGACTCGCTCGCTGAGGCGGTCGGTGAAGCGCTATAAAGGCCTGAGCCGTTCCTCCGTCGCTTGAACAGCGAGGTTCGACCACCAGGCCGGGCGTCTGACTTGTGGCAGAACTGAATCACTTCCGGCGGTCCGTCAAAGCGCGCATGACACTGTTCGCCCATGCTCCCGACCCTGTGTTGCAAGCGCGGCTCGCGCAACGAATCAATAAAGACAATAGATTGCGAGCTCAATTGAAACGCTTGCGCACCATGTCACCGGTATCAGGCATCGTGCAGATCTGAAACAAAAGCGCGAGTTCCCACGAATACACCTCGCTCATCAATCTGCATTGCCGCGCCAGGCCCCGTTATGCGCGCCCTGGCATACTCCTCGCTTATACCGAAGCAGCGCAAGCCGCCTCGTCGTACCGAACCCGACGCGCAGGTGACGCGCAGACAGGCACTCCCGCCGGTGACAATGCCGACATCAGTGCCCTGGAGCAGGCGCCCGGATCATAAAACGGACGTCGTAGTTTTAGATCGGAAAACTAAACATGTTCACAACACAGTCCGACCTACGGGGAAACGATCTTCTGGGCGCGCTTCCTGCACGGGAGTGGCAAAGGCTCGCGCCGCATCTGGAACTCGTTGGTCTGCGCGCCGACCAGTTGCTCTGTGACTCGGGTCAGCCCATACATCACGTCTACTTCCCCACCACTGCCATCGTCTCAGTGCTCTTGACGATGGAGGATGGAGGATCAGTCGAAGTAGCGGCGATCGGCTACGAAGGAATGACCGGAGTACCGATCGTCACGGGTGGGGAAACGATGCCCAACCGGGTACAGGTGCAGTCGCCCGGCTTCGCCTATCGGATCAGCGCCCAATGCCTCCGACAGCAGATTGCCCAGTCCAGCTTCCTCCGACAGCTGACGTTGCTGTATGCGCATGCACTGCTCACCCAGATAGCGCAGACGGCCGCCTGCAACCGCTACCATTCGTTACCGCGGCAGCTGTGCCGCTGGTTGCTGATCGAAATGGATCGGGTCGGGTCGGACGAACTCGTCGTCACGCAGCAGATGATCGCGGACATGCTGGGTGTGCGCCGCGAAGGCGTCACGGAGGCCGCCGGAAAATTGCATGACGAAGGTGTGATCCGCCATAGCCGTGGCCATATCAAGGTGCTCGACCGCAGAGGTCTGGAGTCGCGTGCATGTGAGTGCTATGGGGCCGTCAAGCGCGAGTTCGACCGCTTGCTGCCGAGCCTTCGACAGTCGCAGGCGGTGGAGAATTAATGAGAAGAGCTGCTTCGTTCGCACTGCGACGCACCGGCTACCGCTGCGTCACTCGTCCGGGACAGAAACCGGCATGATACGGGGTTTAGCCTCGGAAGGCGGTTTGATCGACCGATAAAAAGCCACCACGAATGCAAGCGTATTGCACGACTCCGTCAAAATCAGTGCAATGATAGTGCCTTCCGCTCCGAAGTGGGCTGTCAATGGCACCAGATACAAGATGTGAAGCAATGTGGAAGCAAGGTATATGTTTTTGATCGCCCGTGTTCGCCCTTGTACGAGCAGGCCCAGATCGCTGAATGCAAATCCGATCGCCGTGATAGGCAACAACACCGCAGCGAGCCTCAGCAGATAAATCGCGTCATGAAACTTCGTGCCGAGCCACACGTCAATTCCCCAGCCCGCCAACACCTGTATCGCAAGGCAGATCGCCAGAGCGATGCCAACCACCGCCAAGGTCGCCGTGCGCATCAGATGCCTGGCGGCTACCCGGTCCTTTACATACGCCTGGCTGATGCGCGGATAGAACGCCTGTCCCATCAATACGAACACAGCAGAGGCGGCCGTTCTGATTTTGTCGGCGATAGCAAATTGCGCCACGACGTTCGGCCCATGTATATGATTCAATACGACCGTGTTCAACGTTGAATAGCAGCCGAGGAGAGCCAGCGAAAGAAAAACCGGGAAACCATCTGTAAGTGTCCGCACAACCGCACTGAGCGGGACCGCGATCAGATGTACGAGCCTGTCGCGGTGAACAATCCAGCCCATGATGAGGGCAAGCGATATTTGACCGACGCTGATTCCGAGCGCTGCGAGCGCCGCATCGCCTTCTCCCCTGACGGTAATTACCACGAACGCTAAACTCACAAGCCGTGAGATGAGCACGGGCATAACCATCGATCGCATTCGCTCAAGTCCCTGAAACAGCCACACCGGTGTCATTGCGTTGCCCACCACCCCTATAAACGCAGCCGCCATGATCGTCCAGTTTTTCGCGAGTGCGGGTATCGATGTCACGATGATGACTGCCGTCACGAGCGAAATGAACACCAGCGCGAGGCGCGCACCTGTCGTGCTCGAATAGACTCCCCGAAGGGCCTGCGGGTCGTCGCGATGTATGGATATGAGGCGCGTCGCGGTAACGTTGTAGCCGTAGTCGCTCAGAAGAAGAAAATATTGCGTCACGGCCTGGCAAAATACCAGCACGCCAAACTCCGTGACGCCAAGCACGCGCGCCAGATACGGCAGGAACAATAAGGGAACGATGTAGCTCCCCCCCTGAATCAGCAGCAGATAGAAAAACGTCTTGTGGATTTTCGTCGTCATAGTGCTCTGCCCGCCAGCTCACGCCGACGCTTGATCGCGCGATCGTACGGCACCCGGACCCGCGTCGCATAACCGGGGCGCGGGTGCAAGTCACCATTGGATGTCTGTCTATTGCGGGCCATTGTGTCGGAATGTACTGCGTCGAACAGGCTAACGCGTACTTCTAAAATAGCGGATACCACACTCTCCGAAGTATAGAGAGTGCTTCCGTGGAGAAAAAGCGACGTGACGTGTGCCTGCTGACCGCGATGGGAGCGTCAAGGCAAGAGGCTGGGCAGTGGGTCTTTGGTCTGCCCGATCTCGAGTTCATACGCGCACGGCTCATCCTGTGATCAAATTCCCGAAGCGTCTGAAGGAGCAGCAAATGCTCGTGGCTGCATGCGCACAACCACGTTGTCGTTTGCGGATGAGAGTCCGCATACTCGCTCCACGAGTTCGAGGAACTCCCGCCTGAAACGCTCAGGTGAATATTGCAGGGCGTTCGCGCGGCAGACCTCAGGATCAAACGGCTCGCTTGCCTCAAAGCGGTGCACTGCGTCGACGATATCCGCTACAGTCTGCCGCTTAAAGAAGATTCCCGTCCGTTTCGCCGGATCCGGGGAGTCGATCACCGTCTCGAGAGCGCCGCCCTTGCCGAACGCGATAACGGGCGTTCCGCAGGCCTGTGCCTCAACCGGCGTAATTCCGAAGTCCTCTTCTGCGGCGAAGACGAGTGCTTTCGCTCTTTGCATATGGTCAGTCAGCACCTCAATTGGCTGATAGCCCAAAAGGGCGACGTTCGGCGTAAGCTTCGATTTCACCTTCGCGAAATCGGGGCCGTCGCCGATTACGACGAGCCTGCGGTCCGGCATCGAGGCGAACGCCTCGACGATCAAGGCCATCTTTTTATAGGGCACAAGGCGCGACGCTGCAAGGTAGAAATCGTCACGTTGTGTTCCTATCGTGAAGTGGGTCACGTCCACCGGCGGGAATACCACCTTTGAGGGATACCCATATACCTTCCGGATTCGACGCGCTATGTAAGCCGAATTGGCAACGAACAGGTCCACACCATTCGATGTGCGCTGATCCCACATACGTACGTAGTGCAGTAGCGCCCGCGCAGCCCAGCTCTTCGCGCCGGACTGCAGACCCGCTTCCTTCAGATACTGATGCTGCAGATCCCACGCGTAGCGAATCGGCGAGTGCAGATAGCTCACATGATACTGATCCGGACCCGTGATGACGCCCTTTGCCACCGCATGACTCGACGAGATCACAAGGTCATAGCCTGACAGGTCGAA
Organism: Paraburkholderia sp. EB58; assembly: GCF_050436665.1. Taxonomy (NCBI): domain Bacteria; kingdom Pseudomonadati; phylum Pseudomonadota; class Betaproteobacteria; order Burkholderiales; family Burkholderiaceae; genus Paraburkholderia; species Paraburkholderia sp. EB58. The sequence goes on along the minus strand of NZ_JBNDMQ010000009.1, from coordinate 248,921 downwards.
CTGTTCGACGGCAATAGGCATAAGCGGTAGATACGACCGATACGCGGTCTTCGCTCGCGGCATTCGCTGAATGAATGATGTCGTGGCATGCTTGCCCAGCAACGCTGGGCGATCCTCTTCCGGAAGAAAGTCAACGATACTGAACAGATCCGCCTCCGGCCATATCCGAAGGATCTGCGCAAGCACACGCTCTGCGCCTGCATAAGTGGTCAACCAGTCATGAACCACTGCTACGCGACCGAACCGTCCAACGGCGGCCGGACTGGTCACTGGAACGGATGTTATGCGCGTGCTAGCCATGGCGAAATCTCGTGGAGTAACGTGATGGCGCTGTTACGCCAGGATGAGCGGCCAGCCTGTTCAAGACCGAGCAGACACATGCGATTGCGAAGTTCGTCACTTCCCATGACCTCAGTGATGGTGGCGGCGAGTTCAGACGCGCTTTTCGGGGAGACATAGCGTGCTGCGTCCCCGCATGCCTCCCGGATCGACGGAAGGTTCGAGGCAATCACCGGGCAGCCCAGTGTCATAGCCTCGACAGGCGGCAGGCCGTACCCCTCGTAAAGCGACGGGCAAACGAAGCAAGCCGCTTGCCTGAACAGACTTTTCAGATCCGTATCCGAGACATACCCCAAATGCTTCACGCCGTTCGGCAACTTCAACCCAACCGTCTGAAAGACCGACATACTTCCGCCGACGATGACGAATTCGAAATCTGCGGATCCGATCAACTCGATCGCTTCCAGAAGAAGGGCAAAGTTCTTGTGTCGACTCGCGCTGCCCACCGCGAGTACGTACGGTTTGGCGCCGATTTGATGCCGGCGGTGGACATCGCTGATCAGTTCGTCCCGCAGCATGTGTTCGCCACTTTCCGGAATGACGCCGATCTTCGATGGAGGAATCCGGTACGCCTGTTCAATCTCCCGGCGCGAGAATTCCGACACTGTCAGCACCCGCCGCGCAACGCGCCCGATACACGGAGCCATGATCGAGTACCACGCCCTGAAGGCGCGTTTGTAGGCCTCTGGAACCCGGACTGGAGCCGCATCATGCAACACCGTCACCTGCTCGCGAACGAAGAGCGGACCCGTGTTGCAAAGGTTGAGCAGCAAGGTCCCACGCGCAGCAAATGGCAGCACGAACTGTTCCCACAACTGCCCTCCGCCCGGTAGACTCCGCACCGTTATGCGAGAGAAAGCGTCGCGTTCGAGTTTCACGCCCCCCGGCACGAGCAGCTCCACCTGCAAGCCCGCTGCGGCAGCGTCATCCGACTCGAGCAACTGATCGATACTGCGCACCAGTTCATAAGCGAAGCGATCCACGCCCGTGGGGCGGCGCGCCAGGAACCTGCCGTTAATTGAAATTCTCGAAGACTGCCGTTGCGTTAAGGCAATCTCCGCGGGCGCGGTCATTAAGTGTTTCATCGATTCCCCACCTGCAAAACGACTTTCGTTAAGAGAGGCTACGTTTCACGAGTTCCCAGACAGCTTTTAACTTTTCCGCGCGCCCCTCGCCGCCGGATTGACGATGTAACGCACTGCCAGGTCGCTTATCGAAGAAAGCGGAACGACGCAAAGCGCAGTCAGAAACCCAACGATCATTTTTTTAGAAGGACTCCAAAATGGATTGGCAAAAACAACGTGGAAATACCGCCCTGAATCGCGCGTGAACCACCCCCACCTGCGAGCAAAAGGCGCCCGATAGACAGAGTGCCCAAACCGCGCCTTTTCAAGCGCGAAATCGTTGCATCCCACAGGCAGTGCGATGCCAAGATTGGCTTGCACCAGTTCCCGAAGAATCGCCCAGCGCTCTTCTGTTTTCTCCACCGCCACGAGCGTGCTTTCCGAATTCCCGAAGCTCAGCTCAGCGTCGAGCTGATCACGCCCGCTGGCGACGATCGGCTCTTGTGAGTGAACCCGGTACGCACCGAGCGACTCTCCCAAGGCGATGATCTTTCCAGTCAACGCGACGCCGTAAATCGCATAAAAGTCTGCCCCGTGTCGATTGGTGCTACGTATCGGCACAGGGAAAATGCGGCGCAACGCTGAAACCCGGTAGGCGTTTCCCGAACCTGGCGGCGATGGATAGAGCCACCCGGCTCGTACCTGGGCCCCACAGTCACCCGCCACCACTGTCTGCGGTATGGATACGCCGGTTGGTACGCCATCTCCCGATACGACATCGAGTTTGAATTGCACCTTCACACACGATTCATTGCGAAATTCGGACATGACCTTATCCATTGCATCGGGGTACAGAAAATCGTCCGCATCGAGGAACATCACATAGGGACTATCGACCTGCTCGAGTGCAACGCCATACGCGCTTACCTGCCCTCCGTTCTGCTTCAGGATCGCCCCGATGCGGGCACCGTATGCCTGGATAATCTGTCGCGAATCATCAGTCGAGCCGTCGTCGACTACCAGCACCCGGCACGGCTGGAACCTCTGGGCCAATGCCGAGTCGATTGCGACGGACAAAAACCGTCCATGGTTGTAGTTACAGATCACCACCGTCATGGCAGACACGTTCATCTCCTGCTATCGCGCGCGAAGACAGTCAGATTTCGGATCTGTCCCATTTCGCGACTCGCATGCGCGCGCCGTCTTTCGGCCGTCCTTCGACCGCGCACTCGAAGCAATTCAGGAAAGCTCACGCGTGCGCGGAGGTCTGTCATGTCTGAGCCGTACCCTCACCCGTTCCCGGAGTCCAGGGCGCCGAGTAGTAGCCGGCATACGGATAGCCATATCTGCCTGGACCCGGCGTGAAGTCGTTGAGGACCACACCGCGAATCGGCACGTCGGCAAGCGCCATCCTGCGCGCGCTTTCGCGGATCTCCTGCATTGTCGACACCCCATGTCGTGCAACCAGGAACACCACATCCGCGACTTTCCCCAAAGCAATGGCATCTGCCACTAGCAACACAGGCGGTCCATCCATCACCACCATGTCGTAGCGTTCGCTCAGCGACTTGATCAGAAAATCGAACCCGGAGCGCAGGAATATCTCGCTGGGAATCGCCAACTGCGTGCCTGCAGTGAGCAGATCGACACCAGGCGTGACCTCACGGTGGATCACGTCCTCGACGCGGTGTGAGCCGAGGATCGCGTCCGCCAGACCAGGTCCGCGGGACACTCTGAAATGATTGTGCAGAACACCTTTACGCAGATCTGCGTCGATCAGCAAGATGCGCTTTTCGGACACTCTTGAAAGGATCGCCAGGTTCGCCGACAAGAACGACTTTCCTACGCCCGCAGTAGGTCCGGTAAGCAACACGACGCTGCCCGGCGCATCAGACAACGCGAATTGCAGCGTTGTCCTGAACGTACGTAGACTTTCGACCGATGCTTCGTTGCGCGGAGTCGATGGGGCGAGTACAAGCTGAGCCCCTTCCGATGTCTTGCGCAATTTCTCGAAGCTGAGCTGACTGCGCAGCACCGTCGCAAAGACCGGAAGCCCCGTATCCCACTCGATGTCCACCGGCTCCTCGACTCCGGCCATGAGCCGTCGCCGCAAGAATGCCAGCAGAATACCGATGAGCACGCCCGATATCCCCGCTCCCGCTATCACGAGACCACGCAGAGGCTTGATGGGATATTCCGCCGGCGCGGCCTGATCGAGAATCCGCACGTTAGGTACCCGCGCCGCCCGAACGAGCGTCAATTGCTGGCGTGCATTCAGCAGACTGGTGTAGAGGCCGGAGTCGACCTGTACATCGCGTTGCAGTTGAATGACGTTTTGCTCGATCAGCGGCAACTCACGCGTTCTTGCGGTAATCGCGGCGAGCGCACCTTGCGCTTCGGCAATTTCGCCATCCACCGCCTTGATCGCCGGATGCCCTTCGACAAATCGGGTCAACAGATCGTCACGCCTCTCCTTCAACTCCACAATCCTCGTTTGATCAGCGACAGTCTGCTGCAACAAGGTGGTGCCCTCTTCGGTCGTGTTGACCGCACCATGCTTGGCGCGAAACGCGTTATACCGGCTCTCGGCGTCCTCGAGCTGCGCCTTGCGCTGCGGAAGTTGCTCGTCGAGGAACTTGATCGACTTGTCGGCGGCCTCCGATTTCCGCTTCGCATTTTGCTCGACGTAGGCGGTGCCAATCTCGTTGAGGATGCGACTGACCAGCAATGGGTTCAGGCCGTCTAGCGTCGCCGCGATAACGCCTGAGTCCTTGCCCTGCTCGATGATGCTAACCAGTTTTTGCAGCGATTCGGTGGTCGCCACCTTGGGCCGGCGCGTCAGCGTAAAGCTGGCGCCAGGTTCCCCGACCGCACGCGCGACCATCAACTGCAGCGGCCCATCAGGCGTGTCGCTGCGCAGCAGCGTCCCCACCTTGCCCTCCAGCTCAACCGCCGCGGTGGTCGAAGAGCCGGAATGCTTCAGCGTATACGTACCGTCAGTGCCCAGCGTCAGCTGGAACTCCTTGTCTTCAAGTACACCCGGCACATCGAAAAGCGGAACATCGATGCGCTCGTTGCCGTACACGTACCCGCCGGGAAGCGGGCTCGACGGCGAAGTTGAATGGGCTCCCATAAACCAGCCAACGATGGGGATATAGCGCGGCGTCGCCTTGATATAGAGCTTGAGGTTTTCGACCGCGTTCGACATGACCATCCGCGAGCGCAACACCTCGATTTCAGTCGACGCACTCGCACTCGGAGGATTCCCCGCTGATGCAGCCGGTGTCTGAGGTGAGCCGATCGAATCCTTGAATGCATCCTGATTCGGCTCAACCTGTATCAGCAGCCCGGAGCGATAAACCGGCTGCGTGAAAGTCGCATACGCAATCCCAATCAGGAGAAAAAACGCCGTCGATCCGAGGATAATCCAACGTCCTCTATAAAGCGTACTAAGCAATTGCGACGGCTGCGCCACTTCCTGGGCTGCGGCAGCAGCGCGCGGCATTGCGAAGTGACCCATCGGACGAGGCTGGCCGAGCGGCTCGATAGCGCCTATCGATGCGGCGGGTATCTCGGCGGGCAAGTGTCTATCGTTCATATCAAGTCTTCCCTTTAACAGGCGGCCAGGCAAAGGTGAATCCGATCACGAGTGCCATTACGGTATGAAAGTTGAGAGCGCACCGGGCGGCCCGGTCGGCAGCAGCAAGCTGAAGACCCGGCTCCACCGAACGAGCGATGACGCGTCCACGAAAACTACGTCGTTGGGCTTTAACTCGAAGTTGTCCGCGAGCGCCATTGCGGCCGGCGTACTTGCATCGAGGTGATAGACAGTCGGCTTGGGCTGGCCTTTGCCGCGCACGACATAGACCTGCTTGGCGTCGCCGGAATTCTGATTGATGCCGCCGGCGTCGCCGAGCGCTTCGTTAAGCGTCAGCCTGCCGTTGTTGAGCGAGATCGTGGAGGCGTGGACGACTTCGCCGAGGACGAACACCTTGCTGTCAGACGCCGCAAAGACGCGAACCATATCGCCGTCGCGCAAAAGGATCTGCGACGGATTTATGCCCTTCGCAATCAGGTCTGGGATGTTGACCTTCACGGTCAGATCGCCACGTGTCACGCCGATCGTCGAACGGTCTGCGGTGGTCGTGAACCCCCCTGCACGGTTGATTGCTTCCGGCAAAGTCATAGGCGAGTCGTTGAGCATTTGCAGGCCCGGCGTGCGCACCTCTCCGTCGACGTACACCCGCTTGCTGCGATAAACCTGTATCCGCAACGTAACCTGAGGATCTCGCAAGTACTTCCCAAGCTTTGTCGCCAGCGCCTCGCGAGCTTCGGATTCCGTCAGTCCTTGTACCGGTAGCATTCCTACATATGCGAACTGGATCTTTCCGTTATTGTCGACGGTGTACCCAGAAGACACCGACCCGGCTCCGATCGCGTCGGCGCTATTCGCTCCTGCGACTGCGGGCATAGTCAGTTCGGGATGGTCCCAGACGACAATACTCAATACATCGCCTGGCCCGAGCACATAGGGGTGTGGTGTGCCAAACAGATTTTTGACCTCGGGCGAGATAGTCGTGGGAAGGGCAGCCTGCTGCTTCGCGACAAGATCATCGGTGATCTCCACCGTGTTGCCTGCCGGTACAGTCTGCGATCCGGAGGCATTGGCTCCGCCCCCTCCTGCAGTGGTCCGATCCGAGGCACCGGTATTGCCGGTACTGTCTCGAAAGCTCATCCCCGGGGCCATCGAGCAAGCGGCCAGCGAACATATCGCGAGGACGCTCACCACTTGCCGGACAGACACCAGGGCGGCGCCGGTGGATGACAATGAAGTACGCGGGCGATCAACGCTGCTCAGCCAGGTACGCAAACTCCTCCACATACTGGCGAGACCTGCTAGGTAATTTGACATTTACTGCCCCCCAATCTGCTTGATTTCGAGTCGTCCCTTCACTCGTTCGGCTTGCCTGCTGTCGGTCCTCGAACAGGCAACGTCCCACCAGCGACTCAAGCTCGATAACGAGCCGCCCACTCAGGGTCACGGAAATCGCATTGACGAAATCCGCAGTGACCTTTCGTGGATTGATTTGATACCGATTGAAATCACGCGTCTGTGTCCGAAGACACACTGCCCACCATCGGCAATCGGTGAGTTGTTTGTGAGGCAAGGGGCTCACACGCAGTGTGTGCGTTGCCGCACACAACGTCCGCTTAGTGCAGACGAATCGCTGCGCCTGTCAGTTGCAACGCTGAGGGGTGTTCCAACGCACATACGCCAGGCCGAAAGAGTCGAATCATTGGCTGCATCGCCCGAAGCATCTGGTGTGGGCGTACGCCTTTTGAACCACGGGAATCGCACCGCCCAACCTGGGTCCATCATGCCGCCCCGTTCCAGCCATACGATGAAGACATTTCACTCCATAGCCGACAAGTACTATTTCGTCTGGGCATTTGCCATGCCCGTCACCTCGTATTCGCTTTTTCCATCGATTCAGGGGACGACCGTCGGCTATATGATGTGTTTTCTCTCTTTGCCGGTCGTCCTGCTGTACGGCGGCACCGACCGCAGGCGATATATCAACTTCATGCTCGCCGCGCTTCTGATCTGGGTTTTCATGCTGTTCACCACCCAGCTCTCCGATGCGGCGACCTCATTCGAACCTGACCTGACGAAAGTAACGTTGGTCGACTACCTCGACGTGCGTACCTTTGTGATGCGCAGCAGCCTGTTCACACAATCTCTCTATCTGGCTGCCGTTGTTCTTTACGTCGGCTACGTCTATATCTTTTACAAGCCCACGTGGGACCGATGGCTGCTCGCCGCCGCAACGCTATTCGCGCTGTACGGTATATACGAGGTGGTCTACTTCCTTTTAACCGGACAGGCTGGTGACTTTGTCTCGAACCGGCGCTTCGGCCAAAACCTGGGCGCGGATATCTCTGACACATTCAGCGGCAGCGCCTTCCAGACGATCGATATCAAGGGCATCACGGTGCAGCGGCTCAAAAGTCTTACCGGAGAGCCGTCCATGTATGCGCTCTCGATGTTCCCGTTCTGGGTGTATTTCAACGCTCGGGCAAAGAGTCGGCTGCCGGTCTGGATCATTGGCGCGTCGCTCATCATGAGTACATCTTCAACCGCGCTCATCGGCTATCTGTGTTACCTCGCGATCCGCGTGCGCAAGCTGGGCTTTGATCCAATCAAGGCGACTATCACGGTGCTGGTGCTTTTGGTAATCGCATTCCTCGCGCGCGACTATATCGCCGACATGTATCGCTTCATGGTGTCCGACAAGGTCGATAGCAATTCGGCAATGGAGCGCTCAGACAACTTTACGGCGGCGATCAACATGTGGCTGGACGGAACCGTTCCCAACCAGTTGTTCGGCGTAGGGTTCGGCTATATTCGCTCTACCGATCTGTTCTCGACCCTGCTCGTGAACACGGGCGTGGTAGGCACGGCTTTCGTCGCATTCGTCGTACTGTATCCCGCGTTCAGACTGGACTGGGAGCCGCAAGGCATGGCTTTGCGCCAATGTTGCGTCGCGACTGGCGTCATGATGATGGTGTCGGTGCCGGAGTTCGCCTATCTGGCGCCCTGGACCTTCATCGCCATGGCGTACGCGCGGCTGTATCACCAGAATCTTGCGGCTCGGCTCGGCTCGGTGGCCAATTTGACGAGCGCTAACGTCCAGGCGGATTTGCGCAGATCGTCGGCGCGCTCTCGACGTTAGCGGTCGAGGCTACTTTGCGTTTCCACGTTGGCGCTGAACGAGCACATGTTACGAACGTACATGAGCAACCAGCGGGAAGCGGACGAGCGCTACGATGAGATGGAACGGATCATGGATCAAGCCGCCCAGGGCGGCTTGAATTTTATGGATTCCAACGATCTACAACGAAATCGCCTGGGCCGCTTAACCACTCCACGGATCCGGGTGTGCCCGGATGAACTCCCTGACCTGGTCATAACGCCCCTTGCGGGTTGTACCGTTATTAGTGATCACGCCGTAGTTGCCGTCCCCGCCGTTGTCCTGGTCGTCATATAGTTCGTAGAGCTCAACGCTCTGAATATCGTACTTTTGGGCGTTTTCCACGAAGCCACCCAGTGCATTCTTCCCCACCAGAAAGGTACCCGCGTCATCTTCGGTATTATCGGGCCGCACACCGAATTCAGTGATCCAGATCGGCTTGCCGTATGTGCTCTTCAGGTGTTGCAACACGTCGACTCCGAGGCAAACTCCACCTGGGGCCCTTACGCCGACACAGGTGATATCGCGCATGTCCGAATACCAATGCCACGCAGTGATATTCCACTGTGGAATGGGGTGACCACCGCTGCCGTCCGGCTGCGTGCCCGTGTGCAGCATGTCCGAGAACCCAAAGTGCAACCAGCTAAGGCCGCAAAGAATGATCTTCGCGGACGGATCGGCACTCCTGACGCCGTCGATCATCCCGCGGATCGCGCCCCGTGCCTTGACGAATCTGGCATTGTCGTAGTCCGACGGCTGGTCACCACTTCTGCTGTCCAGAATCGCGTCGTTGTCGTATTCGTTGCCGACCTCGTAATACTGCACAAGACCTTTCAGGGTCATTGCAGAATCATGGCCGAGCCGGTAGCCCTGCTGATAGGCTGCCGATTCGTCCGGGTTGCCCTGGGCATCCGGGGTCAGGACGACGAACACGCCAACGCACTGTGCCTTGGCGGCCTGCGCAAGGCGCGCAACCATTTGGGCTTCCCCCTCGTCCGAGACGTCTTGCCGATACAGTGCAATGCCCAAGTCACGCAGCTGAGACAATTGCACGGCGTAGCTGGTGTTTGTGTAGACACCCGGCAATCGGACATGCCCATTGATTCCGTAGAAAATCCCGGTCGTACCGGTGCCGCACGGAATTCGCGGCGCCGCGCCGGAGGGCTTATCGGCATGAGCTGAGACAGGGATTGTATGCATGCCCAGGTTCGATATCTGGGCCGTAGCGCTGGTCAACGCCTGAACCGACCTGTGGACTGGCGCGTCGTCACCAGCAAAGGTGAGTGCGCCAATGCTCGCCACGGCTACCGCCAGAAGCGCGATTACGAGAGATTTTTTCAAGTTGCCCCCAGCATGCGTCTGAATTACCGGTCGAAACCTGACGGAGCCGGACCCGTTTACGTGCCGCCTGCCACATTTCTGCCGCGCCACATTGAAAGCAGCCCGGCAATCCCCCTTCCGACCGGTCGCGCTCAGCCCGTCCTGGCGCCGCAAATTCCCGCCTACGGAAAAGCAGAACGAAGGTCGAGCAAGTGGATTTGATACCGGCTCTTCCGAAACGTCTGTGGCCGAGGACACAGATTCGCGACTGCATTTCACGATATTGTGCGAAAGCCCACTGAGTAAAACAGGCGCGGCCTGCTCAAATGGAGAAGACCGAACGAGCATGCACGGCCCGCTTCGCGTTTCCCTTGAGACAAAGGAGTGAAATGGCAAACCATGCTCTGGTGGATCTACCGCTCGCCCGCGAGCCTGCAGAATTTGCCCACGAAGTGGTGACCGTACGGTCGGTCAGCGAGTTCAGGGCATTGCGCCAGATGTGGCTCGCGCTCACCCGGGATGCGGAAGATGCCTCGCTGTGTGATTCATATGAATACTGCGAACTGGCTGCATCCATCGCCATGCAGCAAGGTGCGGCGATCAACGTCGTCCTTGTCCGCTCAGGCACCCGCCTCGATGCACTGTGGCCGTTTGCGATCAAGCGTCGCGGACTGCTGCGTGTCGCCGGGGGGCTGACAAGCGGCACAAGAGAAGAGTAACACACGGCGCTTCTTGCCGTGCGGCGTCAGATCGCACGAAAAGCTCTGGCAGTCGTCGCGCAACGCCTCGATCGCCGCAAACTTGAACACATCAGCAACGCGCCCGATCTCGTAACGCGAATCCTGCTTCGAGAGCCCGGATTCGAGCGAGATCAGATCCGAAGCCGCCTCGGCACGCTCGCGCAGCAAGCCGGCCGCGCGTTCGAGAATCTGCGAGCGCTCGTAGCGCGTGAGTTTCGCCTGGTAAGCTCCGGCGTACTCGAACGCGGCGCGCACATCATCGATGCTTGCCAACGGTACCGTGCCGACGCGCAATCCGGTATACGGATCGAACACGTCGAGCGTGCGTTCGCGCGACGCCCGCTCGCCCTTCAGGCGCAGGGCTTCGGCGCGAAACGCCGGGTGGTCCGTCAGCACGGCATTCATGATGCCGCCACGTGGTTCAAGGCAAGATCGAACACGTCGAAATTGCGCAAGCGCTTGCCTTCGACCAGGCCATCAAGATGCCGATTGAAGATCAACGGCACCACCTGCTCGGAGATGCCGCCATGCGAACGCAGCGGCACCGTCAGTCCCGAGAGATCATGTTCTTCGCGCCGCGTGCCGAGCACCACGTCGCGCGTGCTGACCACCACAATGTCTCCGACGCGGTCATTCGGCAGTTCGAAGCGTTCGCACGCTGCGCGGTTGTCCAGTACGACTTCGACACCCTCAAGACCGCGAATCCTTTCGATCACCTGCCCCACATTCACATCATGCGGCAGATAGACCGTGGCAAACGAGCCGAGCGCGCCGTGATGGACCACATACGGATCCGTGATGGGCAGGATCACGCGAGCCTTGCGCGCGCCGAGCCACTCATCCATCACGTCCTGCAGATAGATCACGTTCGGCTCGCCGGTCAGCGGATCGTGCTTCGCATTCATGCCATGATCGGCGGTCAGGCCGATCACCCAGCCGAGTTCGTCGAGCTGCGCGAGATAGCCGTCCATCATCGCGTAGAAGTCGTTCGCGCCCTGCGTGCCCGGCGCCCACTTGTGCTGGATATAGTCCGTGGTGGACAGGTACATCAGATCGAGCTTGCGCGTTTGCGCGAGGCGCACGCCGGCTGCAAAAACGAACTCGGACAACCCCGCGCTATACACATCCGGCACCGGCAAGCCAACCAGATCGAGCACGTCCGCGACGCCGTTTTCTTCCAGCGTCACCGTGTCCGCCTTCTCCGCCGAGAAACAGATGCCCTTCAATTGCCAGCCGAGCAAACGGCGCAGCTTGTCTTTCGCCGTTACCACGGCGACCGCCGCACCTTGCTCGGCAGCGGCTGCCAGCAGCGTTCCCGCGCGCAGGTAGGCGGGATCGTTCATCATGACTTCCGCGCCCTCGCCGCCCTTGGCTTGCGGATCCCAGAAGTAGTTGCCGCAAATGCCATGCACCGAAGGCGGCACGCCGCACACGATCGAAAGGTTGTTCGGGTTGGTGAATGAGGGAATCACGCAATCGCCTTTGAGCGCCGTGCCCTCTGTCAGCATCTTGCCGATGAACGGGGCAACGCCCGCCGCGATCGCCGCTTCAAGATAGTCGTACTCACAACCGTCGACGCAGACAACGACCGTGGGCTTCGGCGACAGCCGGTAACTCCGGCCATTCACTTCAACGCTATGCTCGTTCTGCTCGGACTGGATAGACATCGTTCTCTTCCCTGCGCGTCGGTTACGCGCGTTCTTCGTCGATCGGGGCTGACAACGGCGACATGCTCCGCTGTCCAGCCGGTTCAAGCGGGTCGGCCGCTTGATAAGCCTCGCGCGCCCGCTGCAAGCCGCCGTTCACGTGCGCATGCATCAGCGCGGCGGCATGGTCCGCATCGCGCGACGCGAGCGCCGTCAGGATGGCGCGGTGCTCGGCTAGCGAGCGCTCCATCGCGTCGGCGTGTACGACCAGCGCCGCGCGCCGGAACAGACTCAACTCGCCCACGAGACGCCGGTACGTCTCATACAGCTTGCCGTTGCCCGCCGCCGCCACGATGCCGTCGTGGAATGCCACATTGGCGCGCGCGTAGGCGTCATGGTCATGCGTGTCGAGCGCGCGGCGCATCGCGTCGAGCTGCTTGCGCAGACCCGCCAGTTGCGCTGCGTCGATGCTCGACGCCAGCATCCGGCACGCCGCCTCTTCCAGCACGGCCCGCACGGCGTAAATCTCGTTAGCCTCCGCGAGCGATACGACCCGCACAAACACACCGCGGTTCTTTTCGGTCCTCACGAGGCCTGCCTGTTCGAGCGCGCGGAACGCTTCGCGCACCGGCCCGCGCGACACCTGCAGACGCGCGGCCCAGTCCGCCTCATTGAGCTTGGCGCCCGGAACCAATGCGCCCTCAATGATGTTTCGCTCAATCTCGTCACGAACCAGCGCCGTGAGTGAATGCCGGCGTACGACGTCAATCGGATCGGCTGAGGCTGTTTCCATATTTTCGGTCATTTCGACATTTTTTGCCACATCTACGTGTGTTGAATTCCAACTTGGCACTCAACACCGGAAGTCAGGGCAATGCGCCGGTCAGTCGACCCGGCGACGCGGAACCCGTGCGGCGATCAGAAGCAGCGCAGCGAGTGAGACAAGCAGCAGGATCAGCGAGAGAGCGGAGGCCGGCAGGTAGTAGCCGCGCTCCACCTGGCCGACCACGACGATCGGCACCGTCGCGAATCCTGGCGGATAGACGGTGAGCGTCGCGCCCAGTTCGCCGAGCGAGAGCGCAAAGCCGAGCGCAAGACTCGCGCGGATGGCCGGCACCAGTTGCGGCAGAACGACACGGCGCAGCACCATCGCAGGCGGCGCGCCGAGGCTCGCGGCAGCCTCGCGCAGGATCGTCAGTTCCGGGCGCAACGCTGCGGCCGCGCAGCGGTAGCAAAACGGGAGCACCAGCGCAAGCTGCACGAACACGACAATCGCCGCCGAGCTCGATAGATCGAGCGGACGCTTGTGGTACGCAATCAGCACGGCCAGCCCAAGCACGACACTCGGCACGCCATTGGGCATCATCGCGATCGTGTCGACGAACGCGCCCAGCCCGCGACGGTCGCGCCCTTCGAGCGCCAGCGCCAGCCAAAGCCCGACGATGGTGCCGAGCACTGCCACTCCGAAGCCGATCTCGAGGCTCGTGCTGAGCGCATCGAAATCGCTTGAACCGAGCCGCTCGAACCAGCGCATGCTGACACCGTCGGGCAAGATCGTGCCCGACCAATGGGAGGCCACGCTTGACAGCGCCACCACCACCACAGGCAAGACGAACAGCCAGAAGCACAGCAATGCGGCGAACGCCATGAACACGCCACCCGCGAGGCGCGTGAGGAAACTGCGCTGCACCGGACGCGCACGCTTGTGCATGACCGGCAATACAGTGGGATCCAGTTCGACGGCCATTACCGTGCTCCTCTAACCTTGCGTCGGTTGACCTGGCGGTACAACGCATACAGCGACAAAGACATCATCAGCATCACGACCGCACCGGCGGCCGCGGTCGGCAAATCCAGATCGACGGTCGCGGAGCTGTAGATCGCCACCGGCAGCGTAATCAGATGCGCACTGCCGAGCACCAGCAAAATGCCGAACTCGTTCAAGGTCAGCAGGAAGCAAAGGATCGTGCCGGCCGCGATGCCTGGCCACGCCAGTGGCAGGATCACCTTGAACGCCACCATCAAGCCGTTCGCGCCGAGACTGCGGGCGGCTTCGATCAGCCGCATGTCGAGCGTCGCGAACGAAGCGAGCGTCGGACGGACGACGAACGGCGCGTAGAACACCACTTCAGCGAGAATCACCCCGCCCGCGCCGAACAGGAAGTCGAGTGGCGGCGTCTGCAGGTGGAACAGGCGCTGCAGTCCGATACTGACCGAACCTTGCGAGCCGTACAGAAAGATCAGCGTGAAGGCCACGAGAAACGACGGAAACGCGACGAACAATTCAAGAAAACGCGTCACGAGCCGCGCGCCGGGAAACGGCTTGAAAAACAGCAGCGAGGCGAGCGCCACGCCGAGCAGTGACGCGAGACCTGCGCTCGCAAACAGGATCCACAGCGTGGTGCCGACCACGCCGCGCGTTTCGGGATTGCCGAAGAACGCGCCGTAGGCTTGAAAACCGAATCCCCCATGCGGGCCGGTCAAGCTCAGCAACACAAGGCGCACCAGTGGATAGATCACCAGCGGTCCGAGCACCATCACGGCGAGGAAAAGCAAATGCCATTGCGCCGCGCGTTCGCGGCGGCGCACAGCGGCCGCATGCGAAGCGAAGGTGGCGGCGCGCTGCGCGTCGCCGAGCGCGTCGGGGCTATCAGGGGTTGATAAGGACGACATCGTCTGCCTCATAGCGCAAGGAGATACGCGCGCCCTTCTCGGGCGACATGCCGTGGCCGCGCTGCATCGTGACGAGCACGGGCTCGTTGGGCATCGCATCGAGGACGACCGATACCGACAGCACCGCGCCATACCATTCGACCGACGTAATCACGCCATGCAAGTGCCCTTCGCCGAGCGGGACGATCCGCAGCGCCTCGGGACGCAGACACGCGACGCGACCACGTTCGTTATAGCGCGAATCGCCCATCGAAAACGCGACCTGCGGCGGCAGCAGATTGGCCGCGCCGAGATAACGCGCGACGAAGCCGTCGTTCGGCTGGTCGTATAGTTGCTGCGGCGTACCGAGTTGCGCTATACGCCCCTCGCGCATCAGCAACGTGCGGTCGGACAGGACCAGCGCGTCGTCCTGATCGTGCGTCACGCAGACGATCGTCAGATTCGGCAGGCGCTCATGCAACGCCTTCAGTTCGGAGCGCACCGACGCGCGCAGATTGGCGTCGAGTGCAGAAAGAGGTTCGTCGAGCAGTAGCACATCCGGCTCGATCACAAGCGCACGCGCGAGCGCCACGCGCTGCTGCATGCCACCCGACAATTGCGCGGGCATGACATGACCAGCGTCACCCAGTTGCACCAGCTTAAGGACCTCCGCCACGCGGCGGGCGATCTCTTTGGACGACTCGCGGCGCGCGCGCAAACCGAACGCCACATTCTCGAACACCGAGAGATGCGGAAACAGCGCATAGCTCTGAAACAGCAGACCCAGATTGCGCTTGTGCGGCGGCACGTGCGTGAGGTCGTGACCGGCCACCGTTAAGGTGCCGGCCAGTCCGTCCGCTTCGATGAATCCGGCGATAAAACGCAACAAGGTCGTCTTGCCGCAACCGCTGCGTCCGAGCACCGTCAACAATTCGCCGCGCTCGATGTTCAACGACAGGTCGTCGAGCACCGTGCGCGTACCGAAGCGCACAGTCAGATGCTCGATCTGCACGCCGCCCGGCGTGCCCGGCTGCGCCGCAGCGAGCGCCTCCGGTGAGGCGCCGAGCGCGCCAGGGGCAAGAGTTGCGGTATTCACCGGATTCATCCTCCAACTAAGGTATTGCGGGTAAAAGCCTCGCCCGGACGGCCAGCGAGTCAGCTCTGCATCGAGCCAACCCACCGGCAGCGGCGCGGCGAGGCGTGCTGCGAGACTTACTGCGCCGGCTTGACGACTTCCACCTGCTTGCCGGAATTGCCGATCACGTCGTTCTTCCAGCGTGCAGCCCAGTCAGCTTTCTTCGCCATGACCTGGTTCCAGTCCACCGGAATCAGCTTCACGCCGGCAATCGCCTGCTTCACCGCTTCGCCGTTCTTGCCGGCGAGCGGCACGTCGGTGCGGCCCGGGATACCGAAGATGTCCGGCACCTTGGCTTGCACTTCTTTCGACATCAGGTAGTCGATCAGCTTCTTGCCTTCAGCCTGGTTCGGGCCGCCCTTGATCAGACCGATCGCGTACGGCAACTGGAACGTCGTCGGCTTGCCGCCCGGCGCTGCGGCCAGGAAAATCGGCTTGAGCGACAGGCCGCCATTGGCTGCGTCGTCCAGATCCATCTGCAGGTCGCCGTTGGCGACCGAGATTTCGTTGCGCGAAAGCAGCACGTCGAGGTAGCCCGTGCCCTTGGTGTGGAACTTGGCGCTCTGTTCCAGCTTCTTCAGATAGTCGAACGCCTTGTCTTCACCCATCAGCGAGGTCGTGAGGATGATCACAGCCATGCCGTCGCCGGCGGTTGCCGGGTTCGAGTACGCGACCTTGCCGGTGTAATCCGGTTGCAGCAGGTCAGCGAACGTCTTCGGCTGGGTCTTTACGACGTCCGGGTTGATCGCGAACGAGAAGTAGTTGTTCACGAAGGTCGCCCACGTACCGTTGGAGGCCTTGGCGATGGTCGGCACATTCTTGTAGTTGGCGCTCTGATAGGCCTGCAGCAGGCCGGCCTGATCTGCCTGCTGGATGAACGGCGGCAGCGTAACGATCACGTCGGCCTTCGGAGCGTCCTTTTCGATGGTCGCGCGGTTCACCACTTCACCACTACCGCCGATTACAAGGTTGACCTTGACGCCTTCCTGCTTTTCAAAGCCCGGCAGCACGTCTTTGTAGAGGTTCTCGAGGCCGTCGGCCGAGTACAGCACCACCGCGTCGGCGGCCTGTGCGGGCAGCGCCGCGCCACCGAATGCAGCAGCCACCACGAGTGCCGGCAAGGTTTTGCGGACAATGCTGGCAGTCGCGCGAAGGTGATTCGTCTTTTTCATGTCGTTCTCTCCGAAAGGCAAAAACCAGACGGTCGGGGAAACCCGATACCTGTTTTGATTTGACGGCGGTAGCGCCGCGCCGATTTACGTTTGCCCACAGCAGATTGCCAGGTTCGTGCGATTGCAGATTGCTGACAACCTTGCTGCTTCCTCTCCAGCCAGACTTACAGCAAACCTACCACTTCGGCGCTGCCTGCCTTGCCTGAACGGGCACGGCAAGGATTGCAGATTTCCGTGACAGCGCCGTGACCATTCTGTCGAATTCCAACAAATGACACAATTCGCCAATAATATGCAAACCTAACGGCTGATAAAAAACTTTGTTCATCTGACAACGGAGGCTGTGTGATCACTGGAAACGACCCGATCCTGCTCACCCCGGGACCGCTGACAACCTCACCCGCCACCCGCCAGGCCATGTTGCGCGACTGGGGTTCGTGGGATGCCGCCTTCAACCGGATGACCCAGACCGTGTGCGCCGACCTGGTCGAGATCGTACACGGCGAAAATGATTATGTTTGTGTGCCTTTGCAGGGCAGCGGCACGTTTGCAGTCGAAGCGGCCATCGGCACGCTGGTACCGCGCCAAGGCTGCGTGCTGGTGCCGAACAACGGCGCTTATTGCGTGCGCCTCATCCGCATCCTGCAGCGGATGGGCATTTCGTATGTGGAATTGCCGCTGCGCGAGGATGAGCCGGTCAGCGCGGCGGCGATCGAGGACGCCTTCAACCGCGACTCGCGCATTACCCATGTCGCCCAGGTGCATCTGGAGACGAGCGCGGGCCTGCTCAATCCCCTCGACGATATCGTCGCAGTGTGTCAGCGGCACGGCAAGAGCCTGATTGTCGACGCCATGAGCTCGTTCGGCGCCCTGCCAATCGACCTGCGCAAAGGTGGTATCGACGCGCTGGTGTCGGCCAGCGGCAAATGTCTGGAGGGCGTGCCGGGTATGGGCTTTGTGATTGTGCGCCGCAGCGTGCTGGAAGCCGCCGCGGGCCGTTCGCCGTCGCTCGCGCTCGATCTGCAGGACCAATGCGCGTACATGCAGAAGACCACGCAGTGGCGTTTCACGCCGCCCACACACGTTGTCGCCGCGCTGCGCAGCGCGCTCGACCAGTTCCTCGCGCAAGGCGGCCAGCCCGCCCGCGGCGCGCGCTACATGCGCAACTGTGCGGCACTGATCGAGGACATGAGGGCGCTCGGTTTCGAGCCGTTTCTGAAGCCGGAAGTGCAGGCGCCGGTCATCGTGACCTTCCACGCGCCGCGCGATCCGGCGTGGAATTTTGCGGATTTCTATGCGGCCGTGCGCGAGGCAGGTTATGTGTTGTATCCAGGCAAGCTGACCCAGGTGGAGACCTTCCGGGTGGGCTGTATCGGCGCGATCGACGCCAACGAAATGCACAACGCGGTCGCTGCGATTGGCCGCACGCTGGCCTGCCTCGGGCTGAGCGTTAAATGAGACTGCCGCGCGCAGGGGCACCCAGGAATCGATCAAGCGATCAGAAGTTCCGGCCCACGCGCGGCGATCGCCTTGGCGAGCGTGCGGTCCGGCGCCAGCTCGGTCACCAGATAACGCGCGCTTTCGAAGCCGTTGATACGGACCGGCGTGACCCGTCCAAACTTAGAGTTGTCCGCGACGACTACCACCAGGTTTGCAGCCGAAATCATCCGGCTACGCACCTCGGCGGCCATGCGCGTGTAATCGGTGAGACAGGCATCCGGTGAAATACCGCCCGCGCCGACGAAGGAGAAATCCGCGTGGTACTGCGTCAATTGATGCACCGTGTCGAGGCCGAACGTAGCGTCCTCGTTCTCGGAGAGCTCGCCGCCCAGCAAGGTGACGCGATTGTCGTTCCGGCGGCCCAGTAACAGCGCGATGCGCCAGTCATTCGTATACACGGTAAGGCGGTGCCGCCCGGTCAGTGCCCGCGCCACAGCTTGCGTGGTGCTACCCGAGTCGATGATGAGCGAAGCGCCGTCCGGTACCAGTTCGGCCGCGCGTTCGCCGATAGCCCGCTTGGCACCGGCATTGGCCGCTTCGCGAACGTCCAGATCCGGCTCGCGGCGGTCGCCCGACAGCGCGCCGCCGTGAGTCGTCACGATCAGGCCGCGGCCGGCCAGGGTATTCAGATCGCGCCGGATCGTTTCGCGCGACACGTTGAGTTCGCGCACCAGCTCAGCCACCGACAACGCGCCGTTCTTGGTGACTTGCGCGAGAATGTATTGATGACGTTGTTCAGCGAGCATCGGTAGACGGCCGGCAAGCGGCGCACTTAGGTTCAGGAGTGCGCCGTATTGTAGTACGGTAGTAGAAGCCGCGCGAGGATGCGCCTGTTGCGGCGCTTCCCTGCTAACCTCACGGCTCAGGCTGCTTCGCATTGTCCGATGCGCGCTGCGTCACACGATCTGCCCATGCCACCACTGTTTCGCCGATTACTACTGCTTTACCATGCGCTGCGCTTCGGCGCGCGTCTGATCTGGCTCGCGGCGCCACGCGAGCACAAGCTGCACTGGATGATCACGCTCGTGAAGCGTGTGCATGCCACCGAAGGCGGCCGCAACAGCCTGCATAGCATGCTGCCCGCACTGGGGCCGCTCGCCAGCAACTTTGTCCAGACCCTGGC
This sequence comes from Paraburkholderia sp. EB58, assembly GCF_050436665.1. NCBI lineage: Bacteria > Pseudomonadati > Pseudomonadota > Betaproteobacteria > Burkholderiales > Burkholderiaceae > Paraburkholderia > Paraburkholderia sp. EB58. Next base: position 229,478 of record NZ_JBNDMQ010000009.1, on the reverse strand, counting down.
GGAACGCCCGGAACTCGCCACCGGCACCCTGCATGACACTTTCGATGCGATTGGCCGCATGGAAGAGCCGCTGCCTCCGGAGCAGGTCGAGGCCGCGCTCGCGGGCGCGCTCGGGCGCCCGCTGACGGGACTCTTCGCGCAGATCGACCTGATCCCGGCGAAGAGCGGTTTCGCCGAACAGACCCACGTCGCCCGCCTTGCCGTGCCGGTGAACGGCCACCGTGACATTGCGATCAAGTTCGTCCGGGCGGCCCAGATCCAGCAGATCGGCGACGAACTCGCATTGCTGCGCTGGGTGGCGCGCTGGCTGGAAAAACTCTCCGGCAGCGCGCGCCGCCTGCAGGTCCGCGCGCTCGCGCAGTCTTTCACCGAGGACGTGCTGCGGCGCTTCGACCTGCGTGCCGAGGCCGCCAATCTGAGTCAGACGGGCCATCACTTCGAAGGCGACAAGCGCCTTGCCGTGCCGGAGGTGATCTGGGAGTTATGCAGCACGCATACGCTGGCGGTGCAGCACATCGAGACGCTGGCGGCTACCGACCTCCCCGGCCTGCTCGAGCATCGCGTCAAGCTCGCGGCACTGGCGACGCACCTTGTCGAGGTTGTCACCGAGCAGGCCTTCGAGCACGGCTTCTTTCACGCGACGTTCGACTCCGCGCATGTACGCGTGAGCATCGAACCCGACACGCTCGGCCGCATCGTGCTAGCCGAATTTGCCGCGATGTCGAGTCTCTCCTCGCACGAACGCGAATTCTTCGTGCATGGCGCCACGGCCCTGTTCGATCAGGACTACGCGCGCCTCGCCGAGCTGCATCACGACGCCGGCCACGTCGACCAAACAACCCGCACGGAGGTGCTGGAAGCCGAGCTGCGCCGACGCAGCGAAGCGCATTTCGCGGCCGAGCCCGAGGACCGCACGGCGGGCGCGCTGTTTCATCATCTGCTGCATGCGGTGCAGCCCTTCGAAGGCACCGTATCGCCGCGGCTCGCGACCGCCCAGCGCTCGTTTGAACAGGCGGAGATGCTGGCGCGCGCCCTGCATCCGGGCGTCGATACATGGAATGTGGCACGCACGGTGCTGGCCGGCATCGCGCAGCGTGATATCGACCATCGCGGCTGGATCAAACGCATCGCCCAGGAGTTGCCGCACCTGGCGCATATGTTGCCGCGCGTGCCGCAACTCGCGGTGCGCTACCTGCAGCACCAGCATGACACGGGCGGCTCGCGGCAGCAGGCGCATCTGATGCGCGAGCTCGGGGTTGAATACCGGCGCACGCGGATCCTGCTGTGGGCCTGCGCTGTGTGCGGAGGTCTGCTGGGCGCAGGGGTCGTGCTGTTGTCACACTGAGTTTCAGCAGGCGTTGCGCTCAGACCCGCAGGCGTCTTGCCGGAGCTGCGCCGCCAAGACCGACCGCGGTGGCACCTTGGGCGCCGCATCTACCGCACGGCGCGACGCCGTGATCATTCTGTAAGAAATCTTTTTTGCCCTCCACGGAATAACGCCGGGAAGACGGTGTTCGCCCTCTGATACCGCGCTGGGAGCGGTGCGTGCATGGCCGTGCTTCCGGATCGCAGCACGCGCTTTGGCGCCCCCTCCAGCGTGAATTGCCACCAACGATGAGATTGCTTTGAGTCACACCACGATTCAACCCGTCTGGGTTCGCGTCACACACTGGATTAATGCGCTAGCCGTCGTTCTGATGGTGATGAGCGGCTGGCAGGTCTACGACGCCTCGCCCATCTTTCCGGCCGTGCAGTTTCCACCGGCCATCACGTTGGGCGGCTGGCTAGGCGGTGCATTGCTGTGGCACTTCGCGGTCATGTGGCTGCTGGTGGCGAATTTCCTCGTCTACCTCGCGCTCAATATTGCTTCAGGACGGCTGCGCCGGAAACTGCTGCCGCTCAGTATCAAATCGCTCGCCGCCGATACGCTCGCGGCCCTGCGCGGCCGCCTCACTCATGGCGACCTGAGCCGTTACAACGCTATCCAGAAGCTGGCCTATCTGATTGTCATCGTCGATATCGTCATGTTGGTGCTGTCGGGACTGGCTGTCTGGAAGTCCGTGCAGTTTCCGCTGCTGCGCACCTTGATGGACGGATATGACAACGCGCGCGTCGTGCATTTCGTCTGTATGAGCGTGCTTGTGGCCTTCTTTGCCGTGCACGTCGTGATGGTCGCGCTGGTGCCGCGCTCCCTGCTTCTGATGATTCGGGGACGGTAGCCATGGCGATTCGCAAACGCAACGGCGAACCCGGCGCGACGCTATCGTCCCATGCCGACTCCATCATCAAGGATGCCCACAAGGAATTGAAGGACCCGGCGCGCCGTCTGCTCGGCAAGCGGATTCTCTCGCTCGGAGGACTCGCCTTGTTGTCCGGCTGCGATCTGAGCAGCGACAAGTCGGTCAATACGATGTTGCGCAGGATCTCGTTCTTCAACGACGACGTGCAGGCCCTGCTGTTCGACCCGAACAAGATGGCGCCGACCTATCCGGAATCGATGATCACGCGGCCGTTTCCATTTAACGCGTTCTATGACATCGACGATGTGCCCGAGGTCGACGCGGCCACGTACCGGCTTCAGGTAGGCGGTCGTGCAAACGGCAAACGGGTGTGGACGCTCGACGAGCTGCACGCCCTGCCGCAGCAGGACCAGATCACCCGGCACATCTGCATTGAAGGATGGAGCGCGATCGGCCGCTGGGGCGGCGTGCGCTTTGCCGATTTCCTCAAACGCGCCGGCGCGGACACGACGGCACGCTATGTGTCATTGCATTGCGCGGACAACTACTGGACGAGCATCGACATGCCCACTGCCCTGCACGCGCAGACGCTGCTCACGCTCACCTACGACGGCCAGGTGCTGCCGCCGAAATACGGCTTTCCGATGAAGCTGCGCATGCCCACCAAGCTCGGCTACAAGAATCCCAAACATATCGTCGCGATCACCGTGACGAACGATTACCCCGGTGGTTACTGGGAGAACCAGGGCTACAACTGGTTCGGCGGTTCCTGAGCAGCATCCCTTTCTTCAACTGACAACACTGCACGGAGATTCCATGTCTATCCGCCTGAAACTCGGCGTTTCGCTTGCTGCGCTCGCTTTCGCGAGCGTCGCGCTTGCCCAGACGCCTGCTGTCAAACCCTCGCGCATTCGCGGCGAAATCGTCTCGCTCAACGGCGACGTCCTGCAGGTGCATCGTCGCAGCGGCGATACGGTTTCTATCAACGTGGCGCCCACTGTCGGCATCTCGGCGGTCAAGGCGATGCAACTTGCCGACATCAAGCAAGGCTCGTTCATCGGCACGGCCGCCACCACGGGGACCGACGGCAAGCTGACCGCCACCGAAGTGGTGGTGTTTCCGGAATCGGCGCGCGGCACCGGCGAAGGCCACTATGCATGGGACCTGGGTCCCAACAGCTCGATGACAAACGCGAACGTCGATACGGTTGTTGAAGGCACCAGCGGCCGCGATCTGAAGCTGTCGTACAAAGGTGGCAACAATGTGGTGACGGTACCGGAGAACGTGCCTATCGTGACGTTCACGCCGGCAGCACGCACGGACCTGACGCCGGGCAAAAAGGTGTTCGTGGTCGCGACACCTGCGGCGCAGGGCGCATTTGTGGCGCAACGGGTAGTGGTCGAAAAGGATGGCGTCGCGCCGCCGATGTAATAGCCGGCAGTATGCTGTTTGGCAAATGAATGGCCCGGAGCATTCCGGGCCATTCTTGTTTCCGCTTCAGGCGGCGATGCTAATGATCCGCCAGCATGGCGATGCTTCGCTCAGATGACGCTCAGGTTTCGAGCGTCGCATCCATGGTGATGGTGGCTTTCAGCACTTTCGACACCGGGCAACCCGCTTTGGCATCCGCCGTGGCTTTTTCGAACGCAGCCCGGTCGCCACCGGGGATTTTCACTTTGACGTCCAGATGGACGGCGGTAATCGCGAAGCCACCGTCGGCCTTGTCGAGCGTCAGGGTTGCCGTGGTGCCGATGCGTTCCGGCTTGATGCCCACCTTGCCCAGTTCAGCCGACAGCGCCATCGAGAAGCACCCAGCATGGGCAGCCGCGATGAGCTCTTCCGGGTTGGTGCCGATACCGTCCTCGAAACGCGTCGCAAACGAATACTGGGTGTCCTTCAGAACCCCGCTATCAGTAGAAATCGTACCCTTACCGTCCTGCAGGCCGCCTTGCCAGACCGCTGATGCCTTGCGCTTCATCGCTCTCTCCAATTTGTGCCCTGCCGGTGTTGCCGTGCATTCGACCATGACGCCCGCCGCAACGGTCCAGCCCGGGTTTCTTGCGGCATCGGCATCGATCGAGAGTGCTACGCAGCGCGACAGGCGCGGGCGTAGACCGGACTTCATGATAGGCGCTTCTTGGAGTCGACGTCGGCCAATGTGAGGCTCGAAGCTGGGCCGAGTGGAGTGGCTTGGCGGTGGGAGTGGGACTGGTTGAGAAGGGGGTTCACCGTCTAGACCCAAGGTAGAACGCGTCGGGCGAATTATCCCTTCTGATTAGATCGTGAGGTATAAATTTGACCAAGCCCTGCTTATACCCTACCATTTAATCCTAAGGTATAAGGAACGGATCGCCATGGTCGATTTCCACAACGACGCACTCCAGACGCTCTACTCTTCGGTCACCGAGCGCGCAAGCACGCAGGCGCTCGTGCCGCTGCATTCGCCCGGCTCCGCCGCCAAAAAGACCGTCGACGGGAAAACATACACCTACTGGAGGGTGTATCTGGCGTCGGGAAAACACAAGGAAACCTCGCTGGGCCGCGCCGGAGAACCGGCTACCGAGGCTGCGCTCGAAGCGAAACTGCTCGAAAGCGCGGAGATGCGCACCTTGGGCGCGGATGTGCAGGTTCTGCGCAAGGCAGGTTTCGCGGCTGCCGACAATTCTTCGGCGCTCACCATCGCCACGCTCTTCAACGCTGGGATCTTCGGCCACGGCGGCGTGCTGGTCGGTTCCCATGCGTTTGGCTCGCTGCTGAATAGCCTCGGTGTCCGGCTACCTGCGAACTACCGCACAGAGGACATCGACATCGGCAGCGCGGGCACTATTTCCGTGGCAATCCCGGAAGAGCGCAGCTTTCTGGATATCCTGCGTGAGAGCAGCCTGCCCTTTCTCGAAGTACCGGAACTGGACTCGCGTAAGCCCTCCACCTCATTCAAGGCGCGTGGACAGCCCCTCAAGGTGGACTTGCTCGTGCCGGGCACGGAGGCGTACGAGACGAAGGCGCTGCCCCACTTGCGCGCTTATGCAACCGGGTTACCGCACTTCAGGTATTTAATGTCGAACCCTGCACCCGGCTTTGTGCTTGGCAAGGAACACGCGATCCCGGTGATGTTGCCAGACCCAGCGAGATTCGCCCTTCACAAGCTGATCGTCAGCACCCTGCGTACGGCGTCGCACGCGCTCAAGGCGGACAAGGACCGCCGGCAGGCCGCCGTGTTGATCGACGCGCTCGTCGAGAAGTTTCCGGAGTGGTTGTCGTCCGCTGTCGACGGACTGGAGAAGTCCGCGCGTCCGCGGGTCGCGATGGCCGCCACCCACGCGCTGAACTTGGTGCCCGACTTGTCGGAACGGGCTCAGGACTTCTTGGCGGATCTGGGCGCGGGCGCGTAGCCTGGGGCGAAATTCAAGTGCTTCACGTGGATGACGTGGGGCGCTCACGGCTCGCGGGTATCGCCCTTCCTCACTCCGCAAACGGCAACGTTTCCTGCCCTTGCGCCCGCATATCGAACACATTCAGCGTCATGGCGACGAGCGCGTAATAGCCGAGCAAGCCGACCAGATTGATGGTGACCTCATGCCCGAAGCGCGTCACGGCGGCCGCATAAGTCGCATCGGACACGCGCTTCGTGTCATATAGCTCGCTAGCAAAAGCGTAGATCAGCGCATCGTCGGAATTGGCGAAAGACGGCTGCCGCCCCAGACGAATTGCCTCGGCGTCAACCTGCGCGACACCCGCTTCGAGCGCGATCGGATAGTGGATATACCACTCGGCCTGGGCCTGCCAGCGCGCCGCCGTCACCAGAATCGCCAGTTCCGACAGGCGCAGCGGCAAGCCCGTGCGGTAGCGGCAGAACGCACCCAGTCGTTGGGCCTGCTGCGCAAGCTCGGGACTGTGAATCCAGCCCAGGAACGGGCCGTTGAGGTTGCCACGCGGACCGGACAGGATCTCGTCGAGTACGGCCTTCTGCTCTGGCGTGGCATTCGATGCGTCGAAACGCGGCGAACGGTCAGTCATGAAAACTCCCGCAAATAATGAAGCGCCCGTCGGCGATTACGCTGCAGCGCGCACGCCGGTTGAAACCAGCGCACCGTCGATCGCGTCGGTGAGACGGCTGACGATATTGTCGATATCGTGCGCCGTGCAGATAAACGGCGGCGCGAGCAAAACATGATCGCCGCTCTTGCCGTCGACCGTGCCGCCCATCGGATATACCATCAGGCCACGCGCAAACGCCTCACGCTTGATTGCGGCATGCAGTTTGAGCTTCGCATCGAATGGGATCTTGGACGCACGATCCTGAACCAGTTCAACGCCGACGAACAAACCACGCCCGCGCACATCGCCGATATACGGATGCTGCGCATAGTGCTCGCGAAGTTGTGCACGCAACTGTTCGCCACGCGCCTGAACGTTGTCCAGCAGCTTGTCTTCGGCAATCACGCGCTGCACTTCGAGTGCGGCGGCGCACGCCGTTGCATGCCCGATATACGTATGACCATGCTGGAAAAAGCCCGAGCCGCCGACGATCGTGTCGAAAACGCGCTTGCTGACCAGCGTCGCGCCAATCGGCTGATAACCGGCTCCAAGACCCTTGGCGATGGTCAGCAGATCGGGGGCCACGCCATCCTCTTCGCATGCGTACAGATAGCCGGTGCGCCCCATTCCCGACATGATCTCGTCGAGAATCAATAGCACACCATAGCGGTCGCAGACCGCGCGAATCTTGCGAAAATACTCGCGTACCGGCGGCACGGCGCCGGCGGTTGCGCCCACCACCGTCTCCGCGACGAAGGCCGCCACCGTGTCGGCGCCGAGTTCGAGGATCTTCTCTTCCAACTCATCGGCAAGCCGTTGCGCAAAGGCCTCTTCGGTTTCATCAGCGCGCTGTTCGCGATACGCGTAGCACGGGCTCACATGATGCGCTTCGATCAGGATGGGCAGGAACGGCTCGCGGCGCCATGCATTGCCGCCAATCGCCAGCGCACCCAACGTATTGCCGTGATAGCTCTGACGCCGCGCGATGAAATGACGGCGCTGCGGTTCACCCTTCTCGACGAAATACTGGCGCGCCAGCTTCAGCGCCGCCTCAATCGCCTCCGAGCCGCCCGACACAAAATACACGTGATCCAGGCCCTGCGGCGCGCTCGCCACCAGCCGGTCCGCGAGTTCTTCCGCCACTTGCGTCGTAAAGAACGAGGTGTGCGCGTAAGGCAATTGCTGGGACTGGCGCTTGATCGCATCGATCACGCGCTGGTTACTATGGCCGAGGCACGAGACCGCGGCCCCGCCGGATGCATCGATATAGCGCTTGCCGGTGGAATCGATAATTTCGATGCCGTCGCCCGCTACGGCGACCGGCAGTGTTTGCTTCGGTGCACGGTGAAACACGGTAGACATAGGATTCCTTATCGCGTGATCGCGGTCAAAAGGCGGCGTTCGAATGCGTCGCCAAGGGAATAAAAGTGTCGAAGGCACAATGCCCTTGGCGATAGACCTGCATCGCCACACCGTCTGTTTCGATGCGAAACAGTGCTGTGGCCAAGGTGTTTTCGTCGTCGGGATCGCGTGGATCGTCACGGTAAATAGGCAGGCCAGTGGGCGCCCGGTCTTGCAGTACGCGTAGCAACGCGTCATCTGCAACCGGCGTGCGAAGCGCCGGCAGCAGAGCGTCGACGCGTGTCTGGCGATCGCGCGACGAGTCGGTCACGATTTGCGCTTCGCTGTCGCAACCGTCGTGAATCAGGTGATTCGCGTGACCGAACCGCGGCGTATCGGCGACCAACGAGCAGCGTCGCACGGTTGCTTCGATACTCAACAGGCGGGTGTCGCCCACGCACCCGAGCGTGTGATGAAAGCCGCTGGCACGCGGCGCGTCGCTCAGCAGCTTGACGGCTTCGTCGAGTGAACGCGTGTCGAGCACGGCGCGTGCGAGGATCATGCGCGGCACACCCGCAGCAGGTGTGCGGATGCGCAGATTGTTGATAGCCTGCACGAGGCCGGCGCGGTTGGCGGCAAAAGTATGTCCGGGCAGCGAGCCCGGATAATAGAAACTCACGAAGCCTGGCTTGCCGACAGGCTGAACGTCCACGAGGAAGCACCGTTCGCGCAGATACGGATCGCCGTCTTCATTGTGCGCGATGAAACGTGCGTTGCCCGAAACCGCCGCGAGCGTCGTGCAGCCGTCCGGTGCGTTGTGGATCAGCTCGCCACGGCAATTCCACAGAAACACGTCTTCCATTGGCCATCCGAGGCCTGCCGCCATGCCCTCGAGTTCAGCGACCATCGCGGGGAAGTGCACTTCAGCCGCACGGCGCAGCGCCTCAACAAACGGGTGGCCGCGCCACCGGCTAACCCGTTGCCATGCGGCGCTTTGCTGCATGTACGGCGCCATGATTGGCCGCGCCAGCTCCCCCAACCTGTATCCGATGTCATCCGGACGGCCGGTGACACGAAAAAGACTCCATTCCTGCATTGACGGTTATGCCTCGCTAAAACCCTGTTTGTCCTCGCGCCGCATTGGCGTGCCAACCACAACCGCTCGCCTGTGCAGCAAAGTGAATGGATGCCGTCAGTACTCGTGGCATCCATTCACCATTCCATTCGAATATATACCTCTCAACAACATATGTTGTCAACCGACTTAAAAATGCATCGAATGAAGCGGAAGAGTTGGCGTTGGTGAGATTGGTGAGCATAGTGGGCCAGTCGCGGCAACTTGCGTGTGCTTACGGGTGGCCCGTGGTTTAGTCGAGCCTCCACCGCGCGGTGCCCCTCCGCAATTTGCGCCTAGCCGGTGTGCGCTGCGCTCATCCGTGACAGGTCTGCGCTGTGCGAGCGCAGCCACGCGTACCACGCGTCCATCCCCTCACCGGTCTGCGCCGACACCTGCAGGATTTCAATCGCCGGATTGACGCGGCGTGCGTATTCGATGCAACGTGCCACGTCGAAATTCAGATGCGGCAGCAGATCGATCTTGTTCAACAACAGCAGTCCACTGGCGCGGAACATGTGTGGATACTTCACCGGCTTATCCTCGCCCTCCGTCACCGAAAGAATCAGCACTTTCTGTTGCTCGCCGAGATCGAACAACGCCGGACACACCAGATTGCCCACGTTCTCGATCATCACAACCGAGCGTAGCGGCGGGTCAAGTTGAGTGAGGGCGCGGGACACCATCCCGGCGTCCAGATGACAGCCCGTGCCGGTGTTGATCTGGACTACCCGGGTCCCCGTCGCACGAATACGCTCGGCGTCGTTGAGCGTGGCCTGATCGCCTTCGATCACCGTCAGCGGCAGCGTATCGCCCAGGTCGCGGATTGTGCGTTCGAGCAGCGTGGTTTTGCCGGCACCGGGCGAACTCACGAGATTCAAGGCGAGGATCGAGCGTCCCGCGAGCCAGCCCCGATTGCGTTCGGCCAGCAACTGGTTTTTCGCCAGAATGTCCTGTTCCAGCGTGACCGAAGTTCCGTGTTCACGGGCATGGGCGTGGGCGGGTTCTAGTGCAAGTGCTTCGCTGGACGGGTGTGGGTGTGTATGCGGATGTTCGTGCTCGTGTATGTGGTCGTGTGTGTGCTGATGGTCGCGGGAGTGGGCATGGTCGTGCGTATTTTGGTGGTCATGAGCATGCTCATGGGGATGCGCATGATCGTGCATATGTTCATGGCCGTGCGAGTGTTCATGAATATGTTCGTGCTCGTGGACTTTGTCGTGCCCCTGTTCGTGCTCGTGGTCATGCGGATGAGCGTGCTCTGCATCCTGCTGCTGTTCGGCCACATCCGCTGGCCTTACCCGCCCCTGCTCCCGCTCGTCCAGATCGGTCACAGTCGCAGCTTGCGTCTCATTGCATCCACATGTCGTACACATCACATTACCTCCATCTGCCTGATCTTCAGTTGCTGCCCCGAAATCAGCTCGAGGTCGACACTGCCGCATTCGCACTGGCCGAACGGCTCCGCGAGGGCCAGCGTCGCGCCGCAAGCAAGACAACGCGCCTGCCCCGGTGTTTCGATAATCTCCAGCGTCGCACCTTCCACCAGCGTATCGCGTGCACACACGTCAAAGCAGAAGCGGATCGCATCGGGCATCACCGCCGACAGTTGGCCGATTTCAAGTGTCACGCGCATCACACGCGCGCCCTTCGCCTGTTCGGCGCAGATTTCGACGACGCTGCTGGCAATGCTCATCTCATGCACAACGCGCCTCCTCGAAGCCGCACTCGTGCGCGTTGGTGAATACCTCCAGACGCTAACAGATGCGCGGCAACTGCTCGCCAACCAGCATATCGACAATGCGCTGCCCACCGAACACCGTGTGCAACACGACCAGGCCGCCTGGCCCCTCTTCAACTTCACCGATCGCCGCTGCCTCGCGGCCCAGCGGATGCGTGCGCATTGCGGCCAGAACCCTGGCGGCAGCATGTGACGGCACGACCGCGACCAGTTTCCCTTCATTGGCAAGATAAAGCGGATCGAGCCCGAGAATCTCGCAAGCACCTTTCACTTCTTCGCGCAGCGGCACATCTGCCTCGCGAATCCGGATAGTCACGTTCGAACTCTGCGCGAATTCGTTGAGCACTGTCGCCACCCCGCCCCGTGTAGCATCGCGCAGGCAGTGGATCTGGGGGCAAGCATTCAGCATCACGGTAATCAGCCCGTTGAGCGGAGCGCAATCGCTTTCTACATCGGATTCGAGTGCAAGCTGCTGGCGCGCCACCAGAATCGCCGCACCATGATCGCCGAGATAGCCGTTGACGATCACGACGTCGCCGGGCCGCGCATAGCGCGCGGAGACCGACACGTCACGACGCACCACACCGATACCAGCGGTGTTGATAAAAAGCTTGTCCGCGCAACCACGCTCCACGACCTTGGTATCCCCCGTCACGACGGCGACGCCCGCGACGAGCGCAACGCGCTGCATACTGGCCGCGACCCGCCGCAAGCTTTCGACGGCAAAGCCCTCCTCGATCACCACGCTGCAGGACAGGAAAAGCGGCGTCGCGCCGGACACCGCGAGGTCATTGACCGTGCCGGACACCGCCAGCGTGCCGATATCGCCGCCCGGAAAAAACAGCGGATCGACGACGTAACTGTCGGTCGTGAAAGCGAGGCGGTCGCCGTATGCGGCGAGCTGCGCCAGCGGCACCACCGCCTGATCTTCCAGCGCCGCGAGCATAGGATTGTCGAAGGTCGAGACGAACACGTCCTCGATCAGATCGCGCATCGCCCGGCCGCCGCTGCCGTGGGCAAGATTGACCGATGCGTCGCGGATATGCGCGACGCGACGTGGCGTTGACACGGCGCCATCTGCAGATGCTGCGGGCGCGCTCGCAGGCGCAGTAGCATCGATAGCGTTGGTGGCACGTTCGTTCATCAACGGCCACCTCGTTCCATGGTTTCGGGCACCACCACGCTTGCGTGCGCGGCCGCGCCACGTCCCCCGCCCTTGCGCTCGAGCCGTGAGGTATCGATACGTCCATAGTTGTAATACGCGGCACAGGCACCCTCGCTCGACACCATCAACGAGCCGAGCGGCGATTCCGGCGTACAGGCAGTACCGAAGACCTTGCACTGATGCGGTTTGATCACACCCTTCAGCACCTCGCCACATTGGCAAGCCTTAGGATCGGCGATCTTGATGTTCGGTACATCGAACTTGCGTTCCGCATCGAAGGCCGCAAACGTATCGCGGATCCGCACACCGGAATGATCGATCGATCCTAGCCCACGCCACTCGAAAAATTCACGCAATTCAAAGACCTGCTGGATCGCCGACAGCGCCTGCGCATTGCCGTGCTCCGAGACGATGCGGCCGTACTGGTTCTCCACCTCGCAACGCCCTTCGGCAATCTGCCGCAGCACCATCCACATCGACTGCAGCACATCGAGCGGCTCGAAGCCCGCTACCGTAATCGGCTTGCGGTAGTGTTGCGCGATAAAGTCATATGGGCGTGTGCCGATGACCATACTCACGTGGCCTGGACCCAGGAACCCGTCGAGATGCAGGTCGGGCGAATCGAGAATCGCCTTGACGGTCGGGATGATCGTAATGTGATTGCAGAACAGCGAAAAATTCTTGAGGTTCTGCGCCTTCGCCTGCAATATGGTCATCGCCGTGCTGGGCATTGTGGTCTCGAAGCCGAGGCCGAAAAAAATCACCTCGCTCGCTGGATTGCTCTGTGCAATTTTCAACGCATCGAGCGGCGAGTACACCATGCGCACGTCTGCGCCATCCGCTTTGGCCTTCAGCAGGCTTTTCTTCGAACCCGGCACGCGCATCGCATCGCCGAAGGTGGTAAAGATCACCCCCGGGTGTTCGGCGAGCGCTACGCAATCGTCGACGCGGCCCATCGGCAGCACGCAAACGGGACAACCAGGCCCATGAACGAACTCCACGGCATCGGGCAAAAGCTGCTGGATGCCATAACGAAAAATCGTATGCGTGTGGCCGCCGCATACTTCCATGATTTGCAGCGGCCGCTGTTTGGCGCGCTCGATCCGCGCCACAATTGCGCGAATTTCCTTCGCCAACGCCTGAGCCTTATGCGGATCACGGAATTCGTCGACGTATTTCATCGCTGTGCTCCTTGCGCCAGACCACCGCGCTCGTCGGCCAGCAGCGTATGCACCAGGTCCCATAGGATGTGGTAAATCGCGACGTGCGTTTCCTGTACGCGATGGATGCTATCGCTCGGCACTACCAGGCAATGATCGAGGTCGGGGCTTGCGGCCATCTTCCCGCCATCATGTCCCGAGAGGCCAATCGTCAGCAGCCCCATTACGCGTGCCTTGGTAAAGGCCGCCAGCAGATTTTCGGAGTTGCCGCTCGTCGACACGCCGATCAGCGCATCGCCACGCCGCGCCTGCGCCACCAGTTGCCGGACGAAAATGTGCGAGAAGCCGACGTCGTTGCCCACTGCCGTCATCATCGCCGTATCTGCGACAAGATTGATCGCGGTCAGTGCCACCCGGCCCGTGGTGACAGGGTGCAGAAACTCGACGGCAATATGCGCGGCGTCGCAACTCGACCCGCCGTTGCCCATCGTAAAGAGCCGCCCGTCATGCCGATAAACGCTGGCGATTGCATGCGCCACCGCGACCACGGCGGGCCCGTTCGCCTCAAAAAAGCGCCGTTTGGTGTCGACGCTGTCCTGCGCCTTCAGATGGACCGATTCCAGCAGCGCAGCTTCGAGCTTGTCCGCGTCCTGCCTGCCTCCATGCAGGAAAGGATAGAGCCCTTGTAGTGATTCATGTTCGGGCATGATGTATCTCCGTGACTTGCTCCTCGTGCCTCCGAATGCTCTCAGCCTCTGCTGCGCCCGCCGCTCTTTTCCGTACTTACTGCGCATTCCTTCCAGGCTGTAGCTTCAAGACGCGCGCGCACACGGCTAAGCCACGCCGCGTAACTCATCGAATTCGGCTTGGGCCACGCCCAATTCATGCAGCAATGCCAGCGTGCGGGCCGCTTCATCTTCGTCAAGCCGGCTCATTGCGAAACCGACATGCACCAACACCCATTCGCCGACACACGCCTCCGCATCTCGCTCCTCATCGACGATAAACGCAATATTGATGACGCGCCGCACACCGCCGACATTGACAAGCGCCAGAAGGTTCGCAGCATCGGTAATCTCGACGATTTGTCCGGGAATGCCCAGGCACATGTTGCTCTCCATTGAGACTGCGTTGATCGCTGGGCTATCGCGCAAGCCGTCGTGCCGCAGCGACGACGGCCTGTCCGAGCGACAAACCGCCATCGTTGGGCGGCACCTGACGGTGAGACAGCACGCGCAAACCCACGGCGGCCAGCCGTCCGGCAACCTGCTCGAGCAAAATGCGGTTCTGGAACACGCCCCCAGATAGCGCGACCGCCGGGGCCGCAGCACGCACGCTCAGATGCGTGAAGGGAGCGTTATCGCCCTCGCTGCCGTGATCGATCAACTCGTCCGCCAGCAACTCGATCATCTGCACAATCGCGATTGCCAACCCCTTATGAAAGCGCGCAGCGATCACAGAAACCGGCGTGTCGCGCAGCAGGTCGTCAAGCAGGCCCTCCCACATTTGTTGCGGGTCGACGCAACGCAGACCCGCCTCCCCAGCATGCGCCAGTCCGAACGAATACGCCAGCGCGTCATCCTCCTCGCGTAACGTGCTTTCGTCGACGAGCGCCTCGAATTCCACTGCGGCCTGTCCTTCATACAGCACGCGCTCCCGGCACAGCCCTGCCGCAGCGGCCACCGCATCGAATAGCCTGCCCACGGAGCTCGCCAGTGGGCTATTGACGCCTTGTGCAATCATCGTGTCGAGCATGTCGCGCGGACGAGCGGCGAGAAAGCGCTGCAATTCCAACGTGGCATAGCGCTGTGCGAACTCATCCCAGCCGAACGCCGCCACCAGATGCGCATAGGTATTGCGCCACGGCTCATAGATTGCCCGCGCGCCACCTGGCATCGCCACAGGTTTGAACATTCCCAGCCGGATAAACTCGCGATAGCCCGCCAACATGAATTCGCCGCCCCAAAGCGTGCCGTCTGCGCCGTAGCCGAGGCCATCGAGCGCGACACCCAGCACCGGGCGCGCGTCGAGCGGAATACCGTTCTCCGCCATGCACGAGGCAATATGCGCGTGGTGATGCTGTACCTCTTCAAGCGGCCAATCTCGTGCTTCCGCCAGATCGAAGCCAATCTTGCGTGACAGATATTCGGGGTGCAGATCGAGTGCCACCGCGCGTGGCTCATGCTCGAACAGTGTCAGATATTGAGCGACGGAGCGACGGTAGTCGGCATACGTCAATGCATCTTCGAGATCGCCCATGTGGTGCGAGACGATTGCCTGACCATCGCGGCTCAGGCAAAAGGTGTTCTTCAGTTCGCCACCCATCGCGAGGATCGCCGGTGTTTCCTCGAAGCCCGGCGGCAAAACCAGTGGCGCGGGTGCATAACCTCGCGCACGGCGCAGCACACGCGGCGCACCGAGCACCACGCGCGTCACGGAATCGTCAACCCGCCGTGCAACATCGCGGTTGTGCATCAGGAAGACGTCGGCAATACGCCCAAGGCGTGCCCTCGCATCGGCATTGTCGATACATTGTGGTTCGTCGCTGGTGTTGCCGCTCGTCAGCACGAGGGGCCGGTCGAATGACGCAATCAGCAGATGATGCAAAGGCGTGGACGGCAGCATAAAACCGAGCGTGTTCACACCGGGCGCTACGCTGGGGGCGATATGGCAAGAAGCCTCGCCCATGGGCAGAACCACAATCGGTCCCGCGGCACTTTGCAGTAACGCGCGCTCGACATCATTCACCGCGCAATAGCGGCGAATCATCTCGAGATCCTGCGCCAGCAGCGCAAACGGCTTGCGTTCGCGGCGCTTCAGGCGCCGCAGACGCACAACGGCCGGCTCATTGCTGGCGTCGCAGGCAAGCTGAAACCCGCCTAGCCCTTTGATCGCCACAATCGAGCCAAGCTGCAAAGCAAGACTCGCGGCAGCACACGCATCGGATGGCGACTCCAGCACTGAACCATCCGGCGCCTCGAGCCACGCCCGAGGTCCGCATACGTCACATGCCACCGGCTGCGCATGAAAACGCCGGTCCGCCGGATTCTCGTATTCGCTACGGCAGGCTTCGCACATCGCGAATGCCGCCATCGTCGTATTCGCGCGATCGTAGGGGACCGCGTCGATAATCGACAGCCTCGGGCCGCAGTGCGTGCAATTCGTAAACGGATAGCGATAACGCCGGTTCGCCGGATCGACAATCTCCGCGAGGCAGTCCGCGCAAGTCACGGCATCGGCCACCACGCCCGTCTGCACCGGACCGCCAACGCTTGGCACGATACGGAAATCGTCAACTTCGGCAACCGACACCCATTCATGGCGCTCGATCGCATCGATCCGTGCAAGCGGCGGGCATTCGGCGCGCAAGCGGGCCAAAAACTGCTCCACCGTCCAGACATCGCCACAGGCGTGGATCAGCACGCCATCGCTGTCGTTACGGACATCGCCGCGCAACCCGCAGTCATGCGCGAGCCGCCACACTGTGGGCCGGAAGCCGACACCCTGTACCAGTCCGCGCACGCGGATCTCCTCACCAACCGGACGCACTGGGCCAGACCGGCCGCCAGACGGATGTACGCTAGTGCTCATCACGCTCTCCCCGTCGCAAGCCGCTACATGCTGCGGATGCGCAAATAACGCTTGATATCTTTCGCGTTAGCCAGCAAACCCAGCACAAGAGCCGGCAACACGAGATACTTCAGGAATCCTTTCATCACGCCTCCCTGATACGACACTGCGGCCAAACTTCGACAATACTGCGAAACACCGCAAAACACGGTACTCCGCCGTACAAGCCCCTAAGCCGTGCGCAAGCTCAGCCGCTCCATCGTTTGCGCGATCAGCGTTTCGACCATATCGGCCGCCTGATCGACAACCGCCCCAACCGCAGGGCTAAGGCCCATGCGGCCCTCCTCGCCATTATCGAAACCAAAATCGGCCGGCTCGCAGCCGAGCACCAGAATGTCTTCGCAACCACCACCCAGCATCCGCACCGTTTGCAGCACCTTGGCCGGATCCATTTCGTGAGGTGACATCAGGACCGGCGGTGCGTACGGATCGGCCGCCTCAGCGGTCCCGTCGTCATCTCTCGAAGGTTCGATCAGATAAAGCGTGCCCGGAACGCCGCCGCGCTGCGTTGCATCGATCAGGATCGCGGCATCCACGCCGTCGAGCAGCGCATAACACAGGTCGATCCCACGAATACCGAAGTCCACGATACGTACCTGCACCGCCAATTCGGGCTGCACCTGTACGCCCCCTCTTGCTTCGAGACGCCGCACCACTTCCACGCCGAAGCCGTCGTCGCCGAAAAACACGTTGCCGATACCGGCGACCAGAATGCCGCTCATGCGCGCCTCCCGCCGTCCTTCAAAGGCTCGATCTCGTCCGGTCCAAAGAAGAAGCGATGGCCGGGCATGCGCGCCATGCCGAGGTCCTTGCCGGGATCGTCGTCGATGGTCACGGCCACATGCACGCGATCGTCGAAATCGCGCTCGATCGATTCGATGGTCGCCACCATGCCGCTTAGCGCGATATCGAAGATGTCCGCCCGACACCGCGGATGCAGGCGCACCTGGTCGCCCACCTGAATTTCGACGCCAGCGACGCGCACGCAAGCGAGATGCGGACGCGCATCCAGTTCGGCCCACGGCGAAACCGGTTCGTAGTGCTCGTCCTGAACCGACGCCGCAAAAACATCCCGCCCGTCGACCGGACGGATCTGGCGCATGGTGCCGTGCAATTTCTGCATCTGCTGCGCGTCAAGGCTCTCGGTGCGCGCGAGCAAAGCCCGGGCGCGCTCGTCGGTGCCGACCATCTCGCGCTTTTCGTCGTCTGTCATGGTGAGAATGCGCAACGTCAGAATTTCGTCGATCTCGGTCGAGTCGAACAACTCGCCGGTACTTTCAGGCGCAATCTGCGGGTAGTCGTAGAGAATGATCGGCGACGCGAGCATCGTGTCGGGCCGCACTTCGTCGCCCACCAGCACCGGCCATGCACCGATGTTCTTGCATAAGGCGGCGGCGGCTTCGAGGCCGGCAGGCGGATCGATCGAGGACACGCACTCGCCACCCTTAACCGTCAAGACCGTATGACAGGACACCAACGCATACAGCGAAGCCGCATCGCGTTTGAGCGTTTTCGCCTCGCTCAGCGGGGTTTCGTTCAGGATGCGGTTCGTCACGCGATACACGCCTTCGACCACCCGCTCCGCGGCCAATTCGACCCGCCCCGTGAGTTGGCAGTGCGTGCGCCGTAGCGCGCCGCGTACGGCGCCAGTCTGATCGGTGAGGGTCTCGAGCTCACTGCCAGCGTCGAACGAGAACGCAGTCTCGCGCGGCGCACCAAGCAGTTCGCCAAGCACGATTTCCGGAATGCGGATATGCCGCTCGGCGGCTTCCTGCCAGGGATAATAGCGACGGTCGTCAATATCGAGCCTCAGCACCTCGCGTGAGATCTGCCCAACGGGCGCCGGCGCCCCGTCGTACGAGGCAACCGGCGCCTCCAGCACGACTCGTTCAATCACCTGAAGAAAACCCGGCCGCACGCCAATGCGGGTGCGCGCGTCGCCACGAATCAGAAACTCGCTCTGCATGAGCCAGGGATCGCTACCTGAGGCCTGCGAATAAGCCCTTGGATACACACCGCCAAAGGTCCAGCGCTGGCGGTTCTTCACCGAAGACGGCCGGTAGGGATACAGCATGTACCCCTCGTACAGCACGGCCTGTACCACACTCTCGACCGGAGTCATGAGATATCCTCCTCGATGCCATCGAGCAACCCCGCCACGGCCTGCTCCCAGCTCGCGAAGCCGCGTTGCGATTTGTAGCGCGCAAGCCGGTCGAACACATCTCGTTGCAGACACAACCACACGCCATTCGGGTAGTAGCGCTCCATCATGTCGCGCCATAGCGAGACCGGCAAACGGAACGGTGCTTCCTTGTGCCACGGGATCGGCGCGACCTGCAAGGCATCGTCGGCGTCGCGATAGAACACCGTGCCGCTGAACTGGAGCATCAGCGGAATCTCGCCTTCCTCCAGCGCGTAGAAATACTTGCTCACGGCGACGTTCAGATCGTAGCTGCACGGCACCGGCAGATCGATCGTGCATTCACTGTCGAATGGTGGCACGACGATAGTCGTGTGGGTCCATAGCATCGTGCGCAGAGTATCGCCCCAACGCTCAGGTGTGCCGAACAGATCCTGCAGGCCATCCTGCTCGGGCGCGGTATAGCGGCGTCGGGCTGCCTCGATCTGAATCTGGCATTGCAGCGTGATACTGGCAACCGCTTCGCTTGCGGGCGTCGTAGCCGCTTGGGTCGCCGTGGCCGTGGCCGTCGCCGTGGAAGCGGCAGAGGCAATATGCAGCTTGAACAACAGCAACGGCGCGGCGGCAAACGGCGCGACTTCGGCACGCTCGACAGTGAACGTGAGATCAGGCATGGAGCAAGCCCTCCGGCACACGGCCATGGCGTTTAAGCGCCGTAAAGAAGCCGCGGATTGCCTCCCATACCTGTGCGCCACCCGAAAGGCCACGCCACCGCGCACGGATGAGTCCGGTCAACGCATAGCACTGATCGATCGGCACCCGGTAATACTCGCGAGCGCCTTCGGTACGATTGACCAGCAACGCTTCGACGTCCGGCTGCAATTGCCCGAGCACCGGATTGTCGGCGACGAGTTCGTCCCATGCGGACAGATCGAGCGCCGACTGCGTACCGCCAGCAGGACCTGGGTAGAGGGCCACGACCCGCTTCGCGTCGCTGTCGTGAAAGAAGAACGCAATATCGATTGGAATGGCCAGCGCATCCCACTGCAGGTCCGTCATGCGAAAGCCATCCAGATAGCAGCTGTCTCGCGGTACGGGTCGGTAGTGCGCCCCTTGCTGACTGCCGAACAGCAGCGCGCACGCCCGGCAGCAGCAATACAACTGACGTTTGCTGACTTCGAACAGATGGGGATGATCGGGAAGGATCGGCAAGGCGCACAATCCGCACCGCACCTCCGGCGTTTGGCGCACGAATTGGCGCAACCGCGCCACCCAGCCACTCCCGGTAGCGCCGGCGGGATTCATCGCGCGCCGGCCTCAGTCCGGCTCGTTACATCGGAATGGTTCGGAACAAAGCGCAGCTCATGCACGTTCACCTCGGGCAACCCTGCAATCTCGATGCGCATCGCCTCAGGCGCGGCCTCGAAGATCGCGCGCTCGATTTCCTGCTGCAATTCCGCCACTGTGTTGTGCTTGCCCTGCAAGCGCCCGGACACCTGCACCGCCACCGCCTCTTCGGCGGCGTCGATCAGTTCGATCTGAATGCCTTGCGCACCGAGTAGCGGTCGCATCTTTTCGACGGCGCGCGCCACGCGGGTGGGCAAGTCCTGCGGGTGCAAGCCATGCAAAAGCAGCAGCGCCGACACCTGCGGATCCCGCTCCAGCGCCTCGACCAGCGCGTCATCCAGCGCGCCCGAACTCGCCACAATCTCCATCAACCGCGACAAGCCATTCGTATGCAGATCGAGCACCACCTGCAGCAGCTCTTTGGCGGGTTCCCTTGCGTGCGGATCGTCGAGCGTCTCCAGCGCCGCAATCAACTCTTCGATGCGGCGCTGTTGCGCTTCGCTCGTCCGGGCATCGCTCACTTGTGCGCTCCCTGCATGACGCCGAAGGTCGGCGAATGCGAGGTGTCGATCGTCTTGCCGTTACCGACATACATATGCACGCCGCACGGCAGGCAGGGATCGAAACTGCGCACCGCACGCATGATGTCGATTCCCTTGAACTTGTCCGGACCGTTCTCTTCGAAAATCGGCGTATTCTGCACCGCGTCCTCGTAGGGCCCAGGCGTGCCATAGATATCGCGCGGATTCGCATTCCACGGTGTGGGTGGATACGGGTGATAGTTGGCAATCTTGCCGTCACGAATCACCAGATGATGTGAGAGCACACCGCGCACCGCTTCATGGAAGCCGCAGCCAATCGCTTCCTGCGGCACATTAAACGGCGTGAACGTGCGAGTGCGGCCCGCGTGCAACTCGGCCAGCGCCTGCTCTGCGAAATACAGCGCGGCCGCCGCCGCATAGGCCTGAAAATAGGTGCGTGCGCGATCGCGTTCAATCGCGTTGCTCCACTTCGGAATCTTCCACTCGAACTCCACTTCGGGCTTCAACGCGGTCTTCGGCAAGTAGATCTTGACGCTGTGACCGGTGGCCTTGATATAGCCAATGTCGACCAGGCCCGCCAACGCCGTGGCCCACAGCCTTGCAATTGGACCGCCGCCGGTATCGAGCGCGAGGTGATCGCCGGTGCGTTTGTCGAGCCAGCGTGGCGACATCACCCAGGTGTAATTGCCGTCGAACTTGCGCTTCTGCGGACGCGGCAACGTTGTCTGGTTCCACGGGTGCTTGCGGTCTACCGGATTGCCAAGCGGGTCTGTCTTGACGAAGGTTTCTTCGTGGTCCCAATCGTCGTAATACGAACTGCCCAACAGGATGCGTATATTCAGGTTGATGTCCACCAGATCGGTAGTCACCAGTTCGCCGTCCACTACCACGCCTGGGGTGACGAACATACCGCGGCCCCATTGCGTCATCGTGTTGTAGTTGTAGTCGCACACATTCGGGTCCTGGAACGAACCCCAGCACCCTAGCAAAATGCGGCGGCGCCCCACTTCTTCGTAACCCGGCAGTGCCTCGTAGAAAAAGTCGAACAGGTCGTCGTGCAGCGGCACCACCTTCTTCATGAACTCGACATATTTCATCAGCCGGGTGATGTAATCGGTGAACAACTGAATGGTCGGCACCGTGCCCACGCCACCCGGATAAAGCGTCGATGGGTGAACGTGGCGCCCTTCCATCAGGCAGAACATCTCGCGCGTATAACGGCTCACCATCAGCGTTTCGCGGTAGAACTCGCCGGTAAACGGGTTGAGCGCCCGCATGATGTCGGCAATGGTTTTATAGCCATGTTCAGACGCGTGCGGCGCGGCGGTTTTCTGCGCTTTGTCCCATACGCTGGGGTTGGTCTCCTTGACCATCTGCTCGCAGAAATCCACACCCACCAGGTTGTCCTGGAAGATGTTGTGGTCGAACATATATTCGGCCGCTTCGCCGAGATTGACGATCCATTCGGCAATCACCGGCGGCTTCACGCCATACGCCATGTTTTGCGCGTATACAGAGCAGGTCGCGTGATTGTCGCCACAGATGCCGCAAATGCGGCTCGTAATAAAGTGCGCATCTCGTGGGTCTTTGCCCTTCATAAAGATGCTGTAGCCGCGAAAGATCGACGAGGTGCTGTAACACTCGGCCACCCGCCGGTTCGCAAAATCGATCTTGGTGTAAATACCCAGACTGCCGACAATCCGTGTAATCGGATCCCAATTCATCTCGACCAGTTTGCCCGGCGCCGCCTGGGTGCTCGCCGTGGCTTCGGGTGCGGTAATAGTGGCCATAAATTTCTCCCTGCTGACAAGTCGCATCCCGCCATTCAACGACGGTAACCGGTGGTGAGTTCCGAGCGGTTGTGCCGCCATTTCGGTTCGACGTTGAGCGTGTTGTTGGTCAACTTGCGCAAACTGCGAATCAGCGGACCATAGCTCTTGATCAGATTCGACGAGAGCACTGCCCCGGGAGGCTCGTCCATGAACGGCATGAACTTGTCGGGAAAGCCTGGCATGGTGCAGCCGATACAGATGCCGCCCACATTCGGGCAACCGCCTATACCGGCCATCCAGCCGCGCTTGGGGACATTACATTGCACCACCGGCCCCCAGCAGCCGAGCTTGACAATGCAATTCGGGCTGCCGTATTCGGTCGCGAAAACCGCCTGTTCGTAGGAGCCTGCGCGATCGCAGCCATCATGCACGGTACGTGTAAACAACCACTTGGGCCGTAGCGCATCGTCAAGCGGGATCATCGGCGCGAGACCCGCAAGCTGATACAGCAGATACAGCAGCGTCTCCATGAAGTTGTCCGGCTGCACGGGGCAGCCCGGCACGTTCACGATCGGCAAACCGGCTTTCGACTTCCATTTCCAGCCGAGATAATCGGCCAACCCCATGCAGCCGGTAGGATTGCCTTCCATCGCATGAATACCGCCGTAAGTTGCGCACGTGCCTGCGCCGACCACCGCCAGCGCGCGCGGCGCGAGACGGTCGAGCCATTGGGGAATGGTGATCGGTTCATGCGTATCCGGGTCAGTACCCAAGGCGGCCCAATATCCCTCACGATTAATACGTTCGTTTGGAATCGAGCCTTCCATTACCAGTACGAAGTTCTCCAGTTCACCGCGAGCGGCCTGATGAAAGGGCACGAGAAACTCGTCGCCGTTTTCATACGCCAGCACGGGATTGTGCAGATGAACCTTCGGCAAACCGGGAATCGCACCGAGAATGACATCCTCAATGCTGGGCTGGGTCGCGGCGGTAATGGAAACCGAATCACCGTCGCAGCCGAGGCCCGCGGTAATCCAGATAATGTGAACTTCCTTTAGAGCAGGCGCGTGCTGAGTCTTGCGCCCATACGGAACGCCATCTGCTTCTGCCATGATCGAGCCTCCACTCCTTACCGCGTATTTTTAGGCCGGCAAAGATACGTGGCGGTAACGCACGGAAGTCACGTGTCCAGCAATGGCGCGATTCTCCGCATCAAGCAGATTAAAAGGATCGCTTTTGCTGCATGTATTTTCTGAATTTTGCCCACCGTGATGGGCCGAAAAATCTTTTTCGAGTATAGGTCAGGGATGCCAAATAACCTATGAGGGGATTCGGAGGTAAAACGATGGCCCTGATTACAGGGTAATTGGTGCGGCGCGCCATTGCGGCGCCGAGGCTTGCTGCGCTCAGACATTGCGAGGTGCGCCGGCACCTCGCCCACCTTGCACGCCTCGCTCAAGGCACGTATGTGCCTTTTGCGTGCATTGAGCGCTCGGAAATCTCAAGTTGCTCGACCGCATCGGCACCCTCGAGCGCCAGCAGATGGGCCACCAGAGATTCCGCAATTGCCGTGGCCGCGACCAGCGACGGAAAGAACGAAGGGCTTTCGTGTGAAAAAATGAGTACCTTGTCGGCATTGAGCGCGATCGGCGACACAGCGCTGTCCGTAATGGCGATGAGCTTGCTGCCCTTCTCCAGGGCCGCTTCAGCGACGCGTGCGGCCTCCACCGAATAAGGCGCGAAGCTGATGACGACGGTCGCGCTATCGCGTTCGATGGTGCGCAGTTGCATTTCCAGCGTGCCAGCCTCACCCGTCAACAGCGACACCGATGAGCGGAACAACCGGTACCCGTAGACGAGACCGAACGCCACCGCATAGCACGAGCGAAAACCGGCCACATGGACATGCGGAGCGCGGCGCAACAGGCGTGCCGTTTCGACGATCGCACGCGCGCTGTGAGCGGCGGTGACGTCGAGATTATGTTGTTGAGCGACCAGCAGATCGTGCGCCAGCGCGTCTTTGGCGTTGGCCTTCACGAGCGAACGGGCGCGGCTCGCGAGCGGCTCCGGCCGCGTGCGCACGCGCGCTACAAACAGATTGCGTAGTTCGTTCCAGCCGGGAAAACCGAGTTGTTGCGAAAGCCGCACGAGCGATGCCGGTTGCACCTGGGCCCGTTCGGCGACCTTGCGCATCGAGGAAACGGCGACTTCGTCGGGATGATCCAGCAGGAAGGCGGCGCCCATCTGGAATTGCGGACTCAGTTCTGAGAAGCGCGCCCGGATCAGGGCGGCGAGCTGGTCGAAACTGTCGGGCATGCGGTGGACCGGGGAGTGAGTTGACAACAAATGTTACCACCCGGCACCACGCATGCCACGGACTTCTACAGCAAGGCGACAACCCGCACGTCACCCTGTTCGGCCGACGCGACCACCTTGCCCGCGACCCGCCGGAAAGTGATCGTCACCGTGGAATCGCCGACGCGCATATCGCCGATTTCGAGCCAATCGATGCCTTCAGGCAGCATCGGCTGTTCGATCAGCACTTCGCGCTTCGCTGCGTCGATAGTCACGCCCAGACACGCTTCCAGCATCATGAACGGCGAACCCGCCGCCCACGCCTGCGGCAGGCACGCCACCGGATAAGCGGTAGGCGGTTCACCGCGCCGCCGCGGGAAGCCGCAGAAGAGCTCCGGGAGACGCATGTCGAAATTGACCGCGGCCTGGAACAGCGCCTGCAGCAACTTCACAGCCGTTGCCTTACCGCCGTAGCGCGCCACGCCTCGTGCGCACAGCGCGTTGTCATGCGGCCAGACGGAACCGTTGTGATACGCCATCGGATTGAAGCGCGCCTGCCCTGCAGCCAGCGTGCGCACACCCCAACCGGTATGGAACAGCGTCGACTCCAGACCTCGCACGACCGCTTCGCCGCGCTCGCGCGACGGCAGGCCGAAGGCGAGCAGGTGGCCGGCATTCGAGGCCAGCACACGGCACAGTTCGCCATGGCCGTCGAGGGCGATGCCGTAGAAGCCCGAATCTTCCATCCAGTACTTCTCTTCCACGCATTCGCGGATGGCCTTGGCACGCTTGCTATAGGCGGCAGCATCGTCGGACAGACCGCGCAGCTCAGAAAAGTGCGCCATGGTGTCGAACGCGGCGCTCGCGTAAGCCTGCACTTCGACCAGCGCAATCGGGCCGTCGGGAAAGCGACCGTCGGCGTGAAAGACAGAATCGTGACTGTCCTTCCAGCCCTGATTCGCCAGCCCGCCGTCCGATTCGCGCTGATAGTCAAGCAGACCGAAGCGGTTCTTGTCGCACACGCCCGAGACCCAGGCCGCCGCGCGCTTGAGCGCCGGCCACAACTCGTCGATCAGGCTCACGTCGCCGGTACGCGCCACATAGGCGCCGGCCAGCACGATAAACAGCGGCGTGCTATCGACGCCGCCGTAATACAGCGCGAACGGCACTTCGCCGGTGGCGGCCATTTCGCCCTTGCGCATTTCATGCATGATCTTGCCAACCGCGGCGTCGCGGAAGGCCGAGTTCTCGAGCGCCTGATGCTCGGCAAGAAAGCGTAGAACCCCGCGCGCGAGGCCCGGCTGCAACCACAACGTCTGCAAGGACGTAATTAACGCATCGCGGCCAAAGGGGGTCGAAAACCATGGGATGCCGGCGTACGGATAGGGGCCGGTTTCCAGATCGGTGGTCAGCAGGCCGAGGTCGGCAAGCGAACGGTCGATCCACGCGTTAAAGAGCGGATTGCTCGAGCGCACCCGCGCGGTGGCACGACGCCGGTCGCGCATCACCAGGTGAGCCTCCACCAGCGCGGCGCGCACGGCCGCACGGCCGACTCGCGGACGCTCCGCATGGATCTGCGACAGATGCGCCTCGCTCTGCGTCTGGACCGGCATTGAGACGCCGGCGCTGACGACCGGCTTCTCGGCCCGTACCTTCACCGCCACAGCGAGATAGATCGACACGCACGCCTGCGCAGGCAGTTCCACCGTATAGTCGGCGCGATTGGCAAACAGCTTGTCCGGCGTCGGCGAAAAGGCGATCTGCACGTCACGTTCGACGTCATCGAGCCCCACGTAGCCCAACAGCACTTCGCCGTTCTCGACACGCGCCGGTTCGACGTTGCCCTTCTTGTCGCGTTTCAGGCCGCGCACTTCGAACATGTCGCGGAAGTCGCTGGCGAAAGAAATGGAAAGTGGCACGACTGCGTCTTTCGTGCCGTAGTTGGTCAATTCGATCGCTTCGTTGAGCACAGTGCCTGACAAGACACGCACGCGCTCGACGTGGATCACGCCTTCGGGCGTGCTGTCGCCACCGAGCGGCGGCAACGGACGGTTGGTCAGATGCGCCGTGAACGCCGCATTGTCGCTGCTGACGCTGCCCGATAGCAGCGACGGCGCGCGACCGCCGAAGGTCAGGCGCAGTTGCGACAACACGCGCGTATCGTTGACGAAGAGGCCATCATCGTGGCCGGTGATGTCGCCAAGCGCGTCGTTGACGATAAAGGTATCGCCCGACTTCAATACATACTGGTTGGCGCTGGCGACGTTGAGGTTTTCTGGAGGGATGAACGCGGTGTCCGCTTCATGTTCCGCGCGGTCCGCACCGCCTTTGTGCGTCAGTCCACCGAGTGCTTCTGGATCCTGCATCAGCTTGCTCCTGTGCTATGGGCTTCGTTCCGATTGTAGAGGGTCTGCGCCCGTCGAACGAACTTAACACAGGTGTGTGGTGGATTTGCGCACGCGTGCCTCGTCGAAGGCGTAACAAAACGCTACGGCGGCGTCCCCGCGCCCATGTGCGTATGCAATTGGCACGCGTCATGCAGTTTGTAAACAGACCGCGGGCGCTGCCCCCATAACAGGAGCAGCGCCCGCTTGCCTGTGCCCGGGCGAAGCTCAAGCACAAGTCACACTCATCGAGTGATCAAATCACCGTTGCGCGATCGGCTTCGCTTCACGTGCAGTAGCGCCGACGAACAACTGACGCGGACGGCCAATCTTCTGCTCCGGATCCGCAATCATTTCGTTCCACTGTGCAATCCAGCCGACCGTACGCGCCATCGCGAAGATACACGTGAACATGGCCGTCGGGATGCCCAGCGCGCGCTGCACGATGCCCGAGTAGAAGTCGACGTTCGGGTACAGCTTGCGCGACACGAAATAATCGTCTTCCAGCGCGATCTTTTCCAGTGCCATGGCCAGCTTGAACAGCGGGTCGTCATGCAGGCCCAGTTCTTCCAGCACTTCGTGGCAGGTTTCGCGCATCAGCTTCGCACGCGGATCGTAGTTCTTGTACACGCGGTGACCGAAGCCCATCAGCTTCACGCCCGAGTTCTTGTCCTTCACCTGCTTGATGAACTCAGGAATGTTGTCGACCGAGCCGATCTCTTCCAGCATGTTCAGTGCGGCTTCGTTCGCGCCGCCGTGTGCCGGGCCCCACAGGCAGGCGATACCGGCTGCGATACACGCAAACGGGTTCGCACCCGACGAACCGGCCAGACGCACCGTCGAAGTGGAAGCGTTCTGTTCGTGGTCCGCGTGCAGGATCAGGATACGGTCGAGGGCGCGCACCAGCACGTCGTTGACCTTGTACTCTTCTGCCGGATTCGCAAACATCATGCGCATGAAATTCGCGCTGTACGACAGGTCGTTCTTCGGATACACGAACGGCTGACCGACCGTGTACTTGTACGCCATGGCCACCAGCGTCGGCAGCTTCGCGATCATGCGAATGGCCGAGACTTCGCGGTGCTCAGGGTTATTGATGTCGAGCGAGTCGTGATAGAACGCCGATAGCGCGCCGACTGCCGCGACCAGAATTGCCATCGGGTGCGCGTCGCGACGGAAGCCGCGAAAGAAGAAGTGCATCTGCTCGTGCACCATCGTGTGCTGCGTGACGGTTTCGACGAATTCCTTCTTCTGCGCTGCGTTCGGCAGTTCGCCCTTCAGCAGCAGATAGCAGGATTCGAGAAAATCGGCATTCTGCGCGAGGTTGTCGATCGGATAGCCGCGATACAGCAGCTCACCCTTGTCACCGTCGATGTAGGTGATGGCCGAGTTACACGCCGCCGTCGACATAAAGCCTGGGTCGTACGTGAACTTGCCGGTCTGGCCGTACAACTTGCGGATGTCGATCACGTCAGGGCCAAGCGTGCCCTTGTAGATCGGCAGATCAATGGTCTGGTCGCTGTCAGAAAACTTCAGCGTTGCGTGTGTCTTAGAGTCGTTCATCTACGCTTTCCTTTTACTATCGCATGGCACACGTGCCGGACTACGAGTGCCTTAAAAGACCAGATTAATGGCGGGACCGCTGCTTTATGCGCTTATGACTCGCAACTGTGATCTGCAATTCCGGTCCAGCCATCCTGTCGTTGCTCGCCATGCTCCGGCTCAGGCGTGCATTTTACGGCTCCAGCGTCAATTGATTGCGACGATTGACCGCAACAATCCATCTCTACCTCAGCAACATTCGTTGTGAATTATTTTAAAACCCATTGCCTTGAAACCATTGCACGGCACACGCATATTGGTCAGATAGAACCCGCCAGCCAAATGAAAGACAGCGTTGAGAACGCAACAATGTATTGCAGTCAGCATGCAGCACAACGGCGCGTCCTCTGAGATACTCGTTGCGTGTGTTGCTTCCCCTGCAAAACACATCGCTGTTTTTGGCCCGCCGTTCGCGGCGGGCCTTTTTATCCAGTCAGAAGAACAGGACCATCAGATGAACGCCTCGCTCGAAACGCTGTTTCCGGACCTCAACCACACCGAAGACAGCATCGTCACCGCACTGAACCATCAGGACATCGTGGTGGCGTTGTCGGCGGCACTGAAGACGCAAAACGTCGCTGTGCTGCATATGTTGTATCCGCGTACCGACGCGCGCACGCACGCCAGCCTCGACGCCCTCGTTTCCAAGCTGCAAAGCCATGGCCTGCACAAAGTCGCCGGACTGGTTGCCAATGAAGCGCACTACCTGGTGTTCAAGGAACCGGTGAAGGCATGGAAAGCCTTCCAGGAAATCCGCAACGACTCGCTCGCGATCGGCGTGCACCTGTACTACCACGGCCTCGTCGGCGAAGCAGCCGAACTCGCGCTCGACGCCGACGCGCACCGCAAGGCCGAACGGTAAGCCACAGACCCACCACCGCCCAAACCGCAGCCGCAGCGCGAATTCGCTACTAGCGCGCGCCCTCTGCGGCGGCAAGCCTGCGTGTCACGCCGAATCAGCCCTGATTTGCAGCACTCATGCTGCGGATAAATTCGTCGATATATCGATTGAACGCTGAGGGGTGCGCAAGATTCATCCCGTGCGAGGCGCCGCGCACCGTCTCGCGCCGCGCATCCGGCAACCACGAAGCGAGCGCAGTCGCGGTACGCCTGAACATCTCGGGACTCTTTTCGCCGTCGATCAGCAATATTGGGCAGCGCACGTGTGCGGCGTCTTCCGGCGTATAGGCCGGGAGCGGATCACGGAATTGACGGGCGAGCGTGTGGGCGTTATCGGTCGCCATCGTGCGGAACGCGTGGGTGCTTCTCGCCCAGAAACCGGGGCGGCTCACTGAATCGACGAACAGTTGCAGGCCCGCTTCCACATTGCCCTCTTCGATCAGCTGTGCGGCTCGCGCCCGCAGCGCATTGACCGTTTCCGGCAAGCGTGCGGCCGGCCTTCCAGCGATTTGCAACGGCCCGCCTGGGTCAGCGAGCGTCAACGTGCGTAGATGCTGAGGATGGCACCGCGCAAAATGAAACGCCACGCAGCCACCACGCGAATGGCCCACGACGTGTGCGGGTCCCGCGCCGAAGCGCTCGATAAATTCGGCCACCTCGTCGGCGTGATTGCTCCAGCTAAACGGCATGTCAGGCGGCGTATCGGTCATCGGCCAGTAGTGCGTGAGGCTCACGGCAACGCAGCGATAATGCTTCGCCATCCCGTCGAGTTGCGGCTGCCAGTAGCGGTAGTCGCACAACGAACCGTGCACGAACAGCAGCAAATCGCCCTCGCCTTTGACGACATAGGGCATGCGCAAGCCGTTCGATAACTCGAGAAACGACGTGGATAAAACGGGATCAGGATGAGTCACGGGTCGATTCGGGGACAACGCAGCGAGCGCCTGTCAGGCGTGCTGGTTCTTCAAAGGTGAAGTGAAACGGATTGCGCCTGCGAGTCCGTTCGGGCCGCAGGGTCAGCGAAATAAGGCGGTATTGTCACACAGGTTGTTGACACTCGCGCAGGCAATCAAAGCCTGAGGCGGCGGCTATGCGTCGGGCGGCGGAATGTACTGCAGCAAGAACGGCTTTATGGATGCCGGGGCGTATAACTATGGGCACACATGAGTCGCCGCAAACGCCTGCACGCCTGAAGTGCGGGTAATTTCGGCTTATTGCGGGTTATTCGTACACCAGTTCGTCGAGCAAACCAGCTTCCGCTGCTGCCCCCGCGCCGCGCACTGCACAGGTCAGCGGCTCATCTGCCACGCGCACCGCGAGGCCGAGCTCAGCGGTCAGGCGCCGTCCGAGGTTGGCGAGCAACGCGCCGCCGCCGGTCAGCACGATTCCGGTGTCGGCGATATCCGTTATCAGTTCGGCCGGCGCGCTTTCGAGCGCCGTCTTTACGGCGCCGATCACCTGGCGCAGCGGCCCGTCGATCGCATCGGCGATATCGTGATTATTGAGCTCGACTGTCCGCGGCAGACCGTCGTCGACGCTGCGGCCGGTCGCGTTCATGCGCTCCATCGGCACGTCGCGCATCGCCGAACCGATGGTCTTTTTCACGTGTTCCGCGGTTTGCTCACCGAGCACCACGCCGTACACATTGCGTACATAGTTGATGATGGCCGAGTCGAACTGGTCGCCCCCGACGCGAACCGAGCCGTTGTAGGCCATGCCGCCCAGCGCGATTACGCCGACTTCCGTCGTGCCGCCGCCAATATCGACCACCATCGAGCCGGTTGCCGACGAGACCGGCAAGCCCGCACCGACCGCCGACGCCAACGACTCGCCGATCAGGCTCACTTTCCATGCACCCGCCGCCACCGCGGCTTCCTTGATGGCCCGGCGTTCGACCTCGGTCGCCCCCGCCGGCACACAGATCGTGAACGCCGCCCGGCGGCCGAAGAACTGCCGCGGCCGCGCCATATCGACGAACTGCCGGATCATGTGCTCTGCGGCGGAGAAATTGGCGATCACGCCATGCCGCATGGGCCGTACCGTCTCGAGATTATTGGGCGCCCGGCCGAGCAGTTGCTTGGCCTCGCTGCCGACCGCCGCCACCCGCCTGCGCCCCGCCTCGGCATGCCTCTGGAAACACACCACGGACGGCTGATTCAGCACGATCCCGCCGTCGTCGGTATAGATAAGCGTATTGGCCGTGCCGAGGTCGACCGCCACCGTGTGACGAAACAGTCCCCTGAACAACGAATGGTGCGGCTTCGGTCTGGCCATAGATAGGCTCTGCGTATGTCGTTATCGCCCTTTTGGGGCGCTGCGATGATTCCCCGTTCCGCTCATCTCGCCTCACCCCTTGACGGGGCATTGCGAGACATTTATGCGGCGCGCGTGATTTTCACGCTTATGAACCATTAACGGCAAGCAGATCAAATTCTTTAGGCCGACTTATATATTTCGATATTTTTCAGGGGCGTTGAGTCCCGAATGCGCGAATAAGCGCATCGCGGCCCAGCACGAGGCCTTCGGTGGAAATCGTATGAGCAATCCCAGGCAGCGCAAACGCACCGACCGCGAAACCCGCATCGCTGAACGCGTTGGCCGCGCGCTCCAGTTCAAGCACCGGAATCACCGGATCTTCGACGCCATGTACGAGCGTCAACGGCGTGCGGGCTTCAGTGGTGATGCGGGAAGCAAGCCGGCCTGAATACGCCACGACCGCCGCAGGCGCGTCGTCACTCGTGGCGGCGTGATGAAGCGCCATCATCGAGCCCTGCGAAAAGCCCACCAGCGCAAGCTGATCGAAAGAAAGCTGCCAATATGCCAGCTCGGCGTCCAGCATCCGGCGCAGTGCGGGGTAGGCGCCGGCGACGCGGCCGATGCGGTTGGCCTCGTTCACGTCGCGCAGGCTGAACCATTGCCGTCCGCCGAAGCCACCGTCGAAGCGTTCGCTGCCGTCGAGTGACGTAAAGGCGACCTCGGGCAGTGCGTTGCGCCAGCTATCGGCGAGCGGCAACAGGTCTTGCGCATTGCTGCCGACGCCATGCAGCAGCACAACCAGCGCGCGCGCCGGCGCGTTGACCGGCGTCAGGCGCCAGCCATGATCGAATTGTTCCCAGGCCATTGCGATTCCTCTTTCTTCTGATTGCGTATCTGTATCCCTGCTCACAGCCGCGAGCATACGCTTTCAGTTATCTTTTTGCCGCCTTTGCCGAGCTGACCCCTGCCCGCGCCGATAACCCTTCTGCGGGAATACAGGTATGCTTTTGACTGCCTTCGACCGGCGCTATGTGCCAGCCTGCTTTGCACCTGCTGCCTTGCACGCACAGCCAGCAGGCAATTTACAACGCACGAACACCTACACGCCGCCGGGCATCTGCCACGGCGCGGCATCATCACCGATCATTTTGCTCCGGAGAATCGATTGAGCCAGCCCGCCCCTGCGCCCGCATCGCCCCCGCCGGCACCGCCACCACCGCTCAAGGGCGGCCAGCTCGTCCTTGCGACGATCGCCGTAGCGCTCGCCACCTTCATGAACGTGCTGGACACGTCGATCGCGAATGTCGCGATTCCGACCATCTCGGGCAATCTCGGCGTATCGGTGGATGAAGGAACCTGGGTGATTACTGTGTTCGCCGCCGCCAACGCCGTGTCGATTCCGCTGACCGGGTGGCTCACGCAACGCATCGGCCAGGTGAAGCTGTTCGTCGGCGCGATCCTGATGTTCGTGGTGTCGTCGTGGCTGTGCGGCATCGCGCCGACGCTGCCCATCCTGCTGATTGCACGGGTGTTGCAGGGTGCGGTGGCCGGCCCGCTGATCCCGCTCTCGCAAGCCATTCTGCTCGGCTCGTATCCAAAGGAGAAATCGTCGACGGCGCTGGCGTTATGGGCTATGACCGCCACCGTCGGCCCGATTGCCGGACCGGCACTGGGCGGCTGGATCACCGATAGCTACAGCTGGTCGTGGATTTTCTACATCAATATCCCAGTGGGTATTTTTGCGGCCGGGGTCACGTGGATGATCTACCGCACCCGCGAAACGGCCACCCGCAAACCGCCTATCGATGTGGTCGGACTCGGCCTGCTGATCACCTGGGTTGCCTCACTCCAGGTGATGCTCGACAAAGGCAAGGACCTCGACTGGTTCTCGTCGCCGGTGATCGTCATTCTCGGTATCACGGCGATCATCAGTTTTGCGTTCTTCCTCGTCTGGGAGCTGACTGAAGACAATCCGATCGTCGATCTGCGTCTGTTCACGCAGCGCAATTTTCTGGGCGGCACGATTGCCATTTCGGTGGCCTACGGTGTGTTCTTCGGCAACCTCGTGCTACTGCCGCAATGGATGCAGGAATACCTGAATTACCGCTCCGTCGACGCGGGCCTCGTGACCGCGCCGCTCGGGATATTTGCGGTGATTCTCGCGCCCGTTATGGGCCGCGTCCTGCCGCGCTCGGATGCACGGATCATCGCGACGCTCGCCTTTATCGGCTTTGCAATCGTGTTCTACATGCGCTCCAGATACGTGATCGAAATCGACACCTGGCATCTGGTGCTGCCCACGCTGCTGCAGGGCATCCCAATGGCGATGTTCTTCGTGCCGCTGACGGCGATCATCCTGTCCGGACAGCCGCCGAATAAAATCCCGGCAGCCGCGGGCCTGTCGAATTTTGCGCGGGTGTTCTGCGGCGCGGTGGGCACTTCCATTGCCGGCAACGAGTGGAATAACCGCACCGTGCTGCACCACGCCCGGTTGACGGAGCAAGCCACGATCGATAATCCGCTGTTCAATCAGCAGATGGATTCGACGCAGTCGCTGCTGCATCTGAACACCCAGTCCTCGCACGCGCTGTTCGACTTCACGGTCAATACACAGGCCGCAATGATGGGGCTGAACGATATCTTCTTCATCTCGGCGGTCATCTTTATTCTGATCATTCCGCTAATCTGGATCACGCGGCCTTCCAAGGGCGGTGGCGGAGCGGACGCGGCCGGTGCGCATTGAGGGTGTGAGAGCGCGTGAGTTGAGGGGGTGAGGCGCAGCAGCGCCCCACCCGGCTAGCCATATGCCGTGGCTAGCCAGTAAAATCGCGGCTTCTATGCTCGTCCATGCTCATGAACTACCAAGGCATCCTCGAACAGATTCACCAGGATCTGCAGCCCTATCTGGGAACCGGCCGCGTTGCCGACTACATTCCCGAACTGGCAAAAATCCCGGCCGACAGCTTCGGCATGGCCATCGTCACGCCGACCGGCGAGGTCTTCCGCACGGGCCAGGCCGATACCCGTTTCTCGATCCAGAGTATCTCCAAGCTATTCGCCTGCACGATGGCTTTCCGGCTGCTCGGTGACGAACTGTGGAAGCGCGTCGGCCGCGAGCCGTCTGGTACACCGTTCAATTCGCTGGTGCAGCTCGAAGCCGAGCAAGGCAAACCGCGCAATCCATTTATCAACGCCGGGGCTCTGGTTGTCACGGACGTGCTATGCCGCCGCTTCGTGCGGGCGGAGACTGCGCTGGTGGAGTTTATGCGGCGGCTGACCGGCGAGGTCACGATCGACTACGATTTGCGCGTCGCGCAGTCGGAAATGCAACATGCGGATCGCAACCAGGCGATGGCGCATTTCATCGCGAGCTTCGGCAACATGGAAATGCCCGTCCACGCGGTGGTCGACGCGTATTGCCGGCAATGCGCGATCTCGATGAGCTGCGTCGAGCTGGCCAAGGCTGCGTTGTTTCTGAGTAATGGCGGCGTCGTGCCGTCGACCGGCGAGCGCATTCTTGATAGCAGTTCGGCCAAGCGGGTGTCGGCTCTCATGCTGACCTGCGGTACCTATGATGCGGCGGGGGATTTTGCTTACCGCGTGGGATTGCCGGCTAAAAGCGGCGTCGGCGGCGGCATCGTCGCGGTGTTGCCGGGGGAAATGGCGGTCTGCGTGTGGTCGCCGGGGCTGGATACGAATGGGAATTCGCTTGCAGGCGTGCTGGCTCTGGAGTGGTTGACGACGGAGACGGGGCGGTCGATTTTCTAATAGCACTCGCAGCAGACACCCCCGAACCTTTCTTTCCACTGAGCGCGGGCGTAACCAGTCTCACGCTATGTTGCTACGCTAGCCGGCCCCGCCAGACGTTCGCGCATCGCCTCGACAAAGACCCGCACCTTCGGCAAAACCTGGCGTCTCGTTGGGTACACGGCCCAAATTTCCAGTTCCTTGGGAGTAGCGTCCTTAAGATCGATCTGCACCAGCTTGCCAGATGCGATATCCGCGTCTGCATGCCAGGTTGAGAGAACAGCAAGCCCCGCACCGGCCACGCACGCATCGGCAACGCCGTCAATGCTGCTGGTCGTGACGCGGCCGGAAACGCGGATCGCGCGCTCCTCTCCGTTCACATTGAATTGCCAATGCAATGTGCCGGTTGGCGTAATGCAATCGTGATCGGCAAGGTCACTGAGGCGGCTGGGGCTTCCACGCCGGGAAAGATACGTTGGGGACGCGCAGAGTATCCGCCTGTTGACGCCAAGCGAGGTGGCAATCAGATTTGAATCCCGCAACTCTCCGATCCGAACCGCGATGTCCACGCCAGTCGATACGATATCGACCACCGTATCGGTAAGCAGCATATCAACCCGCAAGCCGGGATTTTTATCCAGCAATGTGGTGATCAGCGGCATGATTACCGCCCCGCCGATTGACCCGCATGCCGTGACGCGCAGCAAACCCGCGGCCCCGTTTTGCGATGGCGAAATGACAGCGCGTCCCGCTTCCGCAGCTTCAACCATGGTGGACGCGAACGGAAGGAATGCCTCGCCCTCAGCAGTCAAGGACACCGACCGCGTGGTGCGCTGCATGAGGCGCACACCCAATCCCTCTTCCAGAGCTGCGAGCCGTCGCGTTGCGGCCATAGGTGCGATACCCATGCGTCTCGCTGCAGCCGAAAGACTGCCTGCCGCAGCGGCGTTCAAAAACACAGCGACGCCACCAAGGTCGATTTTCTCGGCATCCATATTTGTTTCCTTCGCGAATACTGTTAGCCGTGTACTGCGGCGGCATAGGACGAATTGTATCGAAAAACGATATACAAGATGATTACGGATGCCATCTACCCTATCATTGATATAATTGATAGCCTTGCGTTTCGAGACCTTCTGGAACGCAACTATGCAACCCGATCCGCTGTTTACTCCGCTTAAGCTTGGTGCGCTGGAACTGAAGCACCGCGTCGTCATGGCTCCGATGACCCGAATGCGTTCGGCTCAACCGGGCAATATTCCCCACGCACTGAACGCCGAATATTACGGACAACGCG
Organism: Paraburkholderia sp. EB58; assembly: GCF_050436665.1. NCBI lineage: Bacteria > Pseudomonadati > Pseudomonadota > Betaproteobacteria > Burkholderiales > Burkholderiaceae > Paraburkholderia > Paraburkholderia sp. EB58. The sequence continues at coordinate 192,770 of NZ_JBNDMQ010000009.1, read as the reverse complement.
CGAGCGAAGGCGGCCTGCTGATTACCGAGGCGACCGATATTACGCCGCAGGCGCAGGGCTACCGGGCGACGCCTGGCCTGTACACCGGCGAGCAGATAGCCGGCTGGCGCGCGGTGACAGACGCAGTCCACGGGAAAGGTGGCTTCATCTTCAATCAGATCTGGCACGTGGGTCGCATTTCGCATTCTTCGCTGCAACCCGATGGAGCGCTGCCCGTTGCGCCGTCCGCCGTTCGGCCAGCCGGCGATCACACCGACGCATCCGGTCAGTCCGTGCCTTTCGAAACGCCGCGTGCCCTGGAAGAAAAGGAACTTGCCGGACTGGTTAGGGACTTCGTCACGGCAGCACGCAATGCGCACGAGGCGGGCTTCGACGGAGTTGAGGTACATGGCGCAAACGGCTATCTGCTCGACCAGTTCCTGCGCAACGGATCAAACAAACGCACGGACCGATATGGGGGCTCGATTGAGAATCGAGCGCGCCTGCTACTCGAAGCGGTCGATGGCGTGACCACTGCACTAGGTGCGCAGCGAGTGGGTGTCCGACTGTCGCCTTGGAACGGATTTAATGACATGTCCGATAGCGACGGATGGGCACTGTGGGATTACGTCGCTTCCGAGCTCAACAAGCGTGACCTGGCCTACCTGCATGTCGTCGAACCGCGCGCTGACTTCACTACCGATTTGCCGCCCGACGCGAACGCTCCGGATGCGGCTGCTCACTTTAGGTCCGTCTTCACAGGTCCACTTATCTCTACAGGCGGATACGTCGCTGAAACGGCCCGTGCCGCGGTGACGGATGCGCGTGCCGACGCTATCGCATTCGGGCGTCCCTTTATCAGCAATCCCGACCTGCCTGAGCGGGTACGCATCGGGGCAGCCATGACCCGGCACGACCGCGCCACGTTCTATGGCGGGGACCATCGTGGCTACACCGATTACGCATCCCTCGAGAACGCCAGCCAGTCCTGCGGCGTCTGAACGCCAGTTCCCGCGCAATTCTGAGAAAGTGCCGGGTGGGCTACGCCCACCCGGTGCCAATCCGCCCGTCATTACACCCGCTTAGCCAGCTCCGCCAATCCACTCCACGCGGCGTCTTACCGATCGCCCGTTCGTTGACGCCTGCCCCGTCAAACTCAATCCAACCACGATTAAACCCAGCGATCATCTCGATCCGTGGCACGGGTCAAGCCGTGCCTTGCGACTGAAACAGCGCCTCCGCTGCTCAGGCGGAACGCCCTGCGCCTGTACCTTCAAAATCTCCAAGCAGCCTCGCTCAAACCGCCAATCTCGCGCCGGCGAAGACTCGTCGCATCTCATCCACCCCCACATTTTCTCTTTGACAAACCATCTTTAGATATATATCTTACGACACATCTTAAGACATAACGGAGCACACACATGCGCCATTCCCACCACACCCGCCGTCACCACGACACTGACGGCATGTATTCCCCCAACGGTTTCTCCCTGCACGCGCTATGGCACGCCATTGGCCGCGAGCGCTATCGCGAGGGCCGTGACGGCCGCGGTGGACGCGGTGATGGCCGTGGCTACGATCGTGCAGACGACCGCGCCCACGGCCGCGCCGAGCGCGGCTTCGAAGACTTCGCCGGCGCCGGCCGCGGTTCTCCCTACCCCGACCGTTTTTCGCTGCATGCCCTATGGCACGCCATCGGCCATCATCATCGTGGTGGCGAGCGCGGCGGTGACCGCGGCGGCCGCTTTGGTGGCCCCGGCGGCTTCGGCGGGGGCGACGGCGATGGTTTCCCGCGCGGCCGCAAGTTCAGCTCGGACGACCTGCAACTGCTGTTGCTGGCCTTGCTGGATGCCCAACCAAGTCACGGCTACGAGCTGATCAAGGCGCTCGAAACCCGCTCGAACGGCTTCTATAGCCCGAGCCCCGGCATGGTCTACCCCGCGTTGACCTACCTCGAAGAACTCGGTTATGTGACCGTCCAGCTGGAAGGCAACCGCAAGCGCTACGAGCTGGCTGAACCCGGCCGGCAGCACCTCGCGAACAACCGCGAGCGCGTCGAACTGATGCTCGCCAAACTGACCCATATTGCTCGCAAGATGGATTCGGTGCGCCGCGCCTTCGCTGGCGAAGAGCAACTGGATCCGGCCGAAGGCGGCTGGCTGCCGGAGCTGATCGAAGCCCGTCGCGCGCTCAAACATGCGCTGCTGCGCCGTGACAACGTGCCGGCCGCCGAACAGCGCCGCATCGCCGCGATCCTCGCGCGCGCCACTGCGGAAATTGAAGGCAACCCGGGCGCCGCGACCGGCGCCGACACAGGCGCTGGCGATATCTGAGCCCGCGTGGCCGATATCCCGAGCGCTGCCCGACACAACAACTGGAGAGAACACTTATGCTGACCAGGTCCGATCTCGCGGTCACCCGCGTACGTCATTCCTTGAAATTCCGTCTGCTGCAAGTCAAGCGGGTTCAACCGCTGACGCCTCACCTGATTCGCGTGACTTTTACCGGCGACGATCTGCACGACTTCGAATCGGCGTCGTTCGACGATCACATCAAGGTTTTCTTTCCGGCGCCGGGTGCCGACAAGCCGGTGCTGCCGAGCGCGGGGCCGAACGGCCCGGTGTTCCCGGAAGACCAGCCGCGGCCGGTGGCGCGCGACTTCACGCCACGCCGCTACGACCGCGCAGCGCGCGAACTGGATATCGAATTCGCCATGCACGAGGCCGGGCGGGCTGCGAGCTGGGCCGCCCAGGCCAAGGTCGGACAGTATCTGGGCATCGGCGGCCCGCGCGGTTCGCTGTTGATTCCGACCGGCTTCGACTGGCATCTGCTGATCGGCGACGAAACCGCGCTGCCCGCTATTGCGCGCCGCCTGAAGGAACTGCCAGCGGGTACACGTGTGGCGGCCATTCTGGAAGTTGCCGATCCGTCGGCGCGCATGGACTTCGACACCGAGGCCGAGCTGCATGCCGTGTGGCGCTACCGCAGCGAATCGCCGTATCGCGGCGACGCGCTGCTGCAGGCGGTACGCGAGACGTATCTGCCGGAGGGCGAAGGCTACGTCTGGGCCGCGGGCGAATCCGCCACCATGCGCGCGGTGCGGTACCACCTGTGCACTGAACGGGGCGTCGACAAATCGCGCATCCGTGCGGCGAGCTACTGGAAAGAGGGTGCCGTAGCGGTCCACGAAAACCTCGACGACTGAACCCGCGCGGTGCCCGTTGCCAGCCAGCCGGCTGGCCTTACTTTATCAAGGACACCTACCGATGTACTCCATCAGCACCCGGCACGAACGCCGCCTCTTATGGCTGCTCGCGCTAACGCAGTTCACCATCATCATGGACTTCATGATCATGATGCCGTTGGGCCCGCAGATCATGCATAGCTTCGGCATTGCGCCGGCCGCCTTCGCGACCGCGGTGTCGGCCTATTCGTGGTGCTCGGGACTCTCGGGCCTGTTCGCCGCCACCTACATTGACCGTTTCGACCGGCGCAAGCTGCTGCTGACAATCTATGCGCTGTTCGCGCTGTCCAATCTGGGATGTGCGCTGGCCAGCAGCTATCCGCTGCTGCTCGCGGCGCGCGCGTTTGCGGGCATCAGCGGCGGCGTGCTGGGCTCGGTGATCATGGCAATCGTCGGCGACGTGATTCCGGTCCAGCGGCGCGGTGCGGCCACCGGCACCATCATGACCGCGTTCTCGCTGGCCGCGATTGCCGGCGTGCCAGCCGGTGTGATGCTCGGGGCACACTTCAACTGGGCTGCACCATTCGTGCTGCTGGTGGTGCTCTCCGTGCTGATCTGGTTTGGCGGCTCGCTGATCGTACCGTCGCTCGCCGAGCATCTGAGCCGCCGGCCGCCGCCGTTGCGCCAGGTGTTGCCCGACCTCATGCGCCTGCTTGGCAATCCGCGCCACCTGAATGCGTTTGCGCTCACCTTCATGATCATGGTGTCGCATATGCTGGTGATTCCGTTTATCGCGCCGATGCTGGTCCTCAACCATGGTGTGCCGCCCGCGCATCTGTCGTGGATGTATATGGGCGGAGGCTTCGCGACGTTCTTCACCTCGCGCGCGGTCGGGCGCCTCGCCGACCGCTACGGCAAGCACCGGGTGTTTCGCATCGCCGCCCTGCTGTCGATGCTGCCGGTGCTGTTCGTGACTCATCTGCCCGACCTGCCGTTCGTGGCCGTCGTGCTGTTCTTTCCGTTCTTTATGGTGGCGATGTCCGGACGGATGGTGCCGATGCAGGCTTTGCTCACCACGGTTCCGGAGCCCTCGCGGCGCGGCGCGTTTCTCAGCGCCAACAGCGCGCTGCAGGCACTCGGAACCGGTTGTGGCGCATGGCTTGGCGGCCTGATGCTGACCAATACGCCGAGCGGGCAAATTGCCGGCTACGGCACCGTCGGCTGGGTGGCCGTAGCGATGACGATGGTGGGCGTGCTGTGGGTCGGTCGCGTGAAGGCTGCGGCAGATAAGACGCCGGCGCCTGCCGCTGCGGAACTCGGCCCGGAGTCGCTTGGCGAGGCCTGAACGCCGTTTGGTGAATGCTTAAGCAGACCGTGACGTGGCGCCAAGCATCCCTAAGGGCTGGCAGATTTATCCCGGCGACGAAGGCTATTCTCGGCGTCCCGCTGCATCCTCAACGGGAAATGGCAACTCTTGCTGAATGACCACACGTTCGTGCGGCTCGTTGCTGGCAACAGTCAGGGCACTCACGCGAACGCCGATCAGACGCAGCCTTCGATCGAGGACGATACGTTTGAGACACTCGGTGGCTGCGTGCCGTATCGACGCTGCATCAGCGGTTGAGACAGGCAGTGTCACGTCTCTCGTGACCGTCTTGAAATCCGCGAACTTGATCTTGATACCGACGGTGCGCCCGACGTAGCCCTTACGAGTCAAATCGTCAGCAACGCGGGTACACAATCCAGTGAATGCAACAGACAGTGTGGGGCGATCCTGACGCGGATGCATGTCGCGTTCGAAGGTTGTCTCGCGGCTCATTGACTTCGGTTCTGAACTTACCACGACGGGCCGCTCATCGAAGCCTTGTGCGACCTCCGCAAGCCACGCCGAATAGCTTCGCCCAAAGTGTTCCTGAAGCAGACCGAGGTCCGCTTTCGCCAACTCGCCGACCGTCGAAATACCCACCGCCGCGAGCCGCTCCGTTGCCTTTGGACCGATACCGTTGACTTTCTTCACCGGCAACGGCCAGACGCGCAGTGGCACGTCTTGAGGCGTCAGGATCGTCAGGCCGTCCGGCTTGTCGAGTTCCGAGCCGATCTTGGCGAGGAGCTTATTGGGCGCGACGCAGATCGAGCACGTCAGCCCTGTGGCCTCATTCACGGCACGCTTGATGCGCGCGGCGATGTCGCGCGGCTCGCCGGGGAGATCAGTCAGATCGATATAGATTTCGTCGATGCCGCGGTCTTCGATTCGTTGCGTGAACGCGGCGACCGCTGATTTGAACAGTCGCGAATAGTGGCGATACGAATCGAAGTCTGTGGGTAGCAACACTGCGTCAGGCGCAAGCTGAGCCGCCTTCATCATCCCCATCGCAGAGAACACACCGAGCGCCCTTGCTTCGTAGGTCGAGGTTGTGACGACGCCGCGACCGGCGTAATCGCGAAGCCGTGCGAACCTCCGGCTGCCGTCGGGCAGAAGCTCTGGCGCTGCATTCCTACCCCCGCCGATCACCACGGGCCGCCCGCGCAACTCCGGGTATCGCAACAATTCAACGGATGCGTAGAACGCGTCCATGTCCAGGTGCGCGATGCGGCGGGCTTCAGAAATCATGGGCTGCTGAAAGGGAACCTGTGCGACTAAAGGGTGGCCGCGCCTCCGTGCATAAGGGCAAGGATGGAAGGCAGTGGCCGAGCTTGGCTGATACCGATTATACCTGTTCATCCATACAGTATGCAGCCGGCTCGGATGAACAACAAATCGTCGACTCCCGTACCTCGCCTGCGCTGCAGTGAGGCTTCGCACGCTACGAAGTGAATGGCATTGCCCGTTCAGCGGCCTTTGCGGTCGCTCAATCTATGAGCGCCGCTGTGGCATAGACTGCTGTGTGCCGCCGGATCAAAAGTTGCTTTTCCCGTGAAATTCCGTGGGAAAGATGGCTTGCGACTGGAACATCCCGTGTCCTTGAAAGCGGCATTCCATCCACCCGTTGTTTAGGTTCGTCGAAGAGTTCTCACCATGGAATATGTCGAAAGCCTGCGTGTTTTCCGCTCGGTGGTCGAGTTGAGGAGCTTCACCCGAGCGGCGGATATTCATGGGCTGGCCCGGCCAGCGGTGTCGCGCGCAATAGCGGGGCTTGAAGAGCGGATGGGGTGCCGGCTATTGAACCGGACCACCCGGCAGATCTCGCTCACCGAAGCGGCGGAGCGATTCTACGAAGGCTGCGTGCGCATCCTGGATGACCTGGATGCACTCGAGGCGGACGTAGCAAACCAGACACGCAAAGCAAGCGGCGTTTTACGCCTTGTCTCCCATACAACCGCGACGCTCACCCGGCTGGTTCCCTTGATCGCCGGATTCAAACGGGCTCATCCGGATGTCACGCTGGATGTCACGCTGACAGAGCGGCCCGTCGACCTGGTTGCCGACGGATACGACCTTGGCATCGTCGTTCCGTACATGGTGACGAGCGAAACAACGGTCGTACGCCTGCTCGAGCGAATTCCGGTTGTCATCGTCGCAACACCAGCGTATCTGCAAGCCTCGTCAATACCGCAACACCCATCGGGCCTGGCCAATCATCTTTTTGTGGCAATGTCGCCATCGATTCGTCGCGCCTGCATCAACTTCCGCAATGGTGAGCATGACCTGAGCGTGCCCTTTCGCTTCGACGTTTCGTCGAACAGTCCCACCTTCAACCGCGAAATGGTGTTGCAAGGCTTCGGCATTGGCGTCGTGCCCGCCGACCTTGCAGAGAATGAATTGACATCGGGAAAGCTCATCCGCCTGCTCACCGATTTCCAGCTCGTCGAGGAGAGCATCGAAATTCGCCTGGCTTACAGTAACCGTACGCTGCTGCCCGCCAAGGTGCGCGCGTTTATCGACTATGCGGCCGCCTCTTTTGCGGCGGCGGCGCCATCGCGGTAACCGGGTAAAAAGACCTGCGAAACACGTCATTGGTACGCGGAACGGCAACAAACTGATACCCCTGCCCGTATCGCTTCGCGGCGACCGTTCCACTAATCTGTGCACATGCACTCAAACGATCTTACCGACGACGACTGTTTCGCCCTTCGGCAGGCCTCTCGACACATTTCGAAGCTTTACGAGCACCACCTGTCCGAGGCCGGCATCACGCCCACGCAGTTCAGCATTCTCAGGACATTGGGCCGTTGTCCGAATCTGACCATGGCCGAACTGGCCAAGGCGATGATGATGGACAGAACGACTCTCGTCCGGGCGCTTAAGCCCCTGCTCCGGCGTGCCCTGGTGGCCACACCGGCTGAAGGGCAAAGCAACCGGCGACTGCGCGTCGTACTCACCAGGAAAGGGTCTGCGAAGCATGAGGAAGCGGCGCCTCACTGGGCAGCTGCGCAGGCCAGCTTCGAACGTAGCTTTGGCCAGCAGCAAGCAGCTTATCTGCGAAATGAACTGTTCCGCATGACGAGCGACCTGTCCGAAAGCTAAGCACAAAGCAACAAACTGATGCACTTCCGCGCATTGATACGTGAATATCCGAACACCATCGTGTGCATATGCACTATCAACCGTGCGAAGACATGTTCCCCAGATAAGCAAAGGAAATCGAAACCATGATGAATCACTACCGACCCCAGTTGCGGGCGAGCGCATGGGCGGCCTCAATAGCCGCGGCGGTAGCGGCGCTCAGCCTCGCCGGATGCGTCAACTACTCCGGCATCAAGAGCGACAAGCAGATCGAGCCTCCTGCAAAGCTCGAGACGCAACAGAGTTTGCCCGCCGAGGGCGGACAGTGGCCTGCAATGGATTGGGCCAAACAGTTCGGCGATCCACAACTGCCGGCATTGATCGAAGAGGCCTTACAGGCTAATCCAACCATCGACCAGGCACGCGCCCGCATTGAGAAAGCATCGTCCTATGTCGGCAGCGCCAACTCGACCCTCTACCCGAATGTGACAGGCAGCTATGCATGGACGCGTCAGCTTTATACCGGCAACGGCATCGTTCCGCCTCCGTACAACGGCACGTGGCAGAGCGAGAACAACGTGCTCGCCAGTGCTTCGTTTGACCTCGACCTGTGGGGCAAGAATCGCGAGAAGCTTCGTCAGGCCGTGTCGCAGGAAAAGGTAGCCGACGCCGAAGCCGAGGAGGTGCGCATCTCACTGGCCGCTTCGGTGGCAAGCACGTACAACCATCTTGCGCAACTCTATGCGTTGCGTGATATCGAGGTCCGCGAAGTCAAGAATCGCGAGGATATCGGGCATATCACGGATGGACGCGTTGGCGCGGGACTCGACACCAACGTGGAACGGCAGACGGCAACTGGCGAAACCGCGACGAGCCGCTCCAGCGTCAGCGACCTCGACGGACAGATCACGACCGTACGCTACCAGTTGGGCGCCCTGCTCGGCCAGGGGCCCGACCGCGGCCTCAGGATTGCCAATCCGTCGCTTGGAGAGGGCGCCAGCGTCGCACTTCCCGACAACCTTCCCGCCGACCTGCTTTCGCGTCGCCCCGACATCGTTGCGGCCTTCTGGCAGGTGGATGCCGCCACTCACGACATGAAGGAAGCGAAGGCTGAGTTTTATCCAGACGTCAATCTTTCCGCAGCGGCAGGACTCGATGCGTTTGGCTGGGGCCGGCTGCTTACGGCCGGAAGCCGGACGATTCAGGCAGGACCGGCGATTCATCTTCCCATCTTCGATGCCGGGGCCCTGCGCTCGCAACTCAAGGGCCGCTATGCAGATTTCGATTACGACATCGCTACGTACAACCAAACGTTGATTAACGCGTTATCCGACGTTGCCACGCAGGTCACGCAGATTCACTCGACCGACCGTCAACTGGTCGACGCACGGCAGGCGCTCGATGCGCAGACCAAGGCGTATCAGCTCGCCATCGTTCGATACAAGGCGGGTTTGACCCAGCAACTTCAGGTGCTGAACGCGGACGACAACCGGCTGGCAGCCGAAACGGCCGTCGTCAATCTCGAGATGGGTCGCCGCAACATGCAGATCGGACTGGTCAAGGCACTGGGCGGCGGATTCGATGCCTCGCGCGCAGGCCTTGCGGCGAGTGCAGAGACACCGATTCCTACGCCTTCCGATGGCGCGGCAACTAACTGAACGATCCGATCGGCCTTCAGGCACAACGGCCTGATGGAGTACATCAAACTTTATTGGAGCTACAAATGAACGCACCTCAGTCACCTTCCGGTAAAGAGCCGGAAAAAAAGCCCGGCAAACGCAAACTCCTGCTCTCGCTGCTTGTCGCTTCCCTTGCAATCGCAGGCGCTGCGTACGGCGCCTATTATTTCCTCGACGCCCGTTTCCACGTGGATACCGACGATGCATACGTCAACGGCAACGTCGTACAAATCACACCTCAGGTCACGGGCACCGTCATCGCGGTGAATGCCGACAACACGCAGGTCGTGAAAAAGGGCGAACCGGTCGTCCAGATCGACCCGGCCGATGCAAAGATCGCACTGCAACAGGCGGAGGCCAATCTGGGGCAGACCGTGCGCCAGATACATGGCCTGTATGTCGACGATGACAAATATCGCGCCGATATCGCGCAACGTCAGTCGGATCTCTCGAAGGCACAGGACGATCTGCGGCGCCGGCTTTCCACCGGCATGACCGGGGCCGTGTCGGACGAAGAAATCTCGCATGCCCGCGACGCCGTCAGGTCGGCTCAAGCCGCGCTCGACGCGGCCCGGCAGCAGCTTGGTGCCAATCGCGCACTGACGGCCAACACGTCGGTCGAGAAGCATCCCGATGTCATGGCAAGCGCCGCCCACGTTCGCGATGCGTACCTGGCTTACGCCCGCACCACGTTGCCGGCGCCCGTGACCGGCTATATCGCGCAGCGTACGGTTCAGGTCGGGCAACGCGTGTCTCCCGGCACGCCGCTGATGTCCGTCGTGCCGCTCGAACAGGTGTGGGTCGATGCGAACTTCAAGGAGTGGCAGCTTCGTCATATCCGGGTAGGACAACCCGTTGATCTGACGGCTGACGTCTACGGTTCCACTGTCGTCTATCACGGCAAGGTGGTGGGCTTTACGCCGGGCACCGGATCGGCACTGGCGCTGTTGCCGGCGCAGAACGCGACTGGTAACTGGATCAAGGTGGTGCAGCGGCTGCCGGCGCGCATCGAGATTCCACCTGCCGAGCTGGAAAAGCACCCGTTGCGCGTGGGTCTTTCGATGAACGTGGATGTCGACGTCAAGGACCCCGATGGCGCGCAGCTCGGTACGGGGTCTCCCTCGACCTATGAGACTGACGTCTTCGCAAAGTATGGAGACGATGCGGATGCTGCGATCGCACGCATCATTGCCGAAAACGAATGATCGTCCCCCCACTGGCCAGGGGCGCGCGAAAGACGCCGTACCCCCGCCGTGCCCCTTTCGCCAGACACACAATCGCCGGATCTTCACCATGACCACCAACCATACGAATCATCCCCCGCTTACGGGGACGACACTCGCCTTGGGCTCGCTAAGCGTGGGCCTCGCGGGCTTCATGACCGTGCTTGACTCATCAATCGCCAACGTCGCTATTCCGACCATCTCGGGAAACCTGGGCGTATCGGTTGATGAAGGCACCTGGGTTATCACTGTATTTGCGGCCGCGAATGCAATCGCGATCCCGTTGACCGGCTGGTTGACCCAGCGACTGGGTCAGGTTCGCCTGTTCGTCGGTTCGATCCTGCTGTTCGTAGTCGCGTCGTGGTTGTGCGGCATTGCGCCCACATTGCCGATCCTGCTTCTTGCACGCGTGCTGCAGGGCGCTGTGGCCGGACCGCTGATTCCGATGTCCCAGGCACTGCTGCTCAGTTCATGGCCAAAGGCGAAATCCTCGCTGGCACTATCGCTATTCTCAATGATTGTGGTGACCGGGCCGATTGTGGGACCGGCGCTCGGCGGTTGGGTGACGGACAGCTACAGCTGGTCATGGATCTTCTATATCAACATCCCGGTCGGGCTATTCGCTGCCGCGATGGTCTGGATTCTCTACCGCAAGCGCGATACACCGGCCAAAAAGTTGCCAATCGACGTTGTCGGGCTGGTCCTGCTGATCGTCTGGGTAGCATCGCTCCAGGTGATGCTGGACAAGGGCAAGGATCTCGACTGGTTCTCTTCGAACACGATTATCGTTCTGACTATCGTTGCCGCAGTCGGCCTTGCGCTCTTCATTGTCTGGGAGCTAACGGAGAAAAACCCTATCGTCGACCTTACCCTCTTCAAGCAGCGCAACTTCCTTGGAGGCACGGTTTCGATTGCTGTCGCGTATGGCATCTTCTTCGGAACGCTGGTTTTGCTTCCGCAGTGGATGCAGGAGTACTTAGGATATCGGGCAGTCGATGCGGGGCTTGCGACGGCGCCGCTGGGCATTTTTGCGGTAATCGGCGCACCGATCATGGGTAAGATCCTGCCGCGCTCCGATGCACGCATCATTGGCACGTGCGCGTTCATCGGCTTCGCGATCGTCTACTACATGCGCTCGCATTTCTACACGGATCTCAGCGAAGGGTACATTATTCTGCCGACCCTGCTGCAGGGCATTCCGATGGCGCTGTTCTTCGCCCCGCTGACCGTGATCATCCTGTCAGGGCAACCGCCGGAAAAGGTGCCAGCCGCTGCCGGCCTGTCCACCTTCGGACGCATGTTCTTCGGCGGTATCGGCACGTCGCTGGCGGGCGTCGTGTGGAACAACCGGACGATCATGCACCATGAAATCCTGACTCAACAGTCGAGTTCGACTAACCCTCTGTTCAATGCGCAGATGAACTCCTACCACTCGGTGCTTGGCCTGGGCCAGCAGGCATCGTATGCGTTGTTCGATCATACCGTGCAGACGCAGGCCGCCATGTTAGGGCTGAATGACGTGTTCTATGGGGCAGCGATCATCATGATCATCATTATCCCGCTCATCTGGATCACGAAACCAGGCAAGGCTGGCGGTTCGAGCGACGCGGCCGCAGGCGCGCACTGAAACATGGCCGGGACACCTGCCGGAAACGGCAACGGTTGTCCCGGCCACGCAGGATCAAATTTGAACTTTGTGCGGTACATCGATGCGCGGGTGCGCGGCCACCGCCTTCTCCGTTGCTTCGACACGACCCGGTTCGAGACCCAAGGCTTTCGCCGTAAATACGGTGGTCCAGGTTTTTCTGTCGATGCTCCATGCTCCGCTCGGAATTTCCTCCACGATGCAAAACACCCGTGGTCCGCTGCCATCGCCACCCGTCCCGTCGGCATCCAGAATCGCGCTGGTCAAATCCGCGGCCAGGTTATCGATGCGCTCCTGATCCATGAAACCGAGCATCACCCTGACGTTGACCCGATAAATGTTTTGAGTCGCGGGATGACCAGCGACTGACACGTGGTGCTTCGGACGTTCGTCAAGATAAACCCAGGCAACGGACGCAGAGGTTTCGTTAAGCTCGATTCCTTCCCAGCGTAGCGCTGTAGACCACAGATTCTTCGTCAGCTTCTGTTGCGCTTCACTGTTCAGTGAACCTTGTGCATAGATAACGTCGATTAACGGCATGTTTGTACTCCTTACTTCAGTTGAACGATGAACCAATGGATAAAAGGTAACAGGTAACAGGGAGGAGAAAGCACTCGTTCGCCGTACGTGCAAAATGAATTGCACCACAGCGCAATCGCGACCTATCCAGTAACGAAATCAGCCCACTTGAGATTTCAACTTGTCAGCCGCCGATTTGAGAATCGCTCGGGAGAGTTTTTCCTCGCTCACCGCACGGGCCATTGGCCGTGCGCCAACTAGCGTCGCCAGCGCGGCAATCGCCTTGGTCCTTTTTGATTTCTGATTTTCGCCAGCGACCAACCTGGCGAGCAACTCCACATACACCTCGACCTGCCGCGTATAGGCAAGCCGGCTTCGGTCGTTGCTCATCGCGACATCGCCAGCTGAGGTCGTGTGCCCTCAGTTCAGGATAAGCTTTGGGTAGCGACGCGGTTCGCGCCCTTCGAGAACATCTCGCCCCCGCGCGGTATCCGCGTAAATGCGGCCATAAGAGATTTTGCCGTCGCGTACCTTGAAGAGAAAAAGATGTTCGTTCTCCATGGAGAAGCCCGTTTTGGTTTTCGCGCGGGCAACCACGGGCACGAAAATATAGCCGTCAGACTCAACAACCGCCTTCAGGTCATAGTTGAAATATTCGTACTCTTTGTATACATGCGCCCAGAAGGCCAGAAATTCCTCTTTTCCGTTGTACGTTCCACCGTACGGCAAGGAATCAGAAAATTCGAACACGACATCGTCCGCCAGAGCGGCGACCAGGTCGGCCCTGTCGTTGGCTTCGAATCCGGTGAATGCCTTCTTGCAGGCTTCCACAAGGTGTTGGTTGCTCATCTTCGTCTCCATGAATATACGTTGATATACGCCTATTAATTTGAACAAAGAACTGATTGCCGACCACACCTGATGATATGTCGGGTGTCGCCCGACATATCCGTTCCTGCCGACGTGTCCCTGCTATGCGTCAGCATCGGCGACACTGTCCGCCCACGGGTCAAAACCACTGTCCAGCACGGCCCTCAGGGCGTCCCGAAGCCGCGCGGCCGGCGACTTGCCATAAGCACCTTCGAACGTCGACTGGACTTCACTCCACAAGGGAAGCGCCTTTTTGTACCTGGCGAGCCCCGCCTTCGTGATAACCGCCTGCTTCGCGCGTCTGTCCTCTTTGGACGGAACGATATCGATCAATCCGTCTCGCTCCAACGGCTTCAGATTCGACGTCAGCGTTGTCCGGTCCATGGCTATTGCCCCGGCCAGCTCACCCATGGTGATCGACCCGCTCCTTACGAGCTTGTGAAGAATGGAAAACTGCGTGATTCGAAGGTCGACGGGACTCAATGCCTTGTCGTACACCGCGGTGAGATAACGCGATGCCTGCCTCGCAGCGAGACAATTGCATAGTCCGTCGATGTTGGGAAGCGTGTCTTCGTTCCGTTTCATGTGCGTCTGCTCGATATTCCCCGATAGCCGGAATATACGCTCATATCCGCTTATTGCAACTGGACGCCATCAGGGGGGCCATCTGAGGGAACGGCAAGGCGCATTCGGAGAGAAAGGCCTCGATGGCGGCCAGTTCGGCGATCTGGCCGCCCATGCTGTGCCCCACAAGCACCACCCGCGCCATCTGGTGTTTCTCGATCAGGCGCTCAACGTCGGCCGCCGCCTGGGCCAGGGTGTAGGGACCGCCATCCTCCCGCAACGTGCCCGCTCCTCGCAAGTCGAGCGTGTAGTGCACATACGACGTTGATTCGAACTGCTCCATGAGCGGCGACCAAACCGTACGATTGTCGAGAAAACCATGTACGAACACCAAAGAAAGCGGTGTCCGACTCGTTTCGCTTGCTGATGTGACAGCTGACATTTGACCCTCCTTGTGCAGCGAACCTGAATCTTGCCAAGTCACGCTATGGAGCCTATTATGCGCATATCAACCTATTATTGCTCTCGTGGTAAACACGAAACCTTACTTCGCGGAGACATCATGCCTGTTTTTCACGCCCACATTCCCGCTGGTCGCTTCTCGAAGGACCAGAAAAAAGCCATTGGTAATTCGCTGAACCGCTCGCTTGTGGAGGGACTCGGGATTCCGCCTGGCGACCGTTTCATCATGATTAGCGAGCACGAAGAGGACGAGTTGTTCATCGACCCCACCTTCATGGAAATGAATCGGACCGCTAACGCAATGATTGTCACCGTGCTTATCGGTGCGCACCGTCCGCTCGACGACAAGCAGAAACTTCTCGCGGCAATCACCCGACTGCTCCACGAGAACGTTGGAATTTCTCCCGACGATGTATTTATCGCCTTGGTTCCAGTACCAAATGAGAATTTCTCTTTCGGCCGTGGCGTAGCCCAACTGGCAGAAGTTTCGCCCCGCTGGTGAGTACCTCGGTACGCGATCGTTCGTCGTCCTTTGCATTTCTAAAAAATAGATTGTTCGCGAGGCGCCGCTACCCATGGCTAAGCGATCGATTCGAATCGATCCACACTGATACACCTGATTCTGTAACGCACAAGGAACGAAGATGACAACGCGGTTGGATGTGGAGTTTGAGGTTGAAGGCAATGAGCGGCTGCGCGCATGGCTATTTATGCCAGACGGGGCCGCTGGCCCTAGGCCAGCTATCTCGATGGCGCATGGATATGCCGGCGTAAGGGAACATGGTCTGGAGCCGTTCGCGCGTGCTTTTGCAGAAGCGGGCTTCGTCGTGCTGTTGCACGATCATCGTAATTTTGGGGCGAGCGATGGCGCGGTTCGGCAAGACGTGGATCCGTGGCGTCAGATCGCCGACTGGCGCCGGGCAATTTCCTATCTGGAAGAGCGGCCAGAGGTCGATGCATCGCGCATCGGCGTGTGGGGAACAAGCTACGCCGGTGGCCACGTTATCGTTCTCGGCGCGACGGACCGCAGAATACGCGCCGTTGTCTCTCAGGTTCCGACCATCAGCGGTTATGAACAGGGGCTGCGACGTATCCCTCCGGAAGGAATCCCCGCGCTCGAAAACGCACTTTCGGAAGACGAACGCGCGCAAGCTCGAGGCGAGCCGCCGCGTCGTCAAGCTGTTGTGAGTGCGGATCCTACGGTCCCCGCGTCATATCGCGCACAGGACGCCATCGATTTCTATCTGCAGCCTATGCCCCCCGGCATCTGGGAAAACAATGTGACGATTCGTTCGACACGTGGGGCGCGCATGTACGAACCTGGGGTATGGGTCTCCCGCGTGTCGCCAACCCCTCTGTTAATGGTCGTCGCGCTGAACGACACGATTACTGTGACGGATCTCGCGCTCAAGGCCTATGAACAGGCTCTGCAGCCAAAGCGACTGGTCACCATTCCGGGCGGACACTTCGACCCTTATCTGGGGCAGTTCCCTGCCGCGAGTTCGGCGGCCGTTGCCTGGTTCGAAGAGCACCTTTCCTGAGCGAGGAAGAATTTCATGTCACATCTGACGCACTCGATCAAAGACGGTATTGCCGTCATCACCCTGGGCAATCCGCCGCAAAATCGCCTTACGCCGCAATTGTTCGACGAGTTGGACGCGGCGCTGACAGCAATCGGTGAAAGCGATGCGCGGGCATTGCTCGTGCACGCCGAAGGCCCAGATTTCAGTTTCGGTGGCGATATCGTTGACTGGCCGGACATGACTGCACGCGAACTTCGCACGCTGTTCGAACGGTATATGAATTGCTTCAATCGCTTCGAGCGGCTGTCGATTCCCACGGTCGCGGCAGTTCAGGGGCTATGCTTCGGCGGCGGGCTGGAGCTGGCTGTACGCGCAGATGTCATTTTTGCCGCTGAAACGGCTCGTTTTGGTCACCCGGAGCAATCGCTCGCCATCGTGACCGTGCTAGGCGGGGTTTATCGGGTTGCAGAGAGAGCCGGTCGCTCGAAAGCAGTCGAATGGGCCTTGACGTCGGAGCAGGTGCCAGCGGCGGTCATGGAGCGTCACGGTGTGGTGAATAGGGTCGTGCCTGACGCAGAGCTGCTCGACCAAGCGACAGCGTTCGTGGTCAGGCTCGCTGCCGGGCCCACTCGCGCTCATGCAGCTCACAAGGCGCTTTTGAGAATCTGGGCGACAGGCGGTGTTACTGCGGCCGACGAAGCCATGTTTGATATTGCTATGCCGCTCTTCGACAGCAAGGACGCCAAGCTGGCGCTGCCAGCATCCGTCGAAGCCTTCCTGGCAAAGCAACCACGTCCCGTCTTTCCGTTCACTGGCGAGTAGTCCCCTCCCCCGGAGTCATCCAGGTTCGTACTGCCGTCGATTTTCCACTGCACGGGCAGGCAAGTCAGATTGCACTGAAGTGCAATCATCCCCCTATCCACTGCGATATTCTTGTTTCACCCACAGACCTTGCCGAACGGGACAGTGGCCCGACACATGCTAGGAGACGACGATGGACATCAAGCCAAAGGTTAAGGAAGAAGCAGTTCAACTCAACGACATTCCGTGGAAGGCTTTCCCTGACGCGCTTTCGAAAGGGGCATCCGCTGGAAGATGTTGCACGCCTCGCCGGAAATGGACGCGTGGACCGCAATTTTCGACTGCCCTGCGGGCTCGTCGTTCAATGCGCATTTTCACGTCGGCCCAGGCGAATATCTGCTGACGAAGGGCCGAATGGATGTCCGCGGCGGTCACGAACATGGAGGGGACACCGTAATCGCTCCAGCGTACGGCTACGAGTCTGCCAACGCACGACACGATAAAACCTTCTTCCCGGTCGACAGCGAGTTCTACATGACCTTCCTGGGGCCGCTGTCGTTCATCAAGGAGGATGGCACACCCATCGTTGTTGTCACATGGGATGAGGCCCAGCGCGCATACGCCGGCTAAACAGGCGATGCCTTTGCCAGACGCCGGCAATGTTCCGCGTTGCCGGTTCTCCATTTGACTCTTCACGGACGCTTACCATGTCAGCTTCTTCTCAACAGTCTGAAGAGACAACCAAGCAGGTCCTCGACCATCATCTCGGCGCGTTTGCAAAGGGTATCGATGAGATCCTCAAGGACTACGACGATAGCTCCACGCTCATCACACCCGACAAGACTTTTCGTGGTCTTGGCGAAAAAGCCGGTTTCTTTAAGGCATTCCTTGACGGCGCCGCCCCTGAATTCTGGGCGGCGTTCAAGATCACGAGTCTCAGCACCACATCTGAAATCGCCTACCTCGCGTGGGAGGCAAAGCCCTGGGTCACACTCGCAACGGACACGCTTTTCGTCAAGAACGGGAGGATTTCCGTTCAGACGTTCACGTCGCTCGCGGCATGAGCGCCGCCGAGATGTCCTTTTATTCAGGATCCCGACGGTTACAAGATTGAGGGTCTGCAACGCTCTGGGCACTATGTCTAGCAGGACGCTTTACGCTCAATGGTAGTGCCGCTTTTTCCGCTTCGGCTCAGGCGCCTCTGCAATCAGGGGCCCAACTGTTGCCGTGCACCGACGCTTCTAGGAGCGGAACTCCATTGTCCTGCGCACCTCCCCCGGGGACGCACCGTACTTCTCCTTAAATGCGCGGCAAAAATGGCTTGTCGAGTTGAAACCCCGGCGAAATGCGATTTCAGATATCCGTTGCCGGTTATACGCCGGGTCTGTCAGCGCCTCTTTGCAGGCATTCAAACGTCTATCCAGAATCCATCCAGAAACAGTCATGTCGCCGCGCTGAAAAAGCATATGCAGGTAACGCAGCGAAATTCGATTTGCCTCCGCAATGCGGGTCGGGCTAAGGTCGTCTTCATGCAGGTGCTGCAAAATATAATCCTGCACGCGTCTCAGCATGGCCGCGCTCGCGTCGAACATCGCTGACGGCTGCTGTCCCGATAGCGCAATGCCGAGTAGCTCGAGCGTCGACCTGCTGACAGAACCTTGAACGCTCTCGTCGAGTGTCGCGATTTCATTCGAAAGAGCCAGGAGGTGTACAGCCAGCAGTGAACCCACGCCGGTGCGACTTTCGATTTTTCCACCTGTAGGAGGTTGCTTTCGCTCCGGCAAGCGCTCCCGCATCACCGACCACGGAATCATGAGCGTTACTTTGTGCAGGCGCTCAAGAACTTCAAATTCGATCACCTGGTCAGTCGTCCAGACGACAACATCGCCCGACGCAACCTCAACCCCAGAGTCGCCAATCTTGAAGCGTTCCCGCCCACCCGTCGTGAGCTGCACGCCCACGAAAAGCTCGTCATCGTGGCGCACATGGCCATGGGTGCGCTGTCCCGTGCAGGGGTCACACACAGTCTCGACAATGCCGGCTCCGGCGAAGTCGTGATGTTTGACGTGGGCATAGAACGTCGCGGGAAGGCGGTGTGGTACTTGCCAGTCGCGATAGCTGGCACTGAGCACCGACTGCCAGGCGTCCGTGCGGTCGCCCAGCGCAACGTCGTTGCTTGACCATTCCGTTGATAGATTTCGCACGTCGAATCTCCTTTCGCCCCGGCCTCACGGTCCGGTCCGGCGCCGGATTTTCATGCTAGATGCCACCTTAAAAGATAGAATGCAGGCGGGGATTCGACCAGTAGGACGTACCCTATTCGGGCTCGCAGCCAACGAGTCAGGGAATTGTCAACTTGCGGGCAACCTGTGCTTCCGCGGCCCGCACGTGGGCGGAGGAAACCAGGCAGACCTCGAGAAACATCCGAGACACGAAGTAACGGCAACTACGAGGAGATCTTGATGGTTGGCCTCGATATTGAGAACGTCGAGCAACGGTCGATATGATATGGATTGCTTATTTTCTATAAGGATAGACAGTAGCGAGTGCACGCCCTGCCATCGAACCCGCCGCTCAGCGCTGAGTTCGCTTTGTCTTGCCGACACCAGGCAAATCATGAACATGCCTCATGACCTCTTCGAGGCTTGACGCGCCTGCTGCAACCGCACTGAGGAACATGCTGATTGAGAACTCCACCACCTGATCGATTGAAAGCGCGAGATCGGGGCGAGGCATGCGATCTGACAGGATCAGGGTTGCCAGTCCATGCTCCATGCTCCACGCAGCATGTGTGACGAGACCCAGCGATTGCTCTTCCCAGTGCTTTTCCAACGCAAATTGCTCGACAGACGAAGCGAAAAGCCCGAACGACTTCGTGGTCTCCATGTTGAGTTCCGGGTAAGAGTCGCGTGCGACGATACGAGGACCGACCATCAATTCGAATAAGCCCTTATAGCGCTGCGCGAACTCGACATAGACCTTCATCATGCGATATGCCTTCGAAAGCGCCGTTTCATCCGACACCGCTATTGCGGCGCGCAGCGCCGCAAGATCGCGAAAGCCATCTGCCGCAATGGCAGCCAGCAGACCTTCCTTGCCGGCGAAATGATGAGAAGGCGCAGCCTCCGACACGCCGGCTCTACGTGCGAGGTACCGCAGACTGAGTTCGTGGACGCCTATCTCCTCCAAAGCGCGTCGCCCCTCCGCAATCAGAGTATTTCGCAGATTTCCGTGGTGATATGGCGCGGATACGGCAGAAGATGCTTTTGAACTCACGATGGCACCATGAAGAGTGTTCAGTCTGTTGAAAAGTACAAATCTGGCTTCGCGACACGCCTCGCGCGTCGCTTACAGAGATCCCGGCGCACATGCTAATCGCAGTCCGCGCATCCCATTTCCCGGGAATACCCTAATTCTAATCGAACTTATCAGTGTTAGGATCATGCCATAGATTCACCCGATATGAGGCATGAACAGTTTTAGCGCAGCGTAGGCGCGCGACGCACAGTCAGGCCGTTGAAAACAGCAAGCTTGCCTGACGCCCTTTGTTGGGTCGACAGACATCTTATATTTCGCATTCCTATATTTGTTGTAATTTCATAAACAATTCGTCCGGCAACCCATCGGACAAACATGCAGGATAGGACATGAGCCTCGTTCTCTTTGAAAAAGATGGCGCCGTCGGCGTCGTCACCATGGCAAAGCCGCCGCACAACCTCCTTGACGACATCTTCATTCGGGACCTGCTCGCAGCGTACAGCAGCGCTGTCGAGGCAGGGTGCCGGTCGATTCTCCTGCGCAGCGGCATGCGCCACTTCTGCGCTGGCGCGGACGTGACAGCTTTCGCAGCAGGCGGCCGACGCCGCGACCAGGCTAACCTCGAGGCCCTGCTTGATGCCCTTGAGAATGTCCGCATCCCGGTTGTAGCGGCCGTGCATGGCGGCGCGCTCGGCGGTGGTTTCGAACTGGCGTTGACCTGCGACATGATCCTGGCGGCCGACACGGCTTTCTTCGGCATGGCTGAAGCGTCTCTCGGTCTGTTGCCGCTGCTCGGCGGCGTCCAGCGAGTCGTGCAGCGTGTGGGCGTGGCACGCGCCAAGGAAATGGCCATGTTCGGCCGACGCCACGATCCGGTAGCACTCGAACGCTGGGGTGCTATCAACCTCGTCGTCGCAGAAGCCGAATTGCCGAACGTATCGATGTCATGGGCCCGCCAGCTTGCGGCCGGCCCCACGGTCGCCCTGGGCGGCATCAAAAAGCTGGCTAATCTCTCAGCACGCCGTGGCATCGAAGGTGCCGATGCACAGCAGACCGAAGTGAACAACACGATGTGGGCAAGCGCCGACCAGAAGCGCGGTCTGCAGGCCTTCGCGAAGACCGGTCCGGGCTCCGCCGTATTCGAGGGGAACTGAGCATGAACGCACCACTCGACGGGCTGAAAGTCATCGACTTCACACGCGTGCTCGCGGGCCCGCTGTGTACCAAAACACTGCGCGATCTCGGCGCGGACGTAACCAAGATCGAACCGCCCGGTGGCGACTCAGGTCGCGGAGGCGTGCCGCACATCGACGGCATGTCGGTCTACTATGCGCAGCAGAATGCGGGCAAGCGCAACCTCAGCATCGACCTGAACTGGCCTGAAGCACGCGAAATCGTGACCAACATGTGCCGCGACGCAGACGTGATCGTTGAGAATTTCCGCCCCGGTACGCTCAACCGCTTTGGTCTTGGGTATGAGCAGGTTCGCCAGTTCAATCCGGGGGTAGTCTACGTCTCCATCAGCGGTTATGGACAGACAGGCCCATGGCGCAATCGACCCGCGTTCGCCCCGACGGTTCAAGCGGAAACGGGTCTGACCGACATTCTGCAACAGCACTACGGCGACTCGCTCACCGAGTTGAAGAACGATGCCTGCAGCCATGCGGACGTCTACACTGGCCTGCATGCCGCCATTGCGGTGCTCGCCGCAGTCCAGCATCGCAACCGCACCGGTAAAGGACAGCACGTCGACGTCGCGATGGCCGCGACAATGCTGGCAGTGAACGAGCGCGCCGGCGCACAACTTTCCGGGATCGACACGCAAGGCGAACCGCCAGCGTTAAGCGCACCTGAATCCCACATCTTCAGGCTGCCGGACGGACGCCTGTTGACCATCGCCGCGAGTCCCATCTACTCGCCGATGTTCGTCCGCTTCTGCTCGATGATGCGTCGAACCGATCTGCTGCAGGACCCACGCTTTGCGTCCGCGCCGCTGCGCCGCCAGAATCTCGAAGCGCTGTTGAACGAAGTCCGCGCATGGATTCTCACATTCACCGATCTGGAGGAACTCCAGGCGCAGGTGAGCGAAGCGGGCCTCGCAGTCGGTGTGGTCCGCAGCACGAATGAGCTCGCGGAATCCGAATGGGCGCAGGACTGGGGCGCGATTGTCCAGGTGGATGACCGTTCGGGAGGCACGATGCGCATGCCGGGTGTGCCATGGCGCTTCAGTAGCGCAACCTTGCCGCCGCCTGGCATCCCTGCTTTCCAGGGCGAACACAACGTCGAGTTGCTCGCCGAGCGCAACGTCGATCCGGCTTTGATCGAGGAACTGCGTCAACGCCGAGTGCTGCTCAGCCGCCGGAGTCTACGGGGTGAATTCGATGAACCTTGATCGCACGCACGATGCGGGTATCAAGAGTTGGCTTGCCTCTGCCAATGCGCCTGAGTGCGACTTTCCGCTGCAGAATCTCCCCTACGCGATCTTTCGCCGCAAGGGAGATGCTGAGGAGTTTCGCGCAGGCATCGCGTTGGGGGACCAGGTCATCGACCTGGCTGCCCTCTTTCGCGAACGCTGCCTCATCGGCGTTGCCATGCAGGCAGCCGAGGCATGCACGCAAGCTTCGCTCAACCAGTTCTTCGCCATGGGCCCGGACGCATGGCGAGCCTTGCGGCACGCCGTCTTCGCCCTTTTCGAAGCACCAGCGGGAAACGTGCCGGCGATGCAGGATAGCGACGTGCTGCTCCGGTGTCTCGTCCCGCAGGCTTTGGTCGAATACAGCTTGCCAGCTCGCATCGGCGACTACACCGATTTCTATACGTCGATCGACCATGCCCGCAACATCGTCAAGCTGTTGCGTCCTGACCCGGTACTGTCGCCAAACTTTCAGTGGATGCCAGTCGCCTATCACGGACGGGTCTCGAGCATTGGAATATCCGGTCAGCAAGTCCGGCGGCCGCTTGGACAACGACTTGCTGCGGGACAGAGCGTGCCCGAGGTATCGGCGTGCGCGCGGTTGGACTACGAGCTCGAACTCGGAATCTTCATCGGCGTTGGCAACGAGCAGGGAGAGCCTATTCCCGTCGCGCGTGCCGAACAGCACGTGTTCGGCCTTTGCCTGCTAAACGACTGGTCCGCTCGCGACATCCAGGTATGGGAATCGACACCCTTGGGGCCGTTTCTCGCGAAGAATTTCGCTACGACAATCTCTCCGTGGATCGTCACCATGGAGGCGCTGGCGCCGTTTCGTCATGCGTGGGAGCGGGCAGCCGACGAGCCGCAACCGTTAGCGTATCTCGACGCACCCGCCAACCGAAGCGAAGGTGGCATTGACATCCAGCTCGAGGTATGGCTGGAATCCGAGCGGCAGCGTACCCGTCAAGCTCCCGCTACGCGGTTGTCGCGCACGAGCTTCCGTCACCAGTACTGGACGGTCGCACAAATGGTCGCGCATCACACCATTGGCGGCTGCAACCTGCAAAGCGGGGACCTGCTCGGCAGTGGCACGATCTCGGGACCTACGCCCGCCGAAGCGGGTGCCTTGATCGAGCTCACCGCCGCAGGAAAGACACCCGTCGCCCTGGGCAATGGTGAAGCGCGCAGCTTTCTGGAGGACGGCGATGCGGTGGTCATGAAGGGTTGGTGTGAGCGGCCCGGATTTGCGCGCATCGGCTTCGGACAGAACCGCGGGGAAGTTCTGCCCGCGCGAACCGTTATGTAAAAGCCATTGTTGCACCGTCGCGGGAACGCGGGCGACAGCGCCCCGCTCCCGCACTGAAACTGTCATGACACGGGCCAAACCGATCCGGGCATGTCATCAAGGAGACACTTCATGAACTCGCTCTATGACGCCGATACGAACGCCTCGAGCGACGCATCCGAAACCACTCTGCGACGCGCCTATTCGGCTTCGGAATGGAGAATCATTCCGCTTCTCTTCCTGCTGTGGTTGCTTGCGTGGGTCGATCGTGCCAATGTCGCGTTTGCCAAATTGCAGATGCTGTCCGATCTGCACTTCAGTGAGACCGTGTACGGCCTCGGTGCGGGACTGTTCTTCCTCGGTTACGTGGTGTTCGGCATACCCAGTACGATGGCTCAGCAACGACTCGGCGCAAGACGCACGATTTCCGTGATTGCCATCGGTTGGGGGCTCACCAGCATCGCAATGACGTTCGTCCGCGGCGTGCCTCTCTTCTATCTTCTGCGGTTCCTGCTAGGCGCTTTCGAAGCCGGTTTTTACCCGGGCGTGATTCTCTACCTGAACCTATGGTTTCCGACGAAACGGAGAACCCGAAACTTCAGTATTTTCCATTCGGCCGCCATCTGTTCGACCGTAGCCGTAGGTCTATCCGGCGGTTTCGTGCTGCAACATATGAGCGGCATGTTCTCCCTCGCGGGATGGCGGTGGATGTTTCTGGTGCAGGCGGCCCCGACCTTGCTGCTGGGTTGCCTCGTACTATTTGTCCTCTCCGATGGACCTGCGACGGCTTCGTGGCTGTCCCCTGAAGAACGGCTGCTCATCCAGGCCGACCTCGCTCGCGACCGCAAACGCTCCTCTGCGGAAGTGAGCCAGCAGCAGCCGCTGCTTGCCAATCCGGTCGTCTGGGTGCTGCTCGCCGTCTATTTTTGCATCCTCAGCGCCAATACAGCACTGAGCTTCTTCATTCCGACCATTCTGCGAGATGCGGGTTTTGGCGGCTACACAGCGATCGGCAACGCTATCGCGGCCATCTGTATTCTTGGCGCTATCGGCAACATTGCGTTCTGCACTTACGCAAGCCGTCATGGCGACCTCCGCTATCACTGCTCGATTGCCTCTTTGGTGAGCGTCGCAAGCCTGATTCTGCTGGTCCTCGTATGGCACAGCAGCCGCACCGCTACCTTTGTGACACTCGCCCTCGCCCTCGCAGGCACAGGTGCGGGCATCTCCCTGTTCTGGCAGATTCCCATGCGATACCTGAAGGCCAGTGGGGCCGCGGTTGGCGTAGCCTTCATCAGTTCGGTTGCGAACCTCGCAGGTTTTCTGACGCCGTGGCTTACCGGGTACGTGCGCGAAGCTACCGGCACCTATACCAGCGGCTTCGTCACCGCTGCGTGCGCGCAAGCACTGGCGGCAGTCATGCTCGTCGTGGTCCTGCCCATGGCTTCCCGCAAAATTCAGCCGTCCCTTTCCAGCGAGGGATGATGCTGCCGACCGCGGCGGTATTACGGGGTAGCGGACCGATCGTTGCGCAGGACCTTGGCCAACCCGGCGCGCGCCCTTAAGTCCAGAAGCCGGTTTCCGTGCCCTGCCTCACGACACCCGTCACGTAGTGCCTCACGCCAGATATATAGCATTACTAATCAATTGGATTTTTATCAATTATGAGCGCTCTCAATCATATCCGGGTGTTGGATCTCACCCGCGTGCTGGCCGGCCCGTGGTGCGCGCAGACGCTCGCCGATTTTGGCGCAGACGTCATCAAGATTGAACGCCCCGAAGTCGGCGACGACACGCGTCACTGGGGCCCTCCGTACCTGAAGAAGCCGGACGGCACAGATACGCGCGAAGCGGCCTACTATCTCGCCGCGAACCGCAACAAGCGCTCCGTGACCGTAGATATCGCCACGCCCGAAGGGCAGCGCCTTATACGTGAACTGGCCGCGCAAAGCGACGTGGTGCTGGAGAACTACAAGGTCGGCCAGTTGAAGAAATATGGCCTCGACTACGCGACGTTGAAAGAGATCAAGCCGGACATTATCTATTGCTCGGTGACCGGCTTCGGTCAGACCGGGCCATATGCCCAACGTGCGGGCTACGACTTCATCATCCAGGGCATCGGCGGCTTCATGAGCATCACCGGGGAGCGTGACGGCTTGCCCGGCGGCGGTCCGCAAAAGGCCGGCGTGGCAATCACCGACCTGATGACCGGTATGTACTCAACCGTCGCCGTGCTGACAGCGCTCGCGCATCGCGACCGCACCGGCGAAGGCCAGTATATCGACATGGCGCTGCTCGACGTGCAGGTCGCCATGCTCGCGAACGTCAACTCCAACTTCCTCGCTAGCGGCCAACCGCCGGTGCGGTGGGGCAATGCGCATCCGAACATCGTGCCCTACCAGACTTTCCAGACCAGCGATGGCTGGATCATCGTTGCCGTAGGCAACGACGGGCAGTTCCGCAAATTCGTCGAAGCCGGCGGCCGGGCGGAACTCGCTGACGATAAGCGCTTCGCCACCAACCCGGAGCGCGTGCGCCATCGCGACACGCTGGTGCCGATCCTCGCGGAGATGGTCTGCGTGCGCGGAAAGCATGAATGGATCGCCGCACTCGAAGCTGCGGGCGTGCCTTGCGGCCCAATCAACGATCTCGGCGAGGTATTCGAAAACGAGCAGGTGGTGGCGCGCGGACTGCAACTCGACCTGCTCCACCCATCCGGCGGCACAGTGAAGGTCGTGCGCAACCCGATCAACATGAGCGCGACGCCACCTCAGGCACTCACCCACCCTCCTCAGCTTGGCGAGCATACAACTGACGTTCTGCGTGTCGTCCTGGGATATGACGATGAGCAAATCGCAGCGTTACGTGATAGCTCGGTGATCTAACGGGTCATGCGGGCGCTGCCTCGATTTTTGTGCGGTATCAGGCAGTGCATTGCCAGCATTGCCGTTTGTTTGAAGTGGACTGTTCCGCCGCCCAGGTCGTCACGAGACCAGCGGCAAATTGCTGAATAGAGATTGCTTATAACGCTTCACTGGGGACATACATGAAATTGAGGAAGGCGATTTTTCTTGCAACCAGCGGATTGGCCAGCGCGTCGGCCTGCGCGCAAAGCAGTGTGACGCTCTATGGGGTGGTTGATGCGGGCATCAGCTACGTGAACAACGTAGCCAGCACGGCAGGCGCCATTGGTGCCCGCAAAATTCAGGAAACATCCGGTGTCGGTGCGCCGTCCCGCTGGGGCTTTCGAGGGGTTGAGGATCTGGGTGGCGGCAACTCCGCTATCTTCGTACTTGAGAACGGCTTCAGCGTCGCCAGTGGCACGCTATTGCAAGGTGCACGTTTGTTTGGCCGCCAGGCATACGTCGGACTGGCCAACGATGATCTGGGTACGGTGACTCTCGGCCGACAGTATGACTCGGTCGTCGACTTCGTCGGGCCTTTTGTTTCATCGAGACAATGGGCGACACAATATGGCTCGCACGTCGGTGATATCGACAATCTCTACACCACATTCCGCATCAACAATGCCGTCAAGTACACCAGCCCGACCTATCGCGGGCTGGCCTTCGGAGGGTTATACGCTTTCAGCAACCAGGCCGCCAGTTCAACGGGCACTGGCTTCTCGAACAATAGCGCATGGAGCGTCGGGGCGAACTACGCCGCGGGACCGCTGACGCTGGGGGCTGGCCACCTGCACCTCTCAAGCCCTTCGGCCGGGGGTACGAACGGAACCAATACCGGTGGCGCCATCGTTGGCGATTACACGAGCCCCACCGATATCTTCTACACGCGCCCGGTCAGGACTCAGGACGTCACCGGGGCTGGCGTGGCATACCAGCTGGATGCGGCGACGCTGGGGTTTGCATACACAGTGGCCAGGTTGCGGTACGTCGATCACTCGAACTTTTCCCTTGCGAACTATGAAGCCAACGCAAAGTATCAGATCACCCCGAGTCTTCTTGCGGGTGTCGCATTCATCTACAGCGATGGAAAGGTAGGCGGAGCCCCGGACATAGCACACGTTACCGATGGAACTCATCCTCGTTGGGCGCAAATCAACGTAGGGGGACAATATTTCCTGAGCAAACGTACCACTGCCTATCTGGCCGCGGTTTATCAGAAAGCCTTGGGCGATGCCCTGACTGCAACGATCGACAACGTGGGCGGACCGACGGGTTCCAATTCGCGATACCAGGTAGCCGTTACCGCTGGCTTGCGCGTCAGATTCTAGGAGTAAATATGAGTATCCAACAAGACACCCAACTGCTGGGACGCGGTTTCTACTGGCAGGAGATTCAGGCCGGCCAACGCTTTAGAACTTATCGCCGCACCGTGACCGAGACCGATCTTGTCAATTTCATCTCCGTGACTGGCATGCTGGAGGCCATTTTCATCGACGCAGATTACGAACACGGCGCCATGCGCGGTCGTGCGGTCCCTGCCGCGCTGACGAGCGGCCTGATTGAAGGGCTGCTATTCCAGACGATGATACAAGGCACGGGGCTGGCCCTGCTGGAGTTGACGCTGAAGGCCCACGGTCCTGTTCTCGTCAACGATTCGATCTACGGAGTAGTGGAAATCGAGGAGGTGAAACCCACATCGAAAAACAACCGTGCAGTCGTCACGAGCCGCATTGACGTGTTGAATCAGCGCGATGAACGCGTCCTTTCATACACCGCGAAGCGATTGCTGGCCGGTCGCCCCATTTAGGTTTCCGAATCGGAACAACGCGCCACGACGCACAGATCAAACAGGCACCGTCCTGCCCAGATCCGCCAACGGATGCGCATCACTGCGCCACGGCGAAGCCAGGAAGTGCCGCACGCGCTCCGTGCGCACTTCCGCCAGCGTCATGGGCGCCCAGCGCGGCTGGCGGTCCTTGTCGACCAGATGCGCCCGCACCCCCTCGCAGAAATCCCCCTCTTCGATCACCCGGCTGACGATTCCCAGCTCCATGCGGAAGCATTCGGCCAGCGTCATCTGCCGGCCGCGCAGCAGCGCCTCGCGGGTCACGTGGAGCATGGTCGGCGAATGGCTGGTGAGCGCATCGAAGGTGGCCTGCAGCCATTGACGCACTTCGCGCGGCGGCTCGCGCTCCAGATCGTGGCGCAACGTGGCCACTGTCCGCTCGACACTCGCGCGGGGATCGAAATGCCGCAGGATCAGTTGCGTGAACGATCCGAGCGCGGCGTGCGGCACCACATTGCACGGCGGTTCGAACACCGCGCGCAGCGCGGGCAACAACTCGCCTTCGGTCGGCATGCGTTGCAGCCGCTCCTCGAAGCTGGCGAGCCATTCGGCGGGAACGCACAGATCGGCCAGTTGCAGACGCACCGCATCCGCGCCGGACAGCGTCACACCGGTCAGCCCGACATACAATTCAACCTCCACCGGCATGACAGCCAGGAAATGCGTGGCGCCGACATCGGGCAAGAAGCCGATGCGCGTCTCGGGCATGGCGATCTTCGTACGCTCGGTGACGACGCGGAGTCTCGCCGCCTGGCCGAGGCCCATGCCGCCGCCCATCGTAATGCCGTCGAGCAGCGCCACAACCGGCTTCGGAAACGTATGCAGCGCGTAATCGAGCCGGTATTCGTCGACAAAGAACGCTTGCCAACCGGTCTCGCCGCGCGTTTTCATGCGGTACAGCTCGCGCACGTCGCCGCCCGCGCAGAAGCCCTTTTCGCCTGCGCCGCGCAGCACCACGGCGACGATCCCGTCATCAGTCCGGCAACGCTCGAACAGCACCGCGAGTTCACGCACCATCGGGTGCGACAGCGCGTTCAGCGCAGTCGGCCGGTTCAGCGTGATGATCGCGACGCGGTTGAGCACGCGAAACAGGATGGCCGGTTCGGCCGCCAGCTCCGCCGATCCTTTGGCATCCTCAGCGGGAGCACTACGTGCGTTCGCCACGGCATTCATGACTGCGCCCCCTCACCCGTCCCCTGCGTCACGTGCCATTGCGGCGCACGCTTCTCGAGGAATGCGTTGACGCCTTCGCGCTGATCCGGACCATCGAACAGATCCACGAAGCGCTCGCGTTCGACCGCCAGCGCGGCCGAGCGCGGCACGCCATGGCGCGCCTGATGAATCAGGCTCTTGCTGAACGAGACCGCTTGCGGGCTCAGCGAGGTGACGCGTGTCGCCATCGCCAGTGCGGCCTCGCGCGCGGCGCCCTTGTCCACCACTTCTTCGACGAGACCGATGCGCAAGGCCGTCGCGGCATCGACACGTTCGCCGGTCAGAATCATCCGTTTCGCCCAGCCCTCTCCCACGAGCCAGGGCAGCGTCTGCGTGCCGCATCCGCAGGGCAACAGGCCGACCGCGGTCTCCGGCAAGGCAAGCTGCGCGTGCTGCTCGGCAATGCGGATATCGCACGACAGCGCACATTCGAGTCCTCCGCCCATCGCATAGCCGTTGATCGCGGCGATCACCACAGCGCGCGCGTTTTGCAGCGCCTCGAAGGCTGCGCCAAAGCGCGTGGCCGCCGTGCGCGCCACATCGCGATTGCCGTCGGCGAAGGTGTTCAGATCGGCGCCAGCGCTGAAGAATTTCGGGCCATCGCCGGTGATGACGATGGCCCTCACGCGCGCCTCGCCGTTCAGGCGTTCGACGGTGTGCTGCAGTTGCAGCAGGCCATCCGGTGTAAAGGCATTCGCCGGCGGGCGCTTGAGCGTGAGCAATGCAATGGCGCCTTCGTTGGCGTAGTCGAGTTCGATCATCTTGCGTCTTCCTTCAGTCTATTTACTGTTCGTGCCCGACAGATCCG
Organism: Paraburkholderia sp. EB58; assembly: GCF_050436665.1. Lineage (NCBI taxonomy): Bacteria > Pseudomonadati > Pseudomonadota > Betaproteobacteria > Burkholderiales > Burkholderiaceae > Paraburkholderia > Paraburkholderia sp. EB58. The sequence continues at coordinate 162,149 of NZ_JBNDMQ010000009.1, read as the reverse complement.
GAAAGTCCTCTTCCCAGTACTCACCAGGCAGGCGCGCGGGCTCCGTCCCGCGCTCCATTTCGCGGCGCCGCAGCTCGACGCGGCGGATCTTGCCGGAGATGGTCTTCGGCAGTTCGCTAAATTGCAGCCGCCGGACGCGCTTATATGGAGAGAGTTTTTCTCGCGAAAACTGAAACACGCTGCGCGCGAGTTCGGGACCCGCTTCGTAGCCGTGCCGCACGGTGACGAACGCCTTAGGCACGCAAAGGCGCACGGCGCAGGCGCTCGGCACCACGGCAGCTTCGGCAATCGCTTCATGCTCGATCAACACGCTTTCGAGTTCGAACGGGCTCAACCGGTAGTCGGACGACTTGAACACGTCATCGGCGCGGCCCACATACACGTAGTAGCCATCGTCGCGGCGCAGCGCGACATCGGAGGTGTGGTAGTAGCCGTTGCGCATCGACTGGACGGTGGCGTTGGCGTTGTTCGCGTAACCGGTCATCAGGCCGAGCGGGCGCTGCGCCAGCGGTAAGGCGATTTCGCCTTCGCTGGCCGGTTGATCGTCGGCATCGACCAGTTCGATCCGGTAGCCCGGCAAGGGCCGCCCCATGGAGCCCGGCACGACCGGCTGACCCGGCGAATTGCCGATCTGGCAGGTGGTCTCGGTTTGCCCGAAGCCATCGCGGATCATCACGTCCCATGCGTGCCGGACGCGCTCGATAACCTCTGGATTCAAGGGCTCACCCGCGCCGACGATCTCGCGCAGCTTGACCGGATATTCCGTCAGCGGCTCCTGCACCAGCATGCGCCAGACCGTGGGCGGCGCGCACAGCGTCGTGATCTGGCAGCGCACCAGCACGTCGAGCGTTTCCTTCGGCACGAAGCGCGCATAGTTGAACACGAACACGCAGGCCTGCGCATTCCACGGTGCGTAGAAGCAACTCCAGGCGTGCTTGGCCCAGCCTGGTGAGCTGATGTTCCAGTGGATATCGCCGGGTTGCAGGCCGATCCAGTACATCGTCGACAGATGGCCGACCGGATAGCTCTGATGGGTATGCTCGACGAGTTTGGGCTTCGACGTCGTGCCCGAGGTGAAGTACAGCAGAAGCGGATCGGTGGCGTGCGTCGGGCCGTCCGGCGTGAACTGCGGCGCCGCCTCGGAGGCCGCGGCAAGATCGATCCAGCCGTCGCGCGGCGTGCCGACCGATATACGCGTCAGAGGAATCTCGAGGCCGTCGAATTTCGCCAGTTCGGCGCTGTCCACCACCACGAATTTCGCCTCGCCGATCTGCACGCGATCGCGGACATCGTCGGCGGCAAGCTGGGTGGTCGCGGGTAGCACGATGGCGCCAAGTTTCATCGCCGCCAGCATCACGTCCCACAGTTCGACGCGATTGGGCAGCATCAGCAGCAAACGGTCGCCGCGTCCCACGCCGATGCCGCGCAGGAAGTTCGCCATCCGCGCCGAGCGCTCCGACATCTGGGCGTACGAGTACCTCGTGCCCTCGCCCGCGGGATCGTCCACGATCCACAGTGCGGGGTTGTCGTTACCCTGCGCGATCACGTCGAAATAGTCGAGCGCCCAGTTGAATTCACCGAGCACTGGCCATGCGAACTCGCGATAGGCGCGCTCGTAGTCCGTGCGATGGCGCAGCAACAGGTCACGCGCCTCGAGAAAGCTCTGCGTCGAAATTGTCCGCCCGGTCATCGTCGTCTCCTGTGTCGACCAGAGTTAGCGCTTTAGCGCTTACTCTGGTCCCATGCAGTCTTATCGCGGTCGACCAGAGTTAGCGCTTTAGCGCTTACTCTGGTCCCATGCAAGGTACTTGCTCTATGGCGCATTTGCGCTCTGTTGGCGTTTGATTCTGCGCTCAAACCTGCCGCGCGATCACCATTCTTTGTACCTCGCTGGTCCCCTCGTAGATCTGCGTGATGCGGGCATCGCGATAGTGGCGCTCGACCGCGTAGTCCTCCAGGAAGCCATAGCCGCCATGAATCTGGATCGCATGCGAGCAGACTTCCTCGGCCATCTCAGAGGCGTAGAGCTTGGCCTGCGAAGCTTCGGACAAACACGGCTTACCTGCGCTACGCAGCCGCGCCGCGTGATGCACCAGCAGCCGCGCCGCGTTCAGGCGCGTGGTCATATCGGCCAGCATATTGGCGACGCTCTGATGCTCCTTCAAAGTCTTGCCGAACTGGACGCGCTCGCTGGCGTAAATACGCGCCGCATCGAAGGCCGCCCGTGCAATCCCCAGCGCCTGCGCCGCAATGCCGATCCGTCCGCCTTCGAGGTTCGACAAAGCAATGCGCAGCCCTTCGCCGCGCTGGCCAAGCAGATTCGCCTCGGGCACGGCACAGTCGTCGAACGCAATCGGACAGGTATCCGACGCGCGAATGCCCATCTTGTGCTCAGGCCGGCCAACGTTAAAGCCGGCCGTATCAGTGGGCACGATAAACGCGGATATGCCGCGCTTGCCCAACTCCGGATCGGTAACGGCGAACACGATGGCGATGTTGGCCCGCGCGCCGTTGGTCACGAACTGCTTGTTGCCGTTGAGAATCCACTTGCCGTCGCGCAACTCCGCGCGCGTGCGCAGGTTGTGGGCCTCCGAGCCGGCCTGCGGTTCGGTCAGGCAGAATGCGCCGATCCGGCGTCCCGTGGCGAGATCCTCGAGGCAGGTGTCTTTCTGCGCCTGCGTGCCGAAGTTCAGGATCGGACCGCAGCCGACCGAGTTGTGCACGCTCATCAAGGTCGCGCAGGATGCGCAACCGGCGGCGACTTCCTCGAGCGCCAGCGCATAGGCCACGTAGTCGGTGTATGAGCCGCCCCATTCGGACGGCACGATCATGCCCAGCAAACCGAGCTCGCCCATTTGTTTGACTACCGCGTCCGGCAGCTTCGCGTCGCGGTCCCACTGCGCCGCGTGTGGCGCCAAACATTCGACTGAAAAATCGCGCGCCGCGTCGCGGATCATCCGTTGGTCGTCGGTATAGAAATCGTCCATGAAGGGGCCTCGCCTCTGCGTCAATGTGAGAACCAGTGTAGCAAGTCGCTGGACAGGTTCGATGCTCTGCCCGATCATTCTGCGTGAGCGAATTTGCCATACCGGCATAACTGGCTAGGCTCAACAGGCGCGGATTCATGTGGCAGGCATCACGCGGCACGCTGATTCCTGAGCGCATTTGCCAGCTCCGTGTTTACCAACCCCGCGTTTTCCACCCGTTGCCAGCCCGAGCCGTGCAACCCGATTTGATCCAATGACGCCGAAAAACGATAGAGGGACGATCTCGCTGAGCCTCGTCGAAGAAACGCTGGCGCTCGCTCGCGCGCGCGGCCTCGACGTCCTGCCGCTGGTCGAAGCGGCCGGGATTGCGCCGCAAATGCTGGCCGCGCCGAAAAGCAGGGTGTCGTCGGCGCAATACGGCGCGCTGTGGACCGGCATTGCGCGGGCGCTGGACGACGAGTTTTTCGGCCAGGACTCGCATCCGATGCGTTCGGGCAGCTTTATCGCCATGACCCAGTGCGCCTTGACGGCGCGCAACGGCGCCCAGGCGCTGTCACGCTCGCTCGGGTTCATGCGCCTCGTGCTCGACGATCTGAGCGCACAGGTCACCTCAGAGCCGAACCGCGTGCGGATCACCTTCAGCCATCGTGAGGGCACCCCGCCGCCGACCATGTTCGCCTATGCGACGTATTTCATCCTGGTGTATGGGCTGGTGTGCTGGCTCGTCGGCCGGCGCATTCCGTTACTGGCGGCGCGCTTTCGCTGCGCCGAGCCGGCCGCGGCGCAGGAATACCGGCTGATGTTCTGCGACGACATGCGCTTCGCACAAGACGCTTCGTATGTGGACCTGCCGCCGGATTTCCTCGAATTGCCGGTGATCCAGACCACCCAGACGATCAAGCCGTTCCTGCGCGATGCGCCCGGCAACTTTATTGTCAAGTACCGCAACCCCGGCTCGCTGGCCGCGCGGGTTCGCAAAATGCTGCGCGCGCTGCCGATGGCCAGTTGGCCCGCCGCCGACCAGATCGCTCTGCGCCTGCACGTCGCCGAGGCAACCATGCGGCGGCATCTCAAGCAGGAGGGCTATACGTACCAGTCCATCAAGGACGATCTGCGGCGCGACATCGCCATTGCGGAACTGCAGGACAGCCGGCGCAGCATCGCCGAGATTGCGACCAGGGTGGGGTTCGCCGAACCGAGCGCATTCCACCGCGCCTTTCGCAAATGGACCGGCATGCGGCCGACCGACTACCGGCTCGCGCGGGCCGATCTCACGCATCCCCCAGAATCGGACTAAGCTGTAAGCAGCAGGCCTGCCCTTTTTTCGGCCCGCGCCGCCCCGTCGCGTTCGAGGCGGCGTCCCGGCCGTCCGCGATGAGAACGTACCCGCTTCTCCCGTTCCGGCAATCCGGCCCGCGCCGCCGGCGTATCCCCGGCGGTTTAGCGGTCCGGTTCCTGCGCGGCCTGGCCGCGCTTGGATTCCTGCTGGCATTCGCAGGCGCCCTCCCTGTCAGCATCGCAGTTGCCGTCGCGCCGGGCGGGGTCGTCGTGATCCCCGTCAACGGGGCGATCGGCCCTGCGAGCGCCGACTTCATTGAGCGCAGCCTGCGACGCGCCGCGCAGGACCGGGCGCAACTGGCCGTCCTGCAACTCGACACGCCCGGCGGGCTCGACACGTCGATGCGGCAGATCATCAAGGCGATTCTCGGCTCGCCCGTGCCCGTTGCGGCTTTCGTGGGCCCGAGCGGCGCACGGGCGGCGAGCGCCGGCACGTATATCGTCTATGCCAGCCATATCGCGGCGATGGCGCCCGGCACCAACCTCGGCGCGGCGACGCCGGTGCAACTCGGCATGGGCGGCGCGGAGCCGCCTGGGCAAAACGGCCCGGGATTACCGGGCTTGAGTCCAACCGGTCAAGGAGCGGCGGGAGCAGGAGGAGCGTCTGGGGTAGCCGGCACATCCGCTGCGGCGGCAACATCAAACGCTGCTGCCAGCGACGCTAACTCCGGCGCGTTGCCGCTCGATAGCCAATCGACCGAGCTGCGCAAGCAGGTCCACGACGCGGCCGCCTATATCCGCGGCCTGGCGCAACTGCGCGGTCGCAACGCCGACTGGGCCGAACACGCGGTGCGAGAAGCCGTCAGCCTGTCAGCCAACGAAGCGCTCGCGCAGCACGTCATTGACCTGACCGCGCGCGACGTGCCCGATCTGCTGCGCAAACTCGATGGCCGCACGGTCAATACCGTTGCCGGCGACCAGCGGCTGAAGACGGCCGACGCGCCCATCGTCACGCTCCAACCCGACTGGCGCAGCCATTTCCTCGCTGTCATCACCGACCCGAACGTGGCATTGATTCTCCTGATGATCGGCATGTATGGATTGTTCTTCGAGTTCGCCAATCCCGGCTTCGTGCTGCCCGGCGTGGTGGGGGCGATCAGCCTGCTGATCGGCCTGTTCGCCATGCAGATGCTGCCCATCAGCTACGTGGGGCTCAGCCTGATCTTTCTGGGCATCGCCTTCCTGATCGCCGAGGCGTTTCTGCCCACCTTCGGCGCGCTGGGCTTCGGCGGCATTGTCGCGTTCGTAGTCGGCGCGCTGATGCTGATCGATACCGATGTGCCCGGTTACGGCATCCCGTTGCCGGTGATCGCGGCCGTCACCGCGTTCAGCGCACTGTTTGTGTTCACGGTATCAAGCGTCGCATTGCGCGCCCGACGCCGGCCGGTCGTGACCGGTTCGGAAGCGTTGATCGGCAGCGTGGGTGTCGTGCTCGGCGAGGGACTCGTGCCACATGGCAGCACGGGCACGGGCGAAGGCTGGGCCCAGGTCCACGGCGAGCGCTGGCAGGTGCGCAGCGCAGCGCCGCTTGCGCCCGGCCATGCGGTGCGCGTCACGGCACGGCGTGGTCTCACGCTCACGGTGGTACCGGCGGAAAAATCACAATAGCGGGGAACCCTCATGATTGGCTTCACATTTGGCTTCAGCAGCATCCTGTTCGTCCTGATCGTCATACTGATTGCGTCGTCGATACGCATCTTTCGCGAGTACGAACGCGGTGTCGTCTTCATGCTCGGCCGCTTCTGGAAGGTCAAGGGGCCGGGCCTCGTGCTGATCATCCCGATCGTCCAGCAGGTGGTGCGGATGGATCTGCGCACCGTTGTGTTCGACGTGCCGCCGCAGGACGTGATCACGCGCGACAACGTCTCGGTCAAGGTCAATGCGGTGGTGTATTTCCGCGTCGTCGATCCGGAGCGGGCGGTAATTCAGGTGGCGAAGTACTTCGAGGCCACCAGCCAGTTGTCGCAGACCACCTTGCGCGCGGTGCTCGGCAAGCACGAACTCGACGACCTGCTGGCCGACCGCGAACAGCTCAACGCGGATATCCAGAAGGTGCTCGACGCGCAAACCGACGCGTGGGGCATCAAGGTAGCCATCGTCGAAATCAAGCATGTGGATATCAACGAAACGATGATCCGCGCGATTGCCCGCCAGGCCGAAGCCGAACGCGAACGGCGCGCCAAGGTGATTCATGCGGAAGGCGAACTGCAGGCCTCGCAGCATCTGCTGGAGGCGGCGCAGACCCTGGCGAAGCAGCCGCAGGCGATGCAGTTGCGCTACCTGCAGACGCTCACGACGATTGCCGCGGACAAGAACTCGACCATCGTGTTTCCGTTGCCGATCGATCTGCTTAGCGCTGTGCTGGACCGATTAGGTAAGCCAGCGGGATCGTAGGTCCAGCAGCACGCGGGAGCACGACGCGAGCGTTGCGAGTGTCGAGGAAGCCTCACCGCGGCACAACAAGGCGGAGCGCCCCCGCCTGCTTCAACGGGCGCAATGATGGGTTGTGCGCTTTGTTCCTTTCTAAGATGGGAAGCGAGTCCTAAAATTTTAGGGATTTCACCGATTGCCTCACAGGAGTTCGTAATGAAGACCATTTCTCGTATTGCCGTGGGGACGCTGCTAGCCGCGTGCTGCGCGTCAACGGCGTTTGCCCAGGCCTCTCAAGGGTCGTGCAATCCGGCCGGCCCCAAGACCCGTGCCGAAGTGAGGGCGGACCTGGCCCAATGGCGCGCAGCGGGCTACGACCCGCTTGACTGGATCGACTATCCGGACAACGCGCAACTGGCGGGCCGCATCGTTTCGCGACAGCGCGCCGCGGCCGGCAATACCGGTCTCTGCGCACAGTAAGCGCCGGATGCCTCCAGCGCGTCTCGCGTGCTGGGCATACCTCTCGCGTCGCCCTGCGGCGCGAAGCTCGTACCGCCGGTGGATATGACGTGGCCGGCACCTGGCTTGCCATACCACCCCGCGCGCTGGCAAGGTATCATCTCGCCCCTTCGATACCGCAAGCCGACACCATGCCAATCTGGGTAGACGCCGACGCCTGTCCGGTCGTGATCAAGGAGATGCTGTTTCGCGCCGCGCGCCGCACCGGCATAGCCGTCACGCTGGTCGCCAACCAGTTCCTGCGCGTGCCGCCCTCGCCGTTGATCCGCGCCATCCAGGTGCCCGCGGGCTTCGACGCCGCCGACGCACTGATCGCCGAGCGTGTGGCGCCTGGCGAGCTCGTCATCACCGCGGATATCCCGCTCGCCGCCGCCGTGCTGGAAAAGCACGCCGAAGCGCTCGACCCGCGCGGCAACTGGTACACGCCCGGCACCATCGAAGAGCGGCTGCGCATGCGCGCCATGCTCGACCAGCTGCGCAGCAGCGGCGTCGATACCGGTGGCCCGGCGGCCTTCAGTCCCCGCGACAGCAAGACCTTCGCGGGCGAACTCGACCGCTGGCTGGCCCGCCAGAGGCCACGCCCCGGCGTCGCCGCCGACCCTCCCGGCGGCACATGACGCGCCCATTAGCCATGCCCGTTAACCACGTCTGACTGTTGCATCGACTCCACGGCACCGTCCCGGCACGGTATTTCACCCGCAATCGTGACTACAATCCGCCCGTAGCGCTTCGCGAGCGCCTGCCTCCGTGAGAAGCGGCAGCGCCGTTCAATCACCACAACAAACAACTTCAACACGACCCGAGACTCGCCTAATGGACTCCGTAAAACGATACTTTGGCTTCGACGAAGCTGGCACCAACCTGCGTACTGAAATACTCGCGGGCCTGACTACCTTCCTGACGATGGCCTACATCATCTTCGTCAATCCGGCGATTCTCGGCGACGCGGGCATGCCCAAAGACGCCGTGTTCGTGGCGACCTGCCTCGTCGCGGCGCTGGGCTCGCTGATCATGGGCCTGTACGCGAACTATCCGATTGCATGCGCGCCGGGCATGGGCCTGAATGCGTACTTCGCCTACACCGTAGTCAAGGGCATGGGTTTCACATGGCAGGCTGCGCTCGGTGCCGTGTTCATCTCCGGGTGCCTGTTCTTGATCGTCACGCTGTTCCGCATACGCGAGGTGATCGTCAACGGCATTCCGCATTCCATCCGGATCGCCATTACGGCCGGTATCGGTCTCTTTCTGGCGATCATTTCGCTGAAGACCGCAGGCGTGGTGGTCGGCAATCCGGCGACGCTCGTGACGCTCGGCAATCTGCACGATCCGCACGTGATTCTCGCGGTGATCGGCTTCTTCGCGATCGTCACGCTCGACTTTCTGCGGGTGCGCGGCGCGATCCTGCTCGGCATCGTCGGCGTGACCGTGCTGAGCTTTTTCTTCGGCGGCAACCAGTTTCACGGCATCGTCTCGGCGCCGCCGTCAATCGATGCGACGCTGTTTCACCTCGACATTCGCGCCGCCCTGTCGGCCGGCGTGCTCAACGTCATCATGGTGTTCTTCCTCGTTGAGCTGTTCGATGCGACCGGCACCCTGATGGGCGTCGCCAACCGCGCCGGCCTGCTGGTCGAAGGCAAGATGCACCGTCTGAACAAGGCGCTGCTGGCCGACAGCACCGCCATCCTTGCGGGTTCCCTGCTGGGCACCTCGTCGACCACCGCGTACATTGAAAGCGCATCGGGCGTGCAGGCGGGTGGCCGCACCGGCGTCACGGCCATTACCGTGGCCGTGCTGTTTCTGGCCGCGCTGTTTTTCGCGCCGCTCGCAGGGGTAGTGCCCGGTTATGCGACCGCGCCGGCCCTGCTCTATGTCTCATGCCTGATGCTGCGCGAAATGGTGGACCTGCCGTGGGACGACGCCACCGAAGTCGTCCCTGCCACCCTCACCGCACTGCTTATGCCGTTCACCTATTCGATCGCCAATGGCGTGGCGTTCGGCTTCATTTCGTATGCGGGATTGAAGCTGCTGACCGGCCGCGCGCGCCAGGTCAAGCTGGTGGTATGGATCATCGCGGCGATTTTCCTGTTTCGCTATTTCTATCTCGGCGCTGAGTAAGCGTTGCGCCGCGTGATCTGGCGCGGTTGGTGCCGCGCAATAGCGCGCGGCGCGCACTCGCACCGCTTCTACGAAACAGGCTGAGAACGCGGTGGATCGGCGCGCTCGGTCGTTTCGAGCGACGCCTGATTGGCGCTTCGCTTAGTACCGTCTGACTAACGCCTGGCTAGCCCCGAATAGGGTTTTGTTGGCCTTTAGTTGGCCTTACTAGCATGAAAATCGCCTTTAATTGCGCCAGTTCGCTTCGTAGAAGCGTACATAACCGCTGCGCAGGACGAGACATTGTGCGCGCGTTTCCGACAGCAAGCGGCGCGTCGCTGCTTCGATCCGGGCACGATGCTCCGCAAAAGCGCCAACCATATCTTCAAGACGCGGCGAGGCTGCGCCAAAGTGGTCTTCGAGCGCCTCGGCAGTAATCATGCACTCCACCCTTTCACCGTCGACCATTGCCGGGAACGCCAGGGTAAGTTCGCGCCCCGAATATTCCGGGGTTTCGTTCGGGAAAATGATCTGCATGAGATTCGCCTTGGTTTGACGGGTGGATCGCTCGGGGGCCGCGCACGCCTGTTTTCTGGTTGCCTCCCTCCGGGGTCGAGGCGCGGGCTACAACAACCGCAAATAGGTGCGCAAGCACGCTCGATGCGGTTGATTTCATTCACTGTAGACGACTTCCGGCGCGCCGCAAGTTTTCTTCAGGATAGGGCCATCCGCCATCTATGAACGCAAGTCCGGGTTAGCCCGCAATCCCGTGCAGCCGTGCGGCTCAACCTGTAAGATAAACCTTCGGCTGCGCGGCATGCTGCGCTGCGGGATGGCAACAGGCGGGCAACGTACCCCCTGCGTCGAAATCCAACCGGAGACGAGCAGTGACCCATCGCCTTGGCACGCCCCCTATGGCGCCTATGGCTGCCCGCCCCTCGGCGGGTCAGCCGGACGTGATCGCGCAAGCACACGCGCGTTCGCTCCAGGTGGGACTGCGCGCCTCCGAAACGCCCGACTTCCACCCGTTGCGCGAACCGGCGCTGCGCGATCTGGTCGAGCGCAATCATTCGCTTTACACGCACGCGCTGCCAGTCATGGAGACGCTGCACGCGCAGATCGTCGATACGCAAAGCATGGTGCTGCTCACCGACGATCACGGCGTGATCCTGCATAGCCTCGGCGACAGCGACTTTATCGAAAAGGCCAACCGCGTCGCGTTATGTCCGGGCGTGTCGTGGGCCGAGGCGGATCGCGGCACCAATGCGATCGGCACGGCGCTGGTCGAGCGTCAGCCGACTGTCGTGCACGCCGACGAACACTTTCTGCATGCGAATCGCATCCTTACCTGCTCGTGCGCGCCCATTGCCGATCCCTACGGCCGCGTCATCGGCGCACTCGACGTGAGCGGTGACACGCGCGGTTTTCACAAGCACACGTTGGCGCTGGTGCGGATGTCCGCGCAGATGATCGAAAACCATCTGTTCTCCAACCAGTTCGCCGACGCGGTGCGTATCCATTTTCATGCTCGCGCCGAATTCATCGGAACTCTGGTTGAAGGGCTTGCGGCGTTTGCGCCTGATGGGACATTTCTTTCGGCTAACCGCAGCGCGCTGTTCCAGTTAGGGCGGCCGCTCGCGGAGTTGCAGCGGCAATCGTTCGACGATCTGTTCGGCATGGCGTTTCCTGCCTTGTTGCAGCAGGCGCTCTGCGCACCGGGCGAATGCATGACGCTGACGCTGCCAAGCGGTGTCCGCGTGATCGCCCGCGGAGAGTTCGCCGCGCCGCGCCAGCTTCTGCCGGCCGCCAGCATTGGCGGGGAAACGGGCATTGCCGTCGCGTTACGTCCCTCCGCTCGCACGCCCGCACCGCTACCGGTGGTGACGCTCGCCGCGCTCGACACCGGAGACGCGCAGATGGCCGCTATCCTGCGCCGCGTCGAAAAAGTCCGCGGCCGCGACATTCCGATCCTCGTGCTGGGCAAGACCGGCACCGGCAAGGAATGGCTCGCACGCGCGATCCATCACGATTCGCCGCGCCGTACGGCGCCGTTTGTGGCGCTCAACTGCGCATCGCTGCCCGACACGCTGATCGAAGCCGAACTGTTCGGCTATGAAGACGGCGCGTTCACCGGCGCGAAAAAGCGTGGCAGCGTAGGCAAGATCGTGCAGGCCGATGGCGGCACGCTGTTTCTCGATGAAATCGGTGATATGCCGCTCGCCCAGCAGGTGCGGCTGATGCGCGTGCTGCAGGAGCGCACCGTGACCCCGCTCGGCAGTACGCGGGCGACTCCGGTTGATCTACGCATCGTCTGCGCGACTCACCGCGACCTGCGCGCGATGATCGAAGCTGACACCTTCCGTGAAGACCTGTACTACCGGATCAACGGACTGGTTGTGACTTTGCCCGAGCTCAGCGAGCGGACAGATCTGGCGGCGCTGGTCACACGCATCCTCGAATCGCAGCGCGAGGGCGAACGGGTGCCTGTGCGCGTCTCCGAAGCCGTACTCGAGCAGTTTCGCCGTTGCCGCTGGCCGGGCAATCTGCGGCAACTGGCGAACGTGCTGCGCACGGCCGGCATCATGGCCGAGGGGGCGCAGCAGATCGAGTTCGAGCATCTGCCGGACGATTTCCTGCCCGACTGCGACGCCGCGACGGGCACGGGCGGCATGCAGCAGGCTGGCCCCGCGGACGCCATCGCGCAACCGGCGGCCCGCGCCGGCACAGGAAACAACATCGGCGGGCAGCCTGTCCACGAAACCGCCTCGCACGCGCATGCCTCTCCGGCGCGCATGGAGGACTGGCAGACCACGCTGATCGCGCAAACACTCTCACGTCATGGCGGCAACGTCTCGGCCGCCGCACGCGAACTCGGCCTCGCACGCAATACCGTGTACCGGTATCTGCGCCGCGGCCGGGCCCATTGATGCGGGCGCCCTTGGCGCCAATAGCACCGTTAGCGCAATTAGAAGCATTGGCATTCGCAGTAAAACTGCGCCGTGGGGGCTTCGCCTTCTGATGCGCCGCGCCGGGTTAAGCTTCGACGCTAACCCCGTGCGAACCCGTCATTCATGGCCTCCAGACACGAACTCAAACGCTACCGGACCAACCTCGCCGACGAACTCGACAGCGCGGCGCTGTACGAGACGCTCGCGCGCGTCGAGAAAGATGCGGCGCGCAGCAACGTGTTTCAGCAGCTCGCCGATTCGGAGCGCTCACATGCCCAGCTGTGGCTCGACAAGCTTCACGCAAACGGCAGCCGCGCGCGGCTGCCGAGGCGTAGCTTGAAAACGCATCTGATGCGCGCGCTGGTGCATACCTTCGGCCCGTCGTTCGTGCTGCCGTCCATCGCCGCGACCGAAAATGCCGACCGCAACAAGTACGCGAACCAGCCGGACGCCGCACATCTTTCCGCCGAAGAACAGCATCACGCTGACATCGTGCAGGCGGTAGTCGACGAGACCAGAAACGGCGCTTCAAACGGCGAGTCGAAAGGCGCGCAGATCGCCAACGCGGAGTCGTGGCACAAGGGCGTAAGGTCCGGCAACGATTTGCGCGCCGCCGTACTCGGCGCGAACGACGGCCTGGTGTCGAACTTCTGCCTGATCATGGGCGTCGCCGGCGCGGGCACCGGCAACAAGGCGATCCTCCTGACCGGGTTTGCCGGCCTGATTGCCGGGGCGTGCTCGATGGCGCTAGGCGAGTGGCTCTCCGTGACGAATGCGCGCGAGCTGGCCCGCACGCAGATCGCCAAGGAGGCCGACGAGATCGAACACGCGCCCGACGCCGAGCGCCACGAGCTGGCGCTGATCTATCAGGCAAAAGGGATCGAAGCGGGTGAAGCGCGCCGCATCGCCGCCCAGATCATGCGCGATAAGGACAAGGCGCTGGACACGCTGACCCGTGAAGAACTCGGGATCGATCCGGCTGAACTCGGCGGCAATCCATGGTCGGCGGCGGGGGTGTCGTTCTGTCTGTTTTCGTTGGGCGCGATTTTTCCGGTGCTGCCGTTCTTGTGGGCCCATGGCCTGCAGGCGATCTTGCAGTGTGTCGCGTTGAGCGGCGTCGGGCTCGCGGCGGTGGGTGTGTTCACCTCGCTCTTCAATGGCCGCGGGGCAGCCTTTTCGGCGTTCCGGCAGATTGTGATCGGCCTGATTGCGGCGGCTTTTACGTTCGGTGTCGGGCGGCTGCTCGGGGTGTCGATTTCATAGCGCCACTGCTACAGCGCGCGGGCAAGATGAGTCTGCGGTATCGTGGCGGCCTGACTCCCGTTTGTAGCCATGTCTGACACCAAGCCACTCTTTTCGGTGCGCATCGAACCGCTTGGACGCACGTTCGAAGCACCCGATTCGGTGACCGTTCTCGAAGCTGCCGGCTTCGCGAATCTGCGCCTGCCTCGTTCGTGCCGCAACGGCACGTGCAGGACGTGCCTGTGCCGGTTGGTCAGCGGCACGGTGTCGTACACCATCGAATGGCCGGGCGTTTCGCGGGAAGAGAAGGCGGAGGGTTTGATCCTGCCTTGTGTGGCGGTTGCGGAGTCGGATCTGGTGATTGAAGTGCCGGATGCGGTGGAGATAGGTTAGCCTTAGGCCAGTCCGACCACAGCCAGCATTAGTAACGCTTGACGTTAATAACGCTTCGCGTTACTATTTGTGCATGATCACATCGTTCAAGTGCCGCGATACAGAGACGCTCTTCCGAGGTACCCGCGTGGCCCGGTTTGCGAACATCGAAAGCGTTGCCATGCGGAAGCTTCAACAGCTTCACGCTGCCGCAGACTTGAACTTCCTGCGCATCCCACCTAACAATCGGCTGGAACTTCTAAAGGGAAATCGCGCAGGATATTACGGCATCCGTATAAACGAGCAGTGGCGCATATGCTTCAAATTCGCAAACGGCACCGCGACTGACGTTGAGATCGTTGACTACCATTGAACGAAAAACTGAAGCGCCCGAAAGGCAAGCATCAGAGAAAGCACAGAAAGCATCAGGAGCACTATATGACACGGCAAATTCCGCTGGCCACGCCGGGAGAAATCCTGGCTCTGGACTGGCTCGAACCAATGGGTATTTCGCAATATGCCCTCGCAAAGGCAATTGAAGTACCGGCTCGCCGCATCAATGAAATCGTAAAGGGTGATCGTTCCATTACGGCCGACACCGCCGTTCGTCTTGGCGCCTTCTTCGGCACGGACCCGCAAAGCTGGATGAATCTGCAAACGCATTACGATACGGAAATGGCGAGGGAAAAGATCGGCGAAGAAAAGCTCGCGGTGATCAAGCAGCACGCGGCCACCGTCTAATTGCACCTGCCCTTGGGCAGATCGCTAACCTATACGCCCGCGCACGGCAAAAAACCCCCCAGCCGCCCGCTCAGGCGGCTGGGGCAACTCTCTCTCGCGCGCACGGGACTCCAGCGCGCATATGAAATTTAGCGGCTTCTGCTCTCCAGATTAACCGCCCACTCTGCAAGAGTCCTTTCCTGAGCATTGGCCCTCAGACGTTGATCCCGGTCATCACCTCAACCATCTGCCCTCGCCCTTGATGCCCCCGTCCGAACACCGTTACCCAGCCGCAAGATGATGATGGCGACGCGAAGTCTCGATGACCAGAACCGGCTTGGCCGGCAGCTCATAGGGCGACGACACGCCGTTGAATTGCAACTTTAACGTTCGCCGACCCGTTTTTCATCGATGAAATTAACTTCATCTTTACGGATAATTTCGCCCACTTCTAGGGACAGGCGCGTCAGACCGGCTCCGCCTCAAGCGGCAATAGCGACAGGCGAGTTCATTCCCGCGAACTGAACAGTGTGTTGTGTTTTTGCGTGATTTTCTAATCCGGACAACGGACTACACTCGGCGCACTCCATCATCGCGAATGCCATCATGCTGCTCGCATTTTTTATCCTGTCGCCGATCGGCATACTCGCGCTGGTCGCATTCGCGCGCCGCGTCCATCCACTAACCGGTCACATCACTGGCAGTGAATAAGGGCGGCTGCGCTTAGGCTTGGCACTGAAAGTGCGGCGGGAAATGTGGCGGAAAGTGTAAAAGCTGCCCGCCGGTTAGCCGTTTTTTGCAAACGGCCAAACTCAAAGACGGCTCTCAGCCTCCGAGCTCGATTGCGTTGCCGTGCCCCCGGCAAGAAACGGTTCGAGCCCGAACAGCCAGGCGAAACAAAACGTCATCCGGGTGAGCGGACTGCGTTGCGGTCGCGGATCGTCCTCGCCCATGCTGGGCGATGCAACCGGAAATGCCTCCCCGGACGGGGCGTAGTCAGCGGTAGTGTGGTTAGGGCGCATGGCGTTTCTCGTTATGTCCATCGGGTAACCTGACTTAGCAAACCCCATGCCTCGCGGGACCTACCGAGTCCCTGCCCCCGCCCTCGCTGCGTTCACGCCCGGCGGTCAAGCCGCCAACCCCGCCGCAGAGCCCGCGCCGACTTAGCGGCGCGCGCCGAGCGCGCGTTCGATTTTCTGGTCGGTCTTGTACTGGCTGAGCGCATACACGGACCAGATTGCCGCCGGAATCCAGCCAATCAGCGTGATCTGCAAAATCAGGCAGATGATGCCCGCGAACGGACGGCCGATCGTGAAGAACTGGAGCCACGGCAGGATGATGGCAAGCAAAAGGCGCATGCAGGTTTCCTCATGAGATCCGAGTCACCCGCCTAAGCGGTGCACAGATCAGTTGATTGGAGCGAAGCGCGGTACCTTGCCGTCTTCATGTTCGACCAGCTCGAAAAATACCGAAGCTGGACGCGTCCAGATCGTACCATTCGCGCTTCGATAGACAATCATCGTGACGCTCGGATCCGACTCGAGTGTCGCCTCGCAAATCAGCTCGTAGATGCCGCCTTTGTAATGCTGATAGCGCACGGTTGGGGTCCTTCGTTGTAGTCGCAGTTCGCGGTTGATGGAAATGCAGCGCGGGAAAACCGCGCATCCTACGCGACCATCGTCGCATAAGCGAGAACCGGTTTAAATGGGCATGTGGACTCGCCGACACAAGTGCATTTTTGTTCGCTTGGCGGGCAGAATTTTTTCGTGCGATAAAAGGAGGACTATTTCACGGAGCAACAGATGGCCACGCTAGAAGCGTTTCGCGCGGTGCTTGACGATGAAGGCACGCCCGAAATCATCCGCAATCACATCATCGATTCACTGCAATACACCCTGCGCAATCACGGCCAGATTTTTACTTCGAAGGAAGTCGAGTGGCTCGCAGTCTGGGATGACGCACGCATTCCGCTTGCCGCCTCGCGCGAACTCAAGAAACGCATCGCGGAAACAACCCGCTAACGTTCGCCAACCCCAGCAAGGTCGCCAGCTCCTCGCTGGCGCCCGTCCCACAAGGCGCTCGCTGCGGCCGGCACGGCCAGTGGGACCCTTTTCACCACCCTTTTCCGGTCCGCGGCGGCTCGACCGGCAGTTTTTGCTATCCAATCTGGCCCATTTAGTGCATCATATTGAAATAGCTGTATTCCGCCGCATCTGCAGTATCAGCAGCAATATTTAGCATCTCCGCACCACCCCCGACTGTTCGACCGCCGCCCGTCGGCGATCCCGTCACTCCGGCAATGCGCAGCACGCATTCGTCGTCGCGAGTTGTGCAGTTTTTCATGCGCCTGATGTCTGCGCGACATTAGCGCGTTTCTTCTCCATTGAATCCGCGATTTTGCGCGGCTGCGCTCAAGCCCCATGCCATCGGGCCTGTGCCACTCTTCTCCATGGCGGCGCGCCCCAAGGTGCTGCGCTGCCGGGCCTGTTGTGCCGCGCGTAACACGCGTGACACGCCAGCCACGTATTACAGGACAAGGACTTAATGAATTCAGTTGTCAAGACCTACAAGGGCTACGAAATCCATCCGCTCGTGTACCCGCGCCGTCCCGCTGACGGCACGACCAGCCGCAATCCGGACGCAGGCTATGACGCCTCGGTGCGCATTTGCCGCGTCGGCGCCAATCCGGCAGCCGACGGCCGGGTGTTCCGCCTGCCGTATCTGTGGCCGTTCGAAGGCACGGGCAAAGCCCGCATCGCGTGCATGGCGCACGCGGAACAATTGATCGACGGCCGCGTAGACGGCCAGTCGGTCGCCGATCTTTGACCGGCAGCTGCATCTTCGCAGCGCGCACCTTGCGCGCCTTGCACCCCTATTTCCCGCGGGTGCGCCGTTTGGCCACCTGCGCCACAGCATCACAAGCTTTGCCGTTAAGCAAAGCGCCCTTACCCCATCGACCAGGAGTTATGCATGGCGAAAGAAGAACTGCTTGAACTTGACGGTATTGTCGACGAAGTACTTCCGGATAGCCGTTACCGCGTGACGCTCGACAACGGCGTCGTGGTTGGCGCTTACGCGTCCGGACGCATGCGCAAGAATCACATTCGTATTCTCGCGGGCGACCGCGTGACGCTCGAGCTGTCGGTCTACGATCTGACCAAAGGACGGATCAACTTCCGTCACAAGGACGAACGCGCCTCCGGTGGCGGCGGCGCCCGCAATACGCAATTCCGTCGTCGCTAAAATGGCGACACGTTTGCCGTCGCGTTGACGGCCCGCGCTGACGACCCTACCGCTAGCGAAGCTTTTCGCGCGCCTTCTCCGGCTTGAGCAATGCCAGAGCGGCGCGCAGCGGGGTCGCATCGCCGCCGAGCTGCTCACTGGCCTCAATCGCGGCCTCCAGCATCGGCTGACGCATCCGCAGCATCAATGCTTCGTCGACACGCGAACGCGGCCCAGCCAGCGTGAACGTGCCGGCAAGCGGCTGTGCCGCCGAAAACACCGGCGCCGAAATACCGGCCGTCTCAGCATCCCGCTCCCCCACCGACATGTAATAGCCGTCGTGGCGGATCCGCTCGCAAAGTTCTCCGCGCCCTGCCCCAAACGCGCTTAGCACGCGTCCGCCCGAGCCTTTGTCCATCGGCAGTACGTCGCCCTCACGTACGTGATCACGGATCGCGTGGGTCGAATCGACACGATGCAAACAGACCCGCAGGTTCTTCTGCCGTACGTAGAACGACACGCTTTCGCCGCTGGCGTCGCGCAGGCGGCGCATTAACGGCAGCACCACATCGCCGAGTTGCAGGCTGCGCTGGTACAGCGCGCCGAGTTGCAGCGTGGCCGGGCCGACGTAGTAAAGGCCGTCGTCCGAGCGCAGCAGCATCCGGTGATGCGTGAGCGACGCGATCAGTCGCAGGATCGTGCTTTTGTAGAGCCCTGTGCGGCCAGCCAGTTCGGCGAGCGACACGCCTTTGTCGTCGGGGCGGAAAGCAAACAGGATGGCAAAGGCGCGATCGAGCGCGGCGACGCCATCGGGTGAGGTCGACGGACTCGAGACGGCTTGTGCGTCGTCAGCGGGCGCAGAACTGGAAGCGCTGGAAGGACTGGAAGAGGCCATGGGCAGTGTGAGAGCGGCGCAATTCGCCGGACGGGGCCGGCGGCTCGAATACGCTAGAGGGCTAAAAAGGGGCGACAGGCAGGCATCAAACAGCCCGCAAAGCCATGCACAACGCCGCCCATGCCGCTAAAGCGCGAGCGGCCCGGCCGTTATGCCTGACAGAGCGTCATTTTACCCGGCCAGGCCCGGCGTACTCCACTGCGTCGTCAAGACCGACCCGCTGCTCGAATCCGTGATGAACAAGGTGCTGCGATGAGCGCCGCCAAACGTCACATTGGTTATCGTGCGGCCCGCGCACGATTCGATTGTGGCGAGCCCCTCGCCGTGCGGATTGAGCACGAATACCGCGCCGAGCGACGCGTGCGCCACAAACAGATTCCCGTCGCGGTCCATCGTCAGGCCGTCCGGCCCGCTCACGCCATAGAACTGTGCAAAACGGCCCACTTTGCTGGTGCTGCCGTCCGCCAGCAGCGGCAAACGCCACACCGAGTTGTCGCGCGTCATGGCGACAAACAATACTTTTTCGTCGGGACTCAGCACCAGCCCGTTAGGGCTCGGACCGTTCGAGATCAGGCAATCGAGGTGGCCATCCGGCCGCAGCCGGTAGACGCGTCCGGTGGGATCGTGCAAGCCCGTCTGGCCTTGATCGGTGAAGTAGAGGTCGCCGTTGCTCGCGACGACGAGATCGTTCGGCCCTTTGAAGCGCTCGCTGTTGCGCCGCGCGATCACCGGCGTGACGGCGCCGCTGGCGGGATCGAGCGCCAGAATGCCGTTCTTGTAGTCGGCGATCAGCACGCGGCCGTCCGGATGCCATGCCAGCCCGTTCGGCTCGCCGTCGTATTCGGCGACTACGCTCCATTCAAGTTCCGGCGAAATCCGCATGATCCGCCCGTGCGGAATATCGACGATATACAGATTGCCGTGCGGGTCGAAACACGGACCTTCGATAAACGAATCCACCACCGCCCCGCCCTTGTTGGCGCGCGACCACTCTGTCACCTCGTGACGGCGCAGCGTCTGCGGCATGGTCGTATGAATCGCGGTCCCGATGACGGGCGGCGCGGAATTCCAGTTCATTGCCCCTCCTCCTCGTCGACATGCCGCGTGGCATGTCCCGTATAGCGATAAGCCATCTGGCGCGGCATGGGCCCCTTGTTGCGCTCGCCGCGTCCGCGCTGCTCCCACGCATGCGACAGAATACCGACCGCACGTGACAGGCAGAACACGCCACGCGCGAGTTCGGGGGCAAAGCCGAGTTCGGCGTAGATCACGGCGGTGGCGCCGTCGATATTCATCGGAACCGGCTTCGACTTGCGTCCCTTGAGCAGGGCCTCCATGGCGCGCGCGATCCCGGCGTATCTGCCAGACACCACGCCTTGGGCGGCGGCTTCATCGACCATCGCCAGCAGGCGGCCCGCACGTGGATCCACGGGATGGAAGCGGTGTCCGAAGCCCGGCAGATATTTGCCGTGCGCGGCGATAAAGGCGTCGACGGAGGACTCGACCGCTTCCTCCAGCGATGCTCCGTCAGCTTGCGCACGTTCGATGCTGTGAAAGAGTTCGACGGTCTGTTGTCCGGCGCCGCCGTGGACATCATCGAGCGTATTCAACGCCGAGGCCATCGCACCGTTCAACGGCAAGCCGCAACTCACCGCCATGCGCGAAATCGCAATCGACGGCGCATGCGGACCGTGATCCACCGACGCCACCAACGCCGCCTCGAGCAGACGCGCCTCGCCCGCGCTCGGCAGGTCGCCGCGCAGCATGAGCCAGATCATCTGCGGAAAGCTGATCGCGCCAATCAGTTCCTGAATCGGATATCCGCGCACCTGGATCGAGCCTGGGTGGATGTCGATGATCGACGTGCTCCAGTAATTGGCAGCGAGGACGGCGGGATCGATGGGAGTGTTGTTCATAGCGCTCTTTTCAACGGTTGATATCTTCGAGGGCGAGACCCTTGGTGGCCGGTCCCATGATGCCGATCAGCAGCATCACAAACACCATGCAGCTGCTGATCATGACGAACACGCCATTTGCGCCGAAATCGCGCAGAAAGAATGCGACGAGAAAGCCCGAGAAAATTGCGCTCAGCCGGCTCCATGAGTAGACAAAGCCAATGGCTCGCGCGCGAATCTCGGTTGGATACAGTTCTGATTGATAGGTCTGGAACGAGTACGTCATGATCGTCAACGCAAGGTTCATACAGAAGCCGAACACGATCAGGCCGAATGATTCGGTTTGATGCGCAAAGGCGAGTCCAAAAACCGCAATCGCACCCGAGGCGCCAACCAGGCTCCACTTGCGCTCGATCTTGTCGGCAAAATAGAAAAACAGCGCCGGCCCGAGCGGCAGCGCAATCGACATCAGAAACGAGTATTGCAAGCTGTGAACCAGATTGATGCCCTTGCTGGTGAGCAGCGAAGGAATCCAGTTGCTGAAACCGTAAAAGCCGATCACCGAGACCGCGTTATAGACCGACATCATGATCGTGCGCTTCAGATACGGCGCTTTCAGGATGTCGCGAAAGCGCCGCTCGACGGTGGGCGCGCTGTGCGTATGCGGCACGGGCGGCGGCAACGGCTGCCCGTATTGGCGTTCGACGACGCGTTCGATTTCCTGCGTGACCCGCGCCGCTTCATCGAGGCGTCCGCGCGTCACGAGCCAGCGTGGGCTTTCGGGAATGCCGAGACGGATGACCCACACGATCGCCGCACCGGCCGCGCTCGCGAGCACCACCCAACGCCAGCCATCGAGACCAAATGGCTGTTGCGGCACCAGCCACCACGACATCAGCGCCACCACCGGCACTGCGCAATACGGCACGATCTGCGTGATCGCGAAAGCGCGGCCACGCAGATCCTTCGGCATCAGTTCGGCAACATAGGTATTGATGGTTACCATCTCGACGCCGAGTCCGATCCCCGCCAGCAGCCGGAACACATTCACGCCGAGCGCGCTCTGCTGAAACGCCATCAGAATGCTCGCGAGCGTATAGGCCAGCAATGCCACCACGAAGATGCGGCGACGACCGTAGCGGTCGGCAAGAAAGCCGAGTCCCATGGTGCCGATAAAAAGCCCGAGAAATGTTGCGGCGACGAATGCAGCAATGCTGTTCATCGCAAAGATCGACGTCGACGTCTTGACGAAGAGGCCGCTCACAATCAGTCCCGGCGCGATATAGCCGGTCATGAACAGATCGTAGAACTCGAAGCAGCCGCCGAGCGACAGCAGAAACACGATCTTCCAGATATGTCGCGTGGCGGGCAGACGGTCGAGCCGCGCGACAATGCCCCGCGCCTGGGACTCCTGATCTGCGTTGTGCGTTACCGCGTTCGCGAATCCTGCGCGTGCCACGGTATTCGATGCTTGTCTCATGAACTCCTCCAATCAGTCTCTTCGCTACGCGACGTTAGATAGCGCCGTCTTCTCTTAGCCGCGCAATCGCGCTTGCATCAAAACCAAGACGCTGCAAATGCGCATCCGTGTGTTCGGACAAATGCGGGGCCCGTGAAATGGGCGCGCCGCTTGAGGACTCGCCCTGGGCGTCGGCAAAGCGGAAACCCGCGCGGGTGACGCGCTGCACGGTGTCGCCGTCCTGCAGTTCGTGCACGAAATCGCGGCCAACGAGTTGCGGCTGGCTGATCGCCTCGGGCACGCTTAGGACGAGCCCCGCCGGCACGCCTGCGGCGGTCATCCGTTGTTCCCAGTTGCTCGCGGTGTCGGCCGCGAGCGCGGCTTCGATCTCGTGTTTTAACTCTGCGCGATAACGCTTGCGCGTATTGCGTTCGCTAAAGCGCGCGTCGTGCGGCAGATCGGGGCGGCCAATCAGTTCGCATAACGCAACAAACTGTTTGGTCTCGTTGGCGGCGATATTGAGCATGCCGTCGCCGCAAACAAAGGTTCCAGACGGCGCCGCGGTGAAGTTTTCGTTGCCCATCGGCGTGGGCGTCACGCCGGCGTTCAGATAGTTGGACACCACCCAGCCCATGCTCGACAGCGTCGCCTCCAGCATCGAGACATCGATGATCGTGCCCTCGCCTGTGCGTTGCGCGGCGAGCACCGCGGCGCAGATCGCCAGCGCTGCGTTCATGCCGCCCACGGTATCCGAGACCGGATAACCGACGCGCAGCGGGGCGCTCTCTGCGTCGCCCGTGACACTCATCGCGCCCGACATGCCCTGGATGATCTGGTCGTAAGCCGGACGATGGGCCAGCGGACCGTCGTTGCCGAACCCGGAAATCGCACAGTAGACAAGACGCGGATTCACTTCGAGCAACGACTTCGCGCCCAGACCCAGGCGGTCCATGACGCCCGGGCGGAAGTTCTCGACCAGCACGTCCGCTTCAGTAACGAGTTTGCGCAGGATTTCCTTGCCGGCCTCGTACTTGAGGTTGAGCGTCATCGACTGCTTGCCCGCGTTCACGGCCACGAATGACGCCCCCATATTGCGTGCCGAGGCTTGTGGATCGGCGCCCAGACGCCGGGCGAGATCGCCGCCGGCCGGGTTCTCGATCTTGAGGACATCCGCGCCGAGCAGCGCAAGCTGATAGGTGCAGAACGGTCCGGAGAGGACGTTTGATAGATCCAGCACGCGGATGCCGGAAAGCGGGAGGGAAACCATAGCGAACCTTTTTGAGTTCTTTCAGCGACGTTCTATCTGACAGAACATCGTTCTATAATTAGATGAAGAGGATCGTAGTCCTCGTGGTCTCGGTGTGGGAATAAGGGGTTACCCGGGTCGCCCTGGTATCGAACAGCGCCAGTTCAGTGCGTGCATTGGCCACCTCGCACCACCGCCGTGCACGCCGACCGACGCTACCGTCCATCCAAAGTCCTGCCGAACAAGGCATTCCGCGCCCTCATACAGATGGCATACGCCTTGCTTAAATTGGACGAACCTCCGCAAAGACGCGGCGGAACATGAGCAGGAGCCATGCGGCCCGAGCCAGCGTGACCTGCTCCTCCAAGCACAACGGCGCTTCGCAGGCACCCTTCTTCACTGATGGGGAAGACGCCGCTTCGTATTTAAAGTCGGGCAATGGCGTTCGACGTTCTTCGCATCCGGTCCGACACGCGGATGGGATAAAACTCGAACTGAACCCCTGATGCTGCTGACCCGATTCGAACCATGCTGCGTGTATTGCTCGTAACCGACACCGACAAGCCGATTGGCGACCTGCGCGACGCCCTCGCGCGGCTCGGCTACGACATGCTGGCCGGCACGACCACATCGCAGGCGTTGCACCGGCGAGTCGAAAGCGAGCGGCCCGATGTGATCATCATCGACACGGAATCGCCGTCGCGTGACACGCTCGAGCAACTAGCGGTCATGAAGGCCACTGCGCCACGTCCCGTGCTGATGTTCAGCAACGATGCCAACCAGCAACTGATTCGCGATGCCGTGAGCGCCGGTGTCACGGCCTACCTTGTCGAAGGACTGGCCACGGAAAAGCTCGCGCCGATCCTCGAAGTGGCGCTCGCCCGCTTTGCGCAGGAAGCCCAGTTGCGCGAGCGGCTCGCCGAGGTCGAAAACGAGCTGGCGGAGCGCAAACTGATCGACCGCGCCAAACGTCTGTTGATGGATCAGCAGAAATTGGCCGAACACGCCGCTTATGCGAGCCTGCGCAAGCGTGCAATGAACCAGGGCGTCAAGCTCGCCGAGATCGCGCGCCAGATCGTCGAGGCCGCGGACTTGCCCAAATGAAGCGTGGCTCATGAACCAACCTGCTCCCGTTACCCCATCGTCCGCGCCCGTGCCGCTCGAGAAGACCCATCTGCGGCTCGGTTTTGTATCGCTTGCCGACGCGGCGCCGCTTGTCGCGGCTAAGCTGCTCGAGTTCGGGCATGCATACGGCCTGACTCTCGAGCTATCGCGTCAACCTTCATGGGCCGCGTTGCGCGACAAGCTGCTGGCGGGCGAGCTGGATGCCGCTCATGCGCTATACGGCCTCCCCTATGGTGTACAGCTCGGCCTGGGCGGTCCGCAAACGGATATGGCTGTATTGATGGTGCTCAACCGCAATGGCCAGGCCATCACGCTATCGAACCGTCTTGCCGACGCATTAGCCGAACAGCACTCGCTTGCCCGAGCACTCGCGACGCTCGGCCGCAAGCCGGTCTTCGCGCAGACCTTCCCGACCGGCACGCATGCGATGTGGCTCTACTACTGGCTGGCATCGCAAGGCGTGCATCCGTTGCGCGACATCGAAAGCGTGGTGATTCCGCCGCCGCAGATGGTGGCCGCGCTCGCGGAAGATCGGCTGGACGGACTCTGTGTGGGCGAACCGTGGAATGCCGCCGCCGAAGCGCGCGGCGTCGGCCGAACGCTCGCCTATAGCAGCGAAATCTGGCCCGACCATCCGGAGAAAGTGCTCGCCTGCCGTCGCGATTTTGTGAGCCAGCACCCCAATACGGCGCGAGCGCTGGTGCAAACCATGCTCGAAGCGTGCCGCTGGCTGGATGGTCCCGACCATCGCAACGAGATTGCACGTTGGCTGGTGCGACCGGAATTTATCGGCATTGATGAAGCATTGATTGCGAGGCGCCTTACCCGTGACAGCGTGTCGCCGGGGTCCAACCGGCTGCCCGTGCGATTCTTCGAAGACGGCACGGTCAACTATCCGCGCGCGACCGACGGCGTCTGGTTTCTGACGCAATACGAGCGCTGGGGGATGATCGGGCGCCGCGACGACTATCGTGAGATTGCGGCGGCCATCAACCAGACGCAGTTGTATCGTGAAGCAGCGCAAAGTATCGGCATTGCGATTCCGGCTGAAACCGCCTCGCAGGTGTTGATAGATGGCCGCGTGTGGGACGGTAGCGATCCGCAGGCGTATGCTGAAGGGTTCGAGATCCGCGCATGATACGGACGCCGTAACAAAAAGCGCGGAGCGCATGCCGAACCAACCGGCCCAACACACGCCCCGCTACATGGAGACTCCTTTACCCTTCGTTATCCGTTAGTGCGAAGCGATATACGATTTCACTGCTGGCAAGCCCGGTTTTCCATCGATCGTCGTCACGCCGGCCAACCACTGATCCAGCACTTGTGGATTCTGCTTGAGCCAGCCGAGCGCCGCCTGATTCGCGTCGGTCTTGTTCATGATCGGCACCATCACATGGTTTTCGATTGCCGTGGTGAACTGCAGATTCGACACCAGTTTCGCCGCATTCGGGCAGCGCGCGGCATAGTCCGGCGGCGTCGCCGTGAACACCTTCGCTTCGCCGTAGTTCGGCCCGAATACATCGTCGCCACCGGCCAGATAGTCGATCTTCATCTGCACATTCATCGGATGCGGTTCCCAGCCGAGAAACACGATCCATTGCTTCTCGCGGATCGCCCGGTTCACTTCCACCAGCATGCCCGCTTCGCTCGATTCGACCAGCTTGAATTTGCCGAGCCCGAACTGATTGGCGTCGATCATCTTCTTGATCAGCGCATTACCGTCGTTGCCGGGTTCGATACCGTAGACCTTGCCGTTGAGTTTGTCGGCAAACTTCTGGATATCGGCGAAGTTCTTCAGGCCGCCGTTATACACATAGTCCGGCACCGCCAGCGTGTATTTCGCGCCGGTCAGATTCGGCGTCGCCAGTACCTTGATCGTGCCCGCCTTGACGAACGGCGTGATGATCGGGTCCATGGTGGGCGCCCAATAGCCGAGAAACACGTCGATCTGCTTGCTCTTGATCCCGGCAAAAGTGATCGGCACCGAGGCGATGGTCTTGGTCGGGCGATAGCCCAGCCCTTCGAATATCGTCGAGGCCAGACCGGTGGTCGCCGCGATATCGGTCCAGCCCACGTCGGCGAAACGCACATCACGGCATACGGCCGGATCGGCCGCATGGGCCACTGCGCTTGTCAGGCCCATTGCACAGGCTGCGGCCATCAGCTTTCTGTTCATCTTCATTCTCTCTCCACGCTTGTTGTTGAATTAATTGGGTTGCCGACGCTCGACGCTTGGTGCATGGCCGAATTGCGCGCGGTACGCCTTGCTGAAATGACAGGGCGAGTGAAAACCACATACCGTCGTGACGCGCGCGATCGATGCATCAGTCGTGCGCAGCAGATCGCGCGCGCGGCGCAGACGCAGCGTCAGGTAGTAATGCGTTGGCGATACGCTCAGATAGACCTTGAACATGCGCTGCAAATGGCGCTGCGAAAGCTGCACGAGACGCGCCAGTTCTTCGAGCGACAGCGGCTCCTCGATATTCGCTTCCATCAATCGCACCACTTCGATCAGCTCGGCGCGGGAAAAACCCACCCGCGCGTCGACCGGAATAGGCTGCGGATCGCTCGCGCCACGAATCCGCTCAAGGATAAATTGTTCGGATACCTGAGCAGCTAGGTTCTGTCCGAGGCGACTTTCCACCAGGTTCAGCATCAGATCGAGCGGCGCGGTGCCGCCGGTGCAGGTCAGGCGGTCACGATCGATGACAAACAGCTCGTCGGCGAAATGCACGCGCGGGAATTCCTTGTGCAGCGTCGACAGATCCTCCCAGTGCACGGTGCAACGATAGTCGTCGAGCAACCCCGCCGACATCAGCGCATAAGCCCCCGTGCAGATACCACCCAAGGGCACGCCCTGCTCCGCCACATCGCCGAGCAAGGCCTTGACATCCGAATCGACCGCGCTGCGGATCTGCGTGCCGCCGCAGACGATCAGTACATCGGGCATGCCGGCCTCTTCCAGGGTGCGGGTCGGCTTGACCGTCATGCCATTGCTGGCCCGCGCGGGAACACCATCAGGTGTGAGCACCGACCAGCGGTAATGCTGTGCACGGCCGACATAGTTAGCCATACGCAAGACTTCGATTGCACTGGTAAACGCGATCATCGAAAAACTGGGCAGCGTCAGAAAACCGAAATGCGCAAGACTCGACAACGGCGCGTTGAGGCGGACCGATTCAGTCGTAGCAGACGTCACGTCGCACTCCATGATGCACAGGGTGAGTTTTTCCATCGCGAAGACCCGAAGGTCATCGCGATGCCTGAGTGGCGTTTGAGTTTGTTTTAGCTGGCTTGGCCGGGCTTGACTTAAGCGGGCCCGAATCAGCTTTGCACGGCTGGCTGGTCGCGCCGCACACGCATCACACTGCGTAGGCCTGCGAAACGCGGCACATTCGCCGTGCCCGGCGAGCGGCCGAAGCTCTCGGTGATACGGTCCAGAATGATCGCCAGCAACACGACCGACAGACCGCTTTCGAAGCCGAGTCCGATATCGAGGCGCTGAATACTTGCCAGCACGTCGTTACCGAGGCCGCCTGCACCAACCATCGAGGCAATAATCACCATCGACAAGGCCATCATGATGGTCTGATTGACGCCCTGCATGATCGACGGCAGCGCGTTAGGAAATTGCACCTTGTAAAGCAGCTGCCACGGCGTACATCCGAAGGCCTGGCCCGCTTCCACAATCTCGCGATTCACATGACGGATGCCGAGGCTCGTCAAGCGCACGGCGGGCGGCATCGCAAAGATCACGGTCGAGAGAATCCCCGGCACGCGCCCGAGGCCGAACAGCATCGCCGCCGGAATCAGGTAGACGAACGCCGGCATGGTCTGCATCAGGTCGAGAATCGGCCGCACCACCATCGCCACATGCTTGTTTTTGGCGGTCCAGATGCCAAGCGGAATGCCGAATAGCAAGCTGATCAAGGTCGACGACAGTGTCAATCCAAGCGTAATCACGGTTTCGTCCCAGAAGCCCGTCGCGTAGATCAGCAATAGCGCGAGCGTCGTAAAGAACGCGAACCGCCAGCCCACCCGCCAGAGGCCGATGCCGATAAAGAACGCCATGAGCGCCCACATCGGAATGGCTTGCAGGCTATGCTCGATCAGCGCGGCAAAGCTCTCGATAGCCTTGCCGATTGCATCGAACGTATTCGCGTCATGGTCGAGCAGATAGTGAACGGAATCATCGACCCAGCGGCCGAGCGGGATGATCTCAGACATGAGAACCTCGATTGCGCGTAAGAACCTTCAGGACGGCTGCCTGATTGACGGAGCCGCAATAGCGGTTTTCGTCGTCGACAACCGGCAGCGCGGTGGCGTTAGCACAGACGCGCGAGACCACATGCTCCAATGACGCACCCAGCGAGATGCATTCGACCTTGCGCAGATCCGGTGCGTCGTTGCCAATCGCATCACGCGTAACGAAACCGCGAATGCGGCGCTCGGCATCGAGCACGAAGGCGTATTCGGCGCTGCCGTTCAACGAAGCCGCCACGCTCGACACATCCAGATTGCGCACCAGCGGCACGTCGTTGGTCTGCATCAGATCGCCAGCGGTCAGATAGCGGCACGTATCCACACCTTCGAAAAACGCGCGAACGTAATCGTCCGCCGGATTGCTGATGATTTCCTGCGGCGTGCCGATCTGCACCACCCGGCCGCCCTCCATAATCGCAATGCGGTTGCCGATGCGCAGCGCCTCTTCGAGATCATGCGAAACGAACATGATCGTGCGGCGCTGGTTCTTTTGCAGTTCCAGCAGCACGTTCTGCATTTCCTTGCGCTTGAGCGGATCGAGCGCCGAGAATGCCTCATCCATGATCATCAGCGACGGATTGACGGCCAGCGCGCGCGCCAGACCTACCCGTTGCTGCATGCCGCCGGACAATTCAGCGGGCAGCTTTTGCGCGAAGGTGGCGAGGCCAACCTGTTCGAGCACGCCGAGCGCGCGCTTTTCGCGTTCCTTGCGACCCACGCCCGCGACTTCGAGGCCGAACGCCGCATTCGAGAGCACCGTGCGTTGCGGCATGAGCGCGAATGACTGGAACACCATGCTCATGTCGGTGCGGCGCAGCGAGGTCAATTCAGAGCGGCGCACGGCGGCGATATCGCGGCCATCCACCAGCACCTTGCCCGCCGTGGGCTCGACCAGGCGGTTGATCAGACGGATCAGCGTCGACTTGCCGGAACCCGACAGGCCCATCAACACGAAGATCTCGCCTTCCTGGACGTCGAAGGAAACGTTGTGAACGCCGACCACGTGGCCGGTTTTCGCATGCACTTCGTCCTTCGTGGAGCCGCTGGCCAGCATATCGAGCGCCAGCTTGGGATTAGCCCCGAAAACCTTACATAAACCTTCGACCACGACCTTTGGGGAATTCATTGAATCCATCTCCTCGTGGTGCAGGCGCCGGCCCGCACAGTGTGCCTACATAGTTGCCAGAAAAAACCCCGACAGGCCGACTAATTGCGACAGACGCTTGCGCAAATACGACACGGGTAAAAAAGCACGGGCGTTAGCGGCGGGCTGGCGGGCTTGCTGGGTGGGCGTTTGAGGGGATGATGCGATGCGTCATGGATAAATGCCCATGTCGCGTTTTGGAAGATGGGTGGCGGAATGGGGATGCTGGTGAGAGTGGGCTGGACCACTCACGACTTGGACGCGTCAATTCGAAACGTTGTCCGCATTTCCTCGATGAATAAACGTGACTGTCCGACGACCCACGACGCCAAAGCCATATCGACGTTTTCGCCAGTGTAGTCGGCGACCTGTCGAATTTCCTGAGCGCGGTTTAATGTGCGGCCCCACTCACGTTGGACTTGCCCAGTCTTGACCAGGTGCAGTCCAAACGCGGCAATCGCCCCGTTATGCGTTCGCACGATGTTCGGATCGACCGGCGCGCCGGCGGCCAGCAACCCAGCACGCGCTGGCATCGAACATCGCGTAGTAGGCACGATTGCACGCTCCATTAATGTCGCCGTCAGCGAGCAGCAACGCAGCAGAGGACGAGGCGCGAAGGGCCTTCGTCAACAATTCGGGCGCGCCTACCACAGGCGAACCCCATCGCTTTCAATATTGCGCAGCAGCGCGGGGTTTGAATAAGACTCAGGGTGCGCCCATTCGTCTTCCCAGACGGGAAGCGGCTGGACGCGAATACCTGTTTCCAGCAGGACGTCGAACGCCATATCGGCCAGTGCCAATTTGGCCGCCATGAACTGGCCGCGATTCCCGGGCAAGACTACGGCGATATCGGCATCACTGTCCGCGCGGAATTCGCCCTTCGCACGGCTGCCGAAGAGAATGGCGCCTTTTACCGTAAAGGCCTTTGCCGCCTTGTCGAGAAAGGCGAAAGCGGTTTGCCTGGTGGCGGAATCGATAGGGTGTTCGGTCAGGGTGTGCATATGCCACGCCACGTTAGAATCTACTCACTGAGTATCATCATATAACATGAGACGACCGGCGAACCCGATGAACAGCCCCGCATCCGCCGGCATGCCAGCAAAGCCCTGATTAGCCGCTACCCTGATCCGAGAATCCCCCTCACCTAGCCATTTCCGCCATGGAACAGCGTGAGCTTGTTCGAAACTGACGTGACGCCCTGCACCGTATGGGCAACCTGCTCGGCCTGAGCGATCTGCTCTCCCGTATCGACGCTGCCGGACAGCGTCACCGCGCCACTGCGGGCTCGCACAAACACGTTTGAGACGTTAAAGCCCTGGGCTTTGGACAATGCGCGGCGCACCGCCCGCGCAAGCGCCCGGTCAGCCTTGGTAGCGGCTTTTTTACCACTCGGCATGGAGCCGTTGTCCATGCCGGCCATCGCGTCGCTTGCCTGCGCATAGGCCGCCACGGGCATGGCTATCGCTACTGTCAGACATAACGCGCTTAAGATTCCGACTGTCTTCACGTTCTTCTCCTATGAGAGCGCCGCATTTCGTATGACCGATTCGTCTGCCGCAGTACCGAACAAATCCCAGCAACTTCCGGATTGAGCCAGCGTGCGACCCGCCGACCTTACTCAATCTAATTCATCGGCTTACAAAGCGCAAAGCATTCAGCCACCCGCCACACGACCACTGGAAGCGAGTGCAGGTTCAGCATCCTGACTCCACCCGCCCCCAAGCGAGCGATACAGCGCCACCGCAGCCAGCGCATGCTCGCGCCTCGCCTGATTCAACGAATCGGAGTCCTGCAGATAGGTCTGCTGAGCGGACAACACGTCGAGGAAGTCGGTCGCACCGCCCTTGTACAACTGGTTCGCCAGCTTGAGCGACTGATCGGAAGCCCCCAATGCGTCGGTCAGCTTTTGCGTCGACGCTGTCGTGCTC
Source organism: Paraburkholderia sp. EB58 (assembly GCF_050436665.1). Lineage (NCBI taxonomy): Bacteria > Pseudomonadati > Pseudomonadota > Betaproteobacteria > Burkholderiales > Burkholderiaceae > Paraburkholderia > Paraburkholderia sp. EB58. Next base: position 130,382 of record NZ_JBNDMQ010000009.1, on the reverse strand, counting down.
ACCAGGTCGCTGCGCGTATCTTCCACTTCCCTGAGCGCCTGAAGCATCGTCTGCTGCAGATTCAGTTGCGATTCGCGCATTTTGCTCTCGCTCTGCTGGATATCCGCCGTGATCCGCCCAGCGTTGAAAATCGGGCTGGTGGCATTCAATGCCGCGCTGAACAGGTTGTCGGTCAATGCGGGCATACCGAGGTACGAAGCCGCGAGCAAGCCATCGCTCAAATTCAGATTGAACTTCGGATAGCGCTCTGCCTTCGACACCCCCACTTCGGCCGCACGTTGCTCAACTGCTGCATAGGCAACGAGCACATCGGGACGACGCAGCAACGCCTCGGAGGGCAACGTCGTCGGTGCCGCGCCTTCCGGGTTGGGAATCGGGCCAGGCGTGGCCAGCACCAGCTTGTCCACCGATTCCGGCGTGCGCCCCGTATACACAGCAATCAGGCTGAGCTCATGCTCGATCGTCGATTGAGCACGCGGGATCCGCGCCTGAAGTTCATCCAGTTGGTTCTGCGCGCGGGCGACATCGAGTTGCGTCGACAAGCCGTACTTCAGACGCTCCTGGGTCAGTTGCAGGGCTCGTTGCCGGATTACCTGGTTATCCTGCAGAATCTGCAATTCCTGCTGGGCCCAGCGCAAATCGACATAGGCCGATGCGGTATTAGCCGCGAGTGCAAGCCGCAGTGCATCCTCGGCGTGCTTTTGCCCAACGAGTTGCGCCTGCGCGGCCAGCAGATCGAGCCGCTCGCCGCCGAACACGTCCGGCGACCAGTTCAGCGCAAGACCAACACCACCCTGCCGTACATAGCCGAGCGGCGGCGGCGTGTTGATACGGCTATCCGAAGCAGTGGCCGTCGCGTCAAGTTCCGGCAGCAAGACCGCGTGCTTTTGCGTGGTGACGGCTTGCGCCTGCTTGACGCGTTCCGCGGCGGCCTGCAGATCCAGGTTGCCGTTGAGCACGGAGTCCACCAATTGGTCCAGCACCGGGTCGCCGAACTGCGACCACCAGGTCTTCGCATCCACCGCATCCTGCGGCGCTTCGACGCTCCAGTTGACCGGCGCGACCGTTTTGACCGTAGCCGGCAAGTCGGCATGGGTGGCCGGCTGGACCGCACACGCGGCCACCGAGAGACAAGCCAGAATTTCTGCAATGAGCTTTTTCATGATTGGCCTCAATGTGCGTCCGGCGGCGGCGCGCCGTTAGAGAAAGGTTTGGAAAACACCAAACTGGCTATCGCGACGATGAAGCACAGCGACAGTACATAGAAGGTGTCCGAGTACGTCAGCACCAATGCTTCGCGCAATACCAGCGCATGAAGGTTGGCGAGGCCAGACTGCGTCGTGTTGAGCACGTCGCCGGCCACGGATGACCAATGCGCGGTCTGCTCCGTGAGTACGGACTCCACTTCCGGACGGCCGACTGTGACGCTTTCGTTGAGCCGCAGATAGTGGAAATTGAGGCGATCGTTGAGCATGGTCGCGCTGACCGCAATACCGATTGCCCCACCCAGGTTGCGCATCAGATTGAACAGTCCGCTGGCTGACTTCAGCCGTGATTGCGGCAGCGATCCGAGCGCCATCGTGACAATCGGCGGCACCGCGAACTGCTGGCCGATACCGCGCAGCGCCTGCGGCAACAGCAGTTGTTGCCAACCCCAATCGTGGGTCAACGGCACATACAGGTAACAACCAAGGCCGAAGCAGATCAACCCGAACAGCAACAACAGGCGCATGTCGACAAACCGTGCCACCGCCGCATAGACCGCAAGTGCGAGCAACTGGAACACGCCAACCGACAGCAATGCGATCCCGATCTGCAGCGAACTGAAGCCGCGAACCTGGGCGAGAAACTCGGGCGTGAGAAATACCGCCACAAAAATCCCGATCCCCGTGATGAACGACAGCAAACTGCCGATGCCGAAATTCCTCACCACCAGCGCACGCAGATCCACGATGGGGTCATCCGCCGTCAATGCATGCACGAGGAAGAGAAAGCCGCAGATCGCCGAAACCCACGTACAGGCAATGATGATGTGATCGCCGAACCAGTTCTTGCGCGGCCCTTCTTCCAGCACGTACTCGAGACAGCCGAGAAAGCCCGACATCAAAAGGATTCCCAGGTAATCGCCTTTTTTCAGCAGCGACAGATCGGGCTTGTCGATATTTACATACTTGGGTACCAGCGCGGCCACAACCACGCCCGGCGCGAGGTTCAGATAGAACAGCCAGTGCCACGACCACTGGTCCGTAATCCAGCCGCCGATCACCGGGCCAATTGCCGGCGCGAGCGAGGCCAACGCGCCGATCGTAGTGGACGCAACGAGACGCTGCTTGCCCGGGAACAGCACGAAGGCCGTGGTGAACACCGTCGGGATCATCGCGGCGCCCATGGCGCCCTGCAGACCGCGAAACAGGATCATCGAATTGATGTCCCACGCAATGCCACACAGCATGCTGGTGACGGTAAATCCCACCGCGGAAGCAACGAACAGCCAGCGTGTCGAGAACACTTTGGAAAGCCAGCCCGACATCGGGATCACGAGAATTTCCGCAATCAGATAGGCCGTCTGCACCCATGACAACTCATCCTGACTCGCAGAAAGTCCGCCACCGATATCCCGCAGTGACGAAGCGACGATCTGGATATCCAGGGTTGCCATAAAAAATCCCAGGCACATGAGTGCGAATGCAAACACGCGTTGCTGCATAGGCTGGGAGGCCGGATCGAGCGTATGAGCGCTTGTCATAATGTTGGCCCGGTTCGCTTAGTGACCGCTCGACGCTTGCGAGCCGTCGGCAAGATGCACTTCAACGGTCGCCGACAGGCCGGGACGCAACACGTTCTCCATCCCGCGCGGCACGTTCAGGCGAATCCGGACCGGCACACGTTGTACGATCTTCGTGAAGTTGCCGGTTGCGTTTTCAGGCGGCAGCACGCTGAAGGTGGCGCCAGTGGCAGGCGCGAGGCTTTCGACATAGCCGTGCAGCGGCAGGCTCGAGGCGTCGAGCGCGACATCGGCCTTGTCGCCGATCTGCATCTTCTTCAGTTGGTCTTCCTTGAAGTTCGCGTCCACCCAGAGGTCCGTGGACGGCACTACGGTCAGGAGCGGCGCGCCGATATTGGCGAGCATGCCGACCCGCGCCGTGCGATTGCCGATATAACCGTCGACCGGCGAGCGGATCGTCGTGTATTCGACGTTCAGTTGTGCCACGCGCTGCGCGGCCAGCGCCGTGTTGACGCGTGCCTGCGCGTCGGCGATCTGCGCACCGAGCACATCGAGTTCGCGTTGCGCGGCAAGCACCGCTGCGCCGCTGCTTTGCACCGCGGCCTGCGCCTTGGAGAAATCGGCGTCGGCGCGTTCGACGATCTGGTTAGACACGGCGTCGTCCTTGACCAGCTCGCGGTAGCGCGTCTGGTCCTGCGCGCTGCGGGTCAGTTCAGCCGACGAGGCCCGCACTTCCGCCTGATGCTGATTGATCACCGCGGCCTGCAGGACCTGCTTCGCCTGCAACTCCGCTACCGCCGCGCGGGCGCTATCCACCTCGGCGGTGGCCTGGGCAAGTTTCGCGTCGTAGTCGCGCGCATCGAGGCGGATCAGCACCTGATTCGCGGAAACGTGCTGGTTGTCCTGCACGAGGATGTCCGTGACGAAGCCGTTGACCTTCGGCGCCATCACCGTCACGTTGCCGCCGACGTAGGCGTCGTCGGTGGATTGCTCGAAGCGCAGAACGAAGAACCAGTAGCCCGCCGCAGCAGCCAGCACCAACGCTACCGCACCGTAGGCGAGGCGCATCCATGGAATACGGCCTCCCCTGGCAGCGTCGGCGGACGGCTTGGGAACAACGGAAGCAGGAGTTGCAGGGCTCGACATGATTTCACCTGTGTATATGCACTAAATTGATTGGAAAATTGCATTTACTGCGTGGGCCATTGGCCCAATATTTCTTTAGGCTTTCGAAACGTCGCGTGTCAGACGGAACAGCTCGCGCCGGAGCATGGCGGCCTGTTGCGGGCCGAACTTGCGCTCAAACTCCTCCTGCGCCGCGAGCCAATGCGTCATTGCCTGATCAAGCCGCGTATGACCGTTTTGGGTCAGGGTCAGCTGAAGACGCCGCGTACCCTGCCCATCCGGTTCATCGGCGATCAGACCGTTTCGCAGCAAGGGCCTGAGCGCGCGCACCAGCGTGGTCCGTTCCATCACCATCGCCTGCGCCAGTTCGAGCATCGTCAGACTCGCGCCGTGCCGCAGCGCGGCGAGAATGCTGAACTGCGTCGGCGTGAGCTCTGCTTCAGACAAATGCCGCTCGTAAAGCTGGGAAATCTGCCGGGCGGCCTGGCGAATCGCGAAGCAATCGTCGTTTTCGGGTGAGTTAGTGTGCATGTGCACAGATTAGTGATGCCGCGCTGCCGGATCAATCTCGCGGGGACATCTGATTGTTGCGACAGCGACAAGAGTCAGCGCGACGACGGGCTGTAACTGGGCAGCTCAGCGCCAGAAGCATCGGCCAGTGGCCAATCATCAGATCTATTGCCTGGCCGTCAGATCTCGCGACGCCTACGCCTCAGCGGCCGACATCTCGGCAAAGAATTCCGCGGCGTGCTCGACGAAGACTTTGACCTTCGCCGGCAATAGCGTGCGCGTGTTGTACGCGAGCCTCAGATCGACCGATGGGTCGACCACCTCGAATTCGTCGAGAAGAGTCACCAGCCTGCCGCTGGCCAGTTCGGCCTGGGCCAGCGGCGCGGGCAGCACGCCAATGCCAAATCCCTCCAGCACCATCTCACGATTGAACACGGCGTTATTCGAAGCGATGTCGTACTTGAACGGGATCACCAGATCCTCTGCCCCGAGCCGGAAGGTCAGCTGGGGTTTGCGAAACTCAGGCGAGAGCACCACAAACATATGCCCGTTCAGCTCCGACGGATGGGCTGGCCGCGAGTGCCGTTTCAGGTACTCCGGTGTCGCCACGATGACGAAGGTCATGCGTTCGAGCAGGCGCGTCACGACCGTGTCGGTGCTCAGCATAAAAGGCAGCACGATCCCGAGGTCATAGCCGTCCGCAACCAGATCGACCGGCCGCTCCGTCAGCGTCACGTCGAGACTCACTTTGGGATGCTTGCGCTTGAAGGTCGAGATCAGCGGCACGAGCCGGTTGACGGTGGCTGTCGTATGCGCGACGAGGCGCAGCACGCCGCTCGGTTCGCGGGTCTGCGCCGAAGCGTCGGCCTCGAGCGCTTCCAGATCGTCGAGAATCCGTGCGCAACCTTCATAGAAATGTTCCGCCGCCTCGGTGAGCGAAACCTGCCGCGTGGTTCGATTGAACAGACGGCTGCCCAGACGGCGCTCGAGTCCGGAAATGGAGCGTGACACGATCGGCGTGGTCAGGCCGAGCATATCTGCAGCGCGCGTAAAGCTCCGTGCTTCGACGACTGCGCGGAAGACCCGCAGACTCTCCAGATAATCCATAGGGCACCTCGTGGTGGGCTCGAGGGCGGGCGGATTACCGGGTGGGGCCGCACGCCCTCGGCGTCGAATGCGTGACTGAGCGTCCGGAGATTACCGCATAGTTGGGGCCGTCGGGCAAGCTGACGAAAGGCTTCGCCGCACGGCCGCGGGTCAAATGGCTTCAGCCTTGCGCAACTGCTTCTGCAGGAACGCGACGAGGTCGGCCAAGGCCTCGGCATGCGTGCCCAAAGCGTCCCGTGAGGTGTCCGCATAGCGTCGCACTTCGGTGACGACTCCGGCACGAGTGAGCGCGGCCGCGTACGTTTCGGCCTCCTCGCGCAACGAGTCGTTCTGCGCGCTGGCGATCAGAGCGGGAGGCAGGCCCGCGAGCCGCCACGAATCCAGCGGTGCCGCATAAGGATGCAGCCGCTGCGTAGCGTTCGGCAGATACTCGCGATAGCAGCGCGCACATTCATAAAGATCGAGGGAGGTCTCGACTTTCTTGTGGTCGGCGACGCGCGTCATGCTCGGATCGAGCCGCGGCGCCAGCAACGCCTGGGCCGAAACGATGATCTCCGCGCGGTCGCGCGCGATGGCCGCTACGCAGGTGGCGAGATTGCCGCCCGCGTCATGGCCGGCAATGCCGATCCGTCGCGGATCGGCGCGTTGTCCACGGGCTTGGTATACCGCCCATTGCAACGCGCGATAGCCGTCTTCAGGGGCAGCGGGAAAGGGAAACTGCGGTGCCAGCGAATAACCGACCGACACGACCCACGCTGGCGTAGCGCGAGCAATATGCCGCGCCGCGATGTCAGCATCGTCGAGTGTGCCGCCACAAAATGCGCCTCCGTGGAAATACAGGACCACGGGCAACGTCGCGCCATTCGATCCGGGCCGGTAGCTCCGCAGCGTGATCGGCTGCGCATGCCCCGTGATGCGGACATCCTCGATAGAAAGTCCAAGATCCAGCTTCGACACCATGTCTACTGTCGGGCGCGCTCGCGCCGTCCCCTTGTTGTGATGACACCTATTCTGGTGCTCAAGGGGCGCCGGATAAAGGGTTGTAGAACCGAAACACAATCTCGCCGCGACGAACAATCCGCTGCTCCAGCGGCGCTCCGCCCGCCATGCTGAAGCAGCCAGCTCAGGATATCTACTTATACGGCCAGTTCAGACACGGCCGGTTCAGGCCGCCAATTCCACGCTATCCGCGGACACAGGCTTAGCTGCAGGGGAAGTGCGCCGGATCGCAGGCGCTTGCGCGGGCGCCGTAGTCGGCAGGCAACGCTGTTCGGCGTCTTCCTGACCGGAGAACAGCGGGCAGCGGCCAAACAACTCGGCCACCCAGTCGACGAACACCCGCACGGTGGGCGACAGATGCCGGTTATGCGGATAGACCGCCGAGATCGGCAGCGGCGAGGGTTTCCATTGCGAGAGCACTTCGACCAGTTCGCCGGAACGCAAGTGCGGCAAGGCCATAAAGCGCGGCGCCTGCAGCAGACCAACGCCTTTCAGGCCGCTGGCAACGTACGCTTCCGCGTCGTTCACGGCGATGTTGCCGCGCATCTTCACTTCAACGGTCTGCTCGTCGACCCCGAAGGTCAAATCCACCACGCGCCCGGTGCGGCCCAGGAAGTAATTGACGGCAACGTGGCCCTCCAGGTCCTCGATCGTCTCCGGCGTGCCATGTTGTTCCAGATAAAGCGGGCTCGCCACCGTCACACGCTGGAAAACGCCAATACGCCGTGCGACCAGACTCGAGTCCTGCAAGGTGCCAATGCGGATGACGCAATCCACGCCCTCCTGAATCAGATCGACGGGTTTGTCGCCAAAGCCGACCATCAACTCGATGTCCGGATACCGCTCGTGAAACTCGTCGATCTTGGGCATCACCACCAGCTTGCCGAGCGCGCTCGGCATATCGACCCGCAACCTGCCGCGCGGCGCCCGCTGTGCGTGCGACAAGGAGCTTTCGGTCTCCTCGATATCGGCCAGGATGCGCACGCAACGCTCGTAATAGGCGGCGCCATCCGGCGTAAGGCTCAGGCGGCGCGTCGTGCGCTGCAACAGGCGCACTTTCAGATGGGCTTCGAGATTCTGGATGATCGTCGTGACCGACGCACGCGGCAGATCCAGCGTGTCCGCGGCGCGGGAAAAGCTGTTCGTCTCCACAACCCGCGTGAACACTTTCATTGCTTGCAGCCGGTCCATATCCAGATTCCCTTTGAACTTTCACGTCCGCCCGGGGCTCCGGGCGATATTTTTTGTGGCTGGCAGCGGGCCAAGTGCGCGACAGAAATGCCCAATTTTTCCGCAAACCAATACGACTGTCCGTATTACAATGGAACGGTCACACTATGTCAAGGATGCCCCTGATCGCGACAGGGTCCCTATCTCCGGTAGACGGGCACTGATCGCCGTTGACGCCCAAATATGGACGACCGTACAATTTCCTCACTATGCCAAGACCCTCACACCGCGGAAAGATCCTCGCCGAAGGCCTCAAGGTCGTCCATGAACACGGCTTTGCGGGCGCAAGCGTGCGCGATATCGTTCAGGCCGCGGGGGTGCCGCAAGGCTCGTTCACGAACCACTTCGCCTCGAAGGAAGCGTTCGGTCTCGAGGTCCTCGAGCTCTACTTCGCCAACACCCGCGAGATTCTGCGCGACACGCTGCGCAACGACGCGCTCCCGCCGCTCAAGCGGCTCGGCGACTACATCGACTGGAGCATCTCGCGCATCTGCCTGAATCAGACGCGCAACGGTTGCCTGATCGGCAACTTCGCACTCGAAGCGAGCGACCATAGCGATGCCATCCGGCACCGCGTGGTGGAGATTTTCGCGGAGCTCCAGCAGTGCCTCGAATACTGCCTCGCCTCGGCGGTCCGGGCGGGCGAGTTGCCCGCGGATTTCGATTGCAACGACGTGGCCGGCTTTATCGTCGCCTCACTGCAAGGCTCGATTCTGCTCGCCAAGGCACAACGCAGCCCGCAGCCGGTAGTGCGTTTCAAGCATCTGCTGTTTTCGAAAATCCTGCGCTAAACGCGCAAGCGGGGGCGCAGCGGAATCAGCGGCTCGCCCTGCTCCCTCCTCTGTCCTTCCGCTTGGCCAACGTGCACTGCGCAACGTGCACTGCGCGATCGCGCCGCACATGGGTGATTTCAGCAAGGCCCGGTCTCGCCGCCGGCGAAGCAATCCATTGTTCAAACCGCCAGACAAGTGTCTTCAGGCGACACCTCTATATGTGCTGCACGGAAATCCCCTAGACTGCGACCATCCACAACAAGGAGTCGATCAAATGGCAGATCTGGCATCTCCGACAGCAAAAGCGTCGGGCACATTCAAGCTCGGCGGCGAACTCGAGATTCATCGTTTGGGCTACGGCGCCATGCGCATTACAGGTCCTGGTATCTGGGGGCCGCCGGACGATCCGTCCGAAGCGTTGCGCACGTTGCAGAGCCTGCCGGAACTCGGTGTGAATTTCATCGATACGGCGGACTCGTATGGTCCCGACGTGTCGGAGCAGCTTATCCGCGAGGCATTGCATCCTTATCCGGACCTGTTGATTGCGACCAAAGCGGGTCTGCGCCGAAGTGGACCGGATCGCTGGAGCCCCGACGGCAATCCGGAATACCTGCGGCAGAGGCTGCAGAAGAGTCTGCAGAACCTCGGCGTCCAGCAGATCGCGCTGTGGCAGCTGCATCGTGTGGATCCCAACGTGCCGCGCGACGAACAGTTCGATGCGGTCCGCTCGCTGCAAGCCGAAGGACTGATCCGCTTTGCCGGCTTGAGCGAAGTATCGGTCGAGGACATTCAGGCTGCCTCGAAGTATTTTAAGGTCGCGACGGTGCAGAACCGCTACAACGTAGCCGATCGCGCCAGCGAGGACGTGCTCAGATATTGCGAAGAACACGGCATCGGCTTCATCCCGTGGTATCCGCTCGCGGCCGGCAGTCTGACGCAAACGGGCTCGCCACTGCAAAAGATAGCGGCCCAACGTGGCGTCAGCGCAGGCCAGATTGCACTCGCGTGGCTGCTCAAGCGTAGTCCGGTGATTCTGCCGATACCGGGGACGTCGAAGCGCACGCATCTTCGCGAGAACGTGGCCGCCGCGGAGATCAGCCTGAGCGATCAGGAGTTCGCAGCGCTCGAAGCATTGCGCTAGGCGAGCAGCGAGGTTGAAGTACCGCAGGGAGCCGCATGCATTGCGGCTCCCTGATCACGTGCCTTAAGCGGCACTCGCCACGCCATAGCGCGCAGCCGGTTCCCTGCGGGACAAGTTAGGCCCCAGCGCGGCACGTGCCGATTCAAACGCAGCCCAGTCGCCCGCATCCGGCAACGACGGAACCGTTGCGAGTTCGCCCAGGTCCAGGCCGGCGAGCGCTGCATCGACCAGATCGTCGGCGCTCATCACAATGCTCTGCGGCAGGTTTTCGACCGGCTGACCGGCGATGTCCCAGAACTCGGTACGCGTGGCGCCGGGCAGCACCGCGTGCACGCGGATCCCCTTCGCGGCCAGCTCATGATGCAGCGATTGACTGAACGCCAGCACGAAAGCCTTAGTGCCGCCGTACACGCCGTTCAGGACTTCCGGCGCGACGGCCACGATCGAGGCGATATTGATGATCGTGCCGGTTCCCCGCGCAACGAACGCCGGCGCGATCGCATACGTCAGCCGCGTGAGCGCGGTGACATTCAACTCGATCATCGATTCCATGGTGTCCACATTCGAAACCAGCAGCGGACCGGCGCCGCCGATGCCGGCATTGTTCACCAGCATCGTGATGCTCGAATCGGTACGCAGAATCTCCTCAATGCGGCGCACATCAGCCTTGTTACCCAGGTCCGCGGCGACCACTTCGATCGAGCGGCCCGTTGCCGTGGTCAGACGGTCGGCCAACTGGTCGAGCCGTTCGCGGTTGCGCGCCACCAGAATCAGGTCATAGCCGCGGCGGGCGAGGCGATCGGCGTATATCGCGCCGATTCCTGAAGAGGCGCCGGTAATGAGGGCTGTGCCCTTGTGTGTCGTGTCGTTCATGGCATTTCTCCTTTGGTTCGTGAGCGCCGACCGATGTCGGTCTGCATGGAAAGGAGATTAAGGTCATAATCGGATGTCTCCAATGTCGTAGATGCCACCTTTTCGGCCATCGGCTGCAACACCCAAGGACATCACCATGTTACGTATCGGAATAGTGCTGTACGAAGGCTTTCAGGTCATCAACCTGGCCATCACGACGGTCTTCGAATTTGCCAACATCACGGCTGGCAAACCTGTCTATGAGGTCGTACTGCTCTCCGAGCACGGCGGTGCGGTGCGAACTTCGGCCGGCTTTGCGGTCGAGACTCAGGCCTTCGACGACAGCCGTTTCGATACCGTGCTGGTGGTCGGCGACAATGCGGTGATCGAACCTGGAACTGCCCTGATCGGCTTTCTGCAGCGCGCGGCGCAGACCTCGCGGCGCATCGGCTCGACCTGCACAGGGGCGTTCAATCTCGCGCAGGCCGGCTTGCTCGACGGCCGGCGCGCCACCACCCACTGGTTTTTCGCCGCGCGTCTGCGCCGTGAATACCCGGCTGTGAAGCTGGAGGAAGACCGCATCTTTATCATCGACGGCCCGGTGTGGACCTCTGCAGGCATGACCGCGTGCATCGACCTGGCACTGGCACTCGTCGAAAAGGACGCGGGCGCCGAAATCGCGCGACTGGTGGCGAAGAAGCTCGTTGTCTATCACCGGCGGGCGGGCGGCCAGTCGCAGTATTCAGCGCTGCTTGAACTGGAGCCACGCTCGGACCGCATTCAGACCGCCCTCGCCTATGCGAAGCAGAATCTTCATACCGAACTGTCGGTCGAGCAGCTTGCCGAAGCAGCCCATTTGAGTCCGCGGCAATTCAGCCGCGCGTTCCGGGCAGAGACCGGCCAATCGCCCGCGAAGGCGGTTGAGCATCTGCGCATCGAGGCTGCGCGTCTGATGCTCGAGTCGGGCCTGCATCCGATTGAAGTCGTCGCGCGCGATACCGGTTTCGGCGATCGCGAGCGGATGCGGCGCGCGTTCCTGCGTGCGTTCGGACAGCCCCCGCAGGTGATACGGCAGGCTTCGCGGGGCGGCGAGCAGCGGGAGCGCGTTTAAGCGAAGGGTTTGTGGTTGTGCGGCCCTGTTTACGACTGCGGCAACGCCACCACGAAAGGGCCACCCTGAAAGCGCTGCGCGGGATCATCGAAATCGTCAGTCGGCGCCTGAACGGGGAATAGCCCGTCGAATTGCGCTGAACTGTCCTGTGGCCGGAAGCCCAGGAACGAGGCCTTGGTGTTATCCCACCAAACCACCCGATTGTTCGACACGCCATAAACAATCGCATGCCCCACGCGGTTCGTGAGCAGCGAGCACCGCACCAGTTCGATAAAGTCGCGATAGCTCAGGTAGGTCACGAGCATGCGTGGATTCTTCGGTACTTCGAACGACGAACCGATCCGCATGCAGACCGTTTCCAGGCCGAAACGGTCGAAGTAGTAGCGCGACAACGATTCACCGAAGCACTTCGTCACACCGTAGAGACTGTCGGGACGCAAAGGCGCATCGGCATCGAGTACAGTCGTGGTCGGATGAAAGCCGATCGCGTGATTGGAGCTCGCAAACAGCACGCGCTCCACGCCATGCTTCTGCGCCGCCGCATACAGGTTGTACACGCCGCGAATATTCGCTTCGAGCAGATCGTCGAACGGCGCATCGACGGAGATGCCGCCCAGATGCACGACGGCGTCGACGCCTTCGAGCAGCGCATCCACGCCCGCGCGGTCGGCGAGATCCAGCACCACATGTTCTTCATGCTCAGCGGCTTCGCCCAGCGGCGTGATGTCCGACAAACGCACGACGTCCGCCCAATCTGCGAGCGCACTGCGCAATTGCCGACCGAGATTGCCGGCAGCGCCGGTCAGCAAAAGCCGTCGAAACGGCTTACCCTTCGATTCCTGCTTGCTCATCCTTGCTGCTTCTCCATTTCTGCTGCCGCCGTCCGGGGCACCAATGCCTTGTTGCCCGACCGACAGCTGACTGTGCTTTATGCGCGCGCTGCGTCGGCAACGGGCGGGATTGTATCGGCGGCACGCTGCTGCGGCTCGCGCGGCTCCTTCAAGACGAACCACACCACGACCGCCCCGATCAGATCGAAGCATGCGAGCGAAACAAATAGCGGGTCATAACCGACCAGCGCCACCACCACACCCACCGCCAGCGAAAACAGCGTGGCACCTGCATAGCCTGCCATCCCGGTCAGGCCGGTTGCCGTGGCCACATCGTTCTTGCCGAACACATCGGAAGCGAGCGTATAGAGCGCGCCCGACAACGTCTGATGGGCAAACCCGCCAATACAAAAGAGCGCAATCGCCACATACGGGCTGGTTGCGAGGCCAATACACGCCGGTCCGATCATACAGAGCGAACCCGTGACCACGACCAGCTTGCGCGACGTGATCAGCGACGTCTTGAAGTGCTTCTGATACCACGGCGCAAGATAGCCACCCAGCACGCAGCCAATGTCAGCCGCGAGGAACGGGAGCCACGCGAACATCGCGATTTCCTTCAGGTTCATATGACGCACGCTCACCATGTAGAGCGGAATCCAGAAATTGAAGGTCTGCCATGCCGGCTCGGCCAGAAAACGCGGAATCGCAATGCCCCAGAATGCGCGGCGCTTGATAATGGCGCGCCACGAAGGACGGGCGGCGGTATCCGTTTTGTATTGCGCTTCCTGTCCTGCGAGGATGTAGTCACGCTCGGTATCGGACAGGCGCGGTTGATCTTTCGGGGCGCGGTACAGCAGCAGCCACAGCATGCTCCAGATCAGCCCAAGCACGCCGATCGACACAAACGCCATGCGCCAGTTGCCATGCAGCACCCACCAGACCACCAGCGGCGGCGCGATCACTGCGCCAATCGACGAACCGATATTGAACCAGCCGGTTGCGATTGAACGCTCTTTAGCGGGAAACCATTCGGAGGTGGCCTTCAGGCCGGAGGGAATGCCCGCGGCTTCGGTCAGGCCCAGCATGCCGCGGAACACCGCGAGCGAAATCCAGCCGTTGGCCGCACCGTGCAGCATGCACGCGCCGGACCATGCAATGGCAAAGAGCGCAAAGCCGATTTTGATGCCGACCACGTCGAGGATGTAGCCCGCAATCGGCTGCATCACCATGTAAGCAGCCTGGAACGAAGCGACGATATAGGAGTACTGCGCGGTCGAGATGCTCAGCAGCCGGTTCATTTCCGGGGCGGCGACCGCCAGCGAATTGCGCGCAATGTAGTTGACGATGAGACCCGACGTGACGAGTCCGATCATCCACCAGCGCATGCCTCTTACCTTGCCCATTTGCTCCTCCAATATGCCGCCGTGTGCTGGCGTGCCGTGTTGTATGGTGCGTGCGGCGTTTTCCCGGCGTGGACCGTGCCGAGGCGAGAGTCGCCGTGATGAATCAGGTCCGTCGACGGACCGTCATGCAGGATCGCACCATGGACGCCAAGATAATCAACGGTAGCAATAGTTGTCAAGCAACATTGAAATGGAAGACATCTGGCGCCGATTCTAGTTATTGTATTTATTGAATGTTGCCTGAATTTGCGCGTTATTTCGTGGATATAAACTCAAAACACAACGTCTAGGCGTTTACCCGGAACATCATTTTGCCATACAACTTCCCTGCGTTATGAACGTGGGCTTTCAGGCATGGACGCGCGTCTCCCCACCCTTCGACGGGCGCGGATTCGCCACGCACCACCCCGCTCGAAGCGTTGCGCGAAAGAGATCAGACAGGCGGGAATAGCGGCGTCGCCAGGAAGCGAGCCGCGCTACGGCCGGACCAGCCAACGACTCAGTGGAGCGTGTTTTCGTCCAGCGGCAACAGGAGCGCTGTCACGCTAACGTCTTGCTGCAGCTCCGGCCAGTAGAGCCGCTGTTTGTCGATCGAAATCGCAAAGCAGTCCCGCTGCACCGGCGAAGCCGACTCCAAGGCAGGAAATTGGGCCAGAGGAAAGTGAGCCACCCGGCCGTCGGCCAGATCCAGCACCATAAACCGTGCATCGAAATGCACATCCACCGCAGCGCCTTTCATGACCGGCTCCTTGAGAGAGGCAAGCCATCCAAGCGTATAGCGCCGAAACCGGGCGTTCAAGCAGGAAAAAGCGGGTACGAGCACGGCGCGGCCACTTGCGCTCTGGATAGCAAAAACGCCCCGAAGGGCGTTTTTGTCTACAACGAGCGTCGCCCGTTTCCGGAAAATGCCCGCTCAGAAGTTGAAGTTGTCGATATTGCTGGAATCAAACGTAGTCGGCGGTCCAAGAATGATTTCCCCTTGCGGCCCGATAGTGCGCTTGCCGAGCTTGCCGGCGTCGAACGACTCGCCTTCCTTGCCCGTAATCGTCCCCGACGACAGCGCCGCTGCCGCATAAGCCGCCAGATACCCGAGCTGATTCGGATCCCACAACTGGAATGCCTTCACGGTGCCATTCTTGACGAACGCACGCATCTGGTTCGGCGTACCCAGACCCGTCACATCCACCTTACCCTTGCTCGAGGACGTCGAGATATAACGCGCCGCCGCTGCAATGCCCACCGTCGTCGGCGCAACGATCGCCTTCAGATTCGGATAGGCCTGCAACAAGCCTTGGGTTTCGACAAACGACTTTTGGTCGTCGTCATTGCCGTAGGCGATCTTCACGAGCTTGATCTTCGAGTATTCAGGCTTCTTCAGTTCCTCCTGCATCCACTTGATCCACGTGTTCTGGTTGGTTGCGTTCGGCGTCGCCGAGAGAATCGCAAACTCGCCCTCGCCGCCCATCAGCTTCGCGACCAGTTGAACCTGTCCACGGCCAATGCCTTCTGCGTTGGCCTGATTCACAAACAGTTGCCGCCCATCCGGCGCCGTGTCCGAATCGAAGGTCACCACTTTGATACCCTGCGACATCGCCTTCTTCAGGTAGGGCACCACCGCGTTCGCATCGTTGGCGGCAATCACGATCGCGTCCTGGCGCTGCGTGATCAGCGTGTTGATGTACTGCACCTGCGACGATGCGCCCGCATCCGACGGACCTACCACCTTGCCGACGCCACCGAATTCCTTGATTGCGGCCATACCGCCGTTATCGGCGATCACCTCATACGGGTTGTTGATCTGCTTCGGAATGAATGCAATCTTCAGGCCGCTTTTGATATCGGCCGCGCCTGCCGCGCAACTGATGCCCAAGAGGGCCACGCAGAGCGCGGCCGCTCCGGCCTGACGTAGGGGTTTGAACATGAAGTGTCTCCTGGCTGAATAATCGGACGTTAAAGCGTCCGGGTTGTTGATATCAGGAACGGCACACCGTACGGTCCTCGTACGGCTATGAAGCAGTAGACTTAGCGATAAAACGCCGGTCGCGCATCGCACGCCAGCGGGCCACCAGATTCGGAATCAGCACGGACGCGAGCAGCAACACGCCGGTCACGATCGTGAGCGTTTCGCTCGAGACGTCATCGAGCGTGAGCGCATTTTTCAGCACGCCGATAATCAGCAGCGACAGCAACACGCCGACCATCGAGCCCCGTCCGCCAAAAATGCTCACGCCGCCGAACAGCACCGCCGCGATCACCGACAATTCGAAGCCTTCACCGTTATCGCCGCGCGCGCTGGTAAAGCGCAGCGTGTACACCACACCGGCCAGTGCGCTCATCACGCCCGACAAAACAAACAGACGTAAACGGATCTTCGCCACTTCAATGCCGGAGAACGTCGCAGCAGTCGGGTTCGCGCCGATCGCATAGAGACTGCGGCCAAAAGCGGTGGCTTGCAGCAGCACCGTGAACACCACGGCGCCGACGATCACAAACACAAACGGCAGCGGAATAAAGGTCGAACCGAGATTGTTGATACCGAACGCCGTATAGCCTGCCGGAAAATCCGCGACGGCCTGATCGCCGAGCAGCACATACGCGAGCCCGCGAAACAGCGCGAGCGTGCCGATCGTCACAGCCAGCGAAGGCAGATTCAGCCTGACGATGACCAGACCGTTCAGCAGCCCCGCCAACGCACCGACAATCAGCACCAGCACGATCACCAGCGGCATAGGCAAGCCCATATGCCAGAGCACGCCCATCAGCGCACTCGATGCCCCGAGCACCGACGCTACCGACAGATCGATTTCAGCGGCCACGATAATCAACGTCATCGGCAAGGCCATCAGCGCGATCTCGGTCAGATCGGCCAGGACGTTGGTGATATTGGCGCCGGTCAAAAACATGGGCGAGAGCACCCTGCCCAGCACCAGCGACAACACCAGCACGATGACAAGCAGGATTTCCCAGCGCAGCGGCGTCTCGCGTTTGCGGGTCAACAGCGCGGAATCGGGTTTAGCCATGATCGCGTTTCCTCATCATGCGTTTGGCGACGGAGCGGGCGAGTAGCGTATCGGCTGCAATCGCAGCGACGATCAGCGCACCCTGAATGGCCTGCTCCCAGAACGGGGACACGCGCAGCACCACCAGCGCAATACTGATGACGCCGAGCACCAGCGCGCCAAGCGTCGCGCCGAGAATCGTGCCGACCCCACCGGTAATCGCCACACTGCCGACCACCGCCGCGGCGACCACCTGCAATTCGATGCCCTTCGCCGTGCTCGCGTCAACGGTACCGAAGCGCGCCAGCCACAGTGCCCCGGCAAAGCCCGCAATCGCGCCGGACAACAAAAAGCCCGACATCACGCGCCGCTCGACATTGACCCCGGCAAGACGCGCGGCCTCCGGATTCGAGCCGATCGCATAGTGCTCACGGCCGGCACGAAACTGCTTGAGGTACATCGACAAGCCGATCAGCACCACAATCGCGATCAACGCGAGCGTCGGCACGCCGAGGATCACCCCCGTCGCAAGCCGCGAATACGCATCGGGCAAGCTGGTGGCGTTGATCTGTCCGCCGTGCACCCACGCGTAGTCCGCGCCACGGAAAATGTAGAGCGTCGACAAAGTGGCGACTAGCGACGGCACGCGTCCCACGGCCACCAGCAAAGCGTTGATACCGCCCGCAACCAGACCGATTGCGAGCCCCGCCGCGAGCGCCACGATCACCGGCATATGGGGAAACGCGACATACAGGCTGCCGACCGCATAGGCGCTGACACCGACCGTCGAGCCAACCGACAGGTCGATATGCCGCATCAGGATCACCACCGTCATGCCGGCGGTCAGCAAGCTGATAATCGACACATTCAGCAGCACGTCACGCAGATTCTGCAGATTCAGAAACTGCGGTCTCGCGAGCGCCGTGCCGACGATCAGCAGGATCAGCACGATAAACAGCGTGGTCTCGCGGCTTTTCGCAATGGTCGCGACGAGGCCGCCCGTTTTCGCGGTGGAGCCGCCGACGGCGGGAGGCTGCACCGGCGCCGGATGGGGATGAGTATGAGAATGGCGCATTATGCGGCGTGCCCTAGTGGGTTCACAGGCTGGCCGAGCGCGGCGCCCATGATCCGTTCTTCGTTCGCGTCGGCGCGCGCAATCTCGGCGCTGATACGTCCTTCGTGCATCACCAGCACGCGGTCGGCCATACCGAGCACCTCTGGCAATTCGCTCGAGATCATCAACACCGCCATGCCGCCCGTGACCAGTTCGGCCAATGCGCTATACACCTCCGCTTTGGCGCCGACGTCGATGCCGCGCGTCGGCTCGTCGATGATCAAGACCTTGGGATCGGTGGCAAGCCACTTGCCGAGCACGACCTTCTGCTGATTGCCACCGGAGAGCGTGCCGACCGGCGCGTTGGCGTCGCCTGCCTTCAGTCGCAGCCGCGTGCCCCACTGCGCCGCGAGTTGCGTTTCGCTGCGCGTGGAAATGAGTCCGTGTTTGACGAGACGTCCGAGCACTGTCATCGACGCATTGCGCGCGATGCTCAACTCGAGCGCGAGCCCCTGCTGGCGGCGATCTTCCGGCACCAGCGCGAGCCCCGCGCGCACTGCCGCCGCCGGCCGCCCCGTTGCGAGCGGCTTGCCGGCAATCCAGACTTCACCCGCATCAAGCGGATCGATGCCGAAGATCGCCCGCGCCACTTCGCTGCGCCCGGCTCCCACCAGACCCGCCAGCGCGACGATCTCGCCGGCGCGGACCTCGAACGAGATGTCCTTGAACACGCCAAGCCGGGTCAATCCGCGCACCGACAGACGCACTTCGCCCGGCGTCACATTCGCCTTTGGATAAAAGCTTTCCAGATCGCGCCCGACCATCTTCGCGACGATCGCGCCAGTCGTCAGATCCGCCGTAGGCGCGTCGAACACCTTCGCGCCGTCGCGCATGATGGTGACGTGCTGCGTCAGCGCAAACACTTCGTCGAGACGATGGGTAATGAACAGAATCGCCACATCGCGCTCACGCAGCTTGCGCACGATGGCAAAGAGCCGCTCCACTTCGGTCAAAGACAGCGCCGCGGTCGGCTCGTCCATGATCAGCACATTCGCGTTTAGCGAGAGCGCCTTGGCAATCTCGATCACCTGCTGATCGGCAATGGACAGACCGCGCACCAGCTGGTCCGCCTGCAGATCGACGCCGAGCGATGCCAGCAGGCCGTCCACCTCGCTGCGCATGGCGTCATACTGAATCCGCCCGATGCGGTCCACCGGTTGCCGTCCCATGAAGATGTTCTCGGCAATCGAAAGATCGAAGAACAGCGTGGGTTCCTGGTAGATCACAGCAAGACCCGCGTCGCGTGCCTCGGCGGGCGTCGCAAAACGACGCGCTACGCCATCGATCACGATCTCGCCGGTGTCGGGCTGATGCACGCCGGCCAGAATCTTCACGAGCGTCGATTTACCCGCGCCGTTTTCGCCGAGCAAAGCATGCACTTCACCCGGCCGCAGCGTGAGATCGCCATCGGATAACGCGCGGACCCGGCCGAACGATTTGCTTGCATGCCGCAGTTCAAGCCGGGGCGCAGCGGTTGTCTGTTCCTGCACTACCTGTCTCCTCCATCGTGCGGCGTCGCCAGGCGCGCCGCGTTTCATCGGGGATGCTGTCTAGCTACGTTTCGTGCGTCAGATTCGATAGATGCGCTCCGCGTTCCGGCAAAACAGTGCGTCTTTTTCGGTTTCGCTGGCGTCCGCGACAATCGAAGCATAGGCGCGCCAAAGTTCCTCATACGTCCCGAACAAGCGATCGACCGGGAAGTTCGAGGCGAACATCGCGCGCTCGACGCCGAACGTGTCGATCGTCTCAAGCACATAAGGACGCAGGCTTTCGACCGACCACTTGTGATCGAACATCGCCAGCCCGCTGATTTTCACGGCCACGTTGACGCAGCCGGCCAACTGCCGCATGCCTTCACGCCACGCGCGATATCCCGTCACGCTGTTGCGGTCCACGAACATGCCCGCGTGATTGACGATGAACTGCGTATCGGCATGAGCGCGGGCCAGCGCAACGGCCTCCTCCATCTGTGACGGATACAGTTGCAGATCGAACGACAGGTTATAGCGGCGCAGCAACGCGAAATTCTCACGCCACACAGGATCGCGCATCAGATGACGGCCGATGTAGTCGAACAGTTTTTTCTCGTGCACATTCAGGATCTGGCGAATGCCGCGCGTATTCGCAAACGCCGCGTGCGCTTCGAGCACCTGCTGGACGTTTGGCGCGGCCAGATCTGCCGCTGCGACGATGCCATTCGGCATGCCGCGCGAGCTCGCTTCGTTCGCTACGCCCTGCAACCAGCGCGTCTCTTCGACCGCATCAGCCGGATCGTGATTCGCCTCGACGTGCACCACTTTGAGAATCTCAATGCCGCCGGCCTCGCCCAACAGATCGGCAATCAGATAGTCGTGCTTCAGTTCGCGCGCGTCACCGACAAACGACACGCCCGGGCTCGCGAGCCACGGGTAATGATGTGTCTTCAGATCCCACAAATGAATATGCGGGTCGATAACTTGCATGGGGCATGTCTCCTTGCATCAGCCTCAATCAACCACGGTGAAGCTTCAATGAGCTTGGCGTCATTCAACTCGGCACCTGCAGTCGAAACACCGGCTCCAGCGCCTGTTGCAAGGGCGTGTGATCCGGAGCAGTCTGCATGATGTCAGCCATGTAATCCCACCATTTGCGCATGACGTCGAGCTCCGGCAAACGGTCCATATGATGATCGTCGGTGCGTGTCAGGATGGCAAAGAGGTGGTCGGTGCCGGCATCGAAGAAGATGCGGTAGTCGCGCACGCCGGCTTGACGCAGTGCATCAACCAGCTCGGGCCAGATCTCCTGGTGCCGGCGCTCGTATTCTTCGCGCATGCCGGGGTTGAGCACCATCCGGAAAGCGATTGTCTCCATTGCGACCTATCTCCAGTCGTGACTATTTATGTGTCGGGGCGCTTTCTTGGCGAAGCGCCTGATCGGACTATAATTCGTGGATCGATAGCCTTTCAATCCGTTGTTGGGATTGGGCGATCCAGAAACCGAATCGCACGGCCGCCACAGCATCTGCCAACCCGCTCTGCCAAACCGCTCTGCCAACCGCATTTTTCCCATGAGCCAGAACGCCGCAACCGTCGCCCTCGTCAACCGGCTCAAATTCAAGCATCTGGCGCTGCTCGTCGCGCTGGACGATGCCCGCAATCTCCACCAGGCCGCTGACGCCGTCAATGTCGCTCAACCCAGCGCGTCCCGCATGCTGGGAGATATCGAAGAAGCGTTCGGCTTCCTGCTCTTTGAGCGCAACGCGCGCGGCATGACACCCACGCCGCTCGGCGTCGTCACCCTCGCCTACGCGCGGCGTGCGCTGGCGGAGCTGACCCGCTTCGCCGAAGACCTCGACGTCAAACGCAAGGGCGGACACGGCCAGTTGACCGTCGGCGCCATCATGGGCGCGGCACCCGACCTGCTGGCCATGGCCGTCGCCACTCTGAAAACTGAGCGGCCGCTGCTCAATGTGCGCATCCTCGGCGAAACCAGCGATCAGGTGGTCCAGTTGCTGCACCGCCGCGAAGTGGACCTCGCGCTCGGTCGGCTCACCAACCCCTTGCAGCACAACGATTTCAGCTTCGAGCCGCTCGCGCGCGAAACCTTGCTGCTGGTGGTGCGCACGGCCCATCCGCTGGCGCAGCGCACGTCCATTAACTTGCGCGAACTGATCGACTGGCCGTGGGTCGCGCAGCCGCTCACCAGCCCGGCGCGCGTGCTGTTCGAAGAAGAACTGGCCCGCGCAGGGCTTGCGACACCGGTCAATCTGACCGAATGCGCGTCGATCTTCGCTACGCTGCAACTGCTCGAAAACTACGATGCCGTCGCGATGCTGCCCGAATCCGTGGTGCGCGACCACGTGCGCGGCAAACTGTTGGTGGCGCTGCCCGTCGAAATCGGCAAGAGCCTCGCCGGTTTCGGCATCCTCACGCGCAAGGAAGAACCGCTCGCCGCGCCGGCGCTGCATTTTATTGAGCTGCTGCGCAGCGTCTCTCTCAAGCTTGCCCGCGATGCTACCGCCCAACCACATGCCACGACCAACGGCGATGCCGTGCCGCTCCCTGCTCACTGAGCGAGGCGTGTTCACTGCAGGTTGACGAACAGGCCGCCGTCCACCAACAACGCCGCGCCCGTCACATAGCGGGCACGGTCCGAAGCGAGGAACACCACGCAGTCCGCGACATCCTCAGGACGCCCCAGTCGGCCTAGCGGTATACGCTTTTCGAAGTAGGCCTTCTTCGCTTCGTCGGCGAGGTCCTCGGCGTTCAGGTCGGTCGCGATGGTGCCCGGCATCACCGAGTTGCAGCGAATCCCGTACGGTCCCAACGCAATCGCACACGACTGCATCAGCGAATGCACGCCAGCTTTGGTGGGCGTGTAATGCGTCTGCATGCCGCCGCCCACCAGCGCGCTAATCGAACTGGTGGCGACAATCGCACCGCCCGTTCCTTGTGCTTTCATCTGCTGCGCCGCTGCCTGGGTCACGAAGAACGCGCCGTTCAGGTTTACCGCCACGGTCGTCTCCAGCACCTCAGGCGGCATGTCGAGAAACGCATGGAACGGACAGATGCCCGCATTGCTTGCCAGTACGTCGACTTTGCCGAAGGCCTCCACGGTGCGCCTGACCAGTTCCGCACCGGTCTCGTGCGCCGCCACGTTACCTTCCACGGCGATCGCACGCCGGCCCAACGCCTCGATTTCGGCCAGCACTTCTTCTACGGCGGAACGGCGTCCATACGATGCGTCGTTGTCGCCCCAGTAGTTGATCGCCACGTCGGCGCCGTCACGGGCGCAAGCCACAGCGATGGCCCGGCCAATGCCGCGCGATCCGCCTGTCACGATCACTACCTTGTCCTTGAGCAGCACTTCTTTCTCCTTGATCGATTGAGCTGTCGCACTCTTCTTCAGTCCATCACCTTGCGGCTGAGCTTCAATGCGCGCGCTCCAGCGTGCACCGAGCGTCGCTTAACGCGGATACGGCCGCACCAACGCACATTCCGGATTGAGCCGCACGCCAAAACCGGGCGTGTCCGGCACCTTCATCCGGCCGTTGACGGGCACCGGTTCGTCGAGCAGCAACGGCGTGAACATCGGCACCACCTCATCGGCCTTCGGCGCCATCATCAGAAACTCCGCGAACGGCGAGTTGTGACGCGTCACGACGAAGTGATAGCTGTACACCGACGAGCCGTGCGGCACCACCATTACGTTGTGCGCATCGGCCAGCGCGGAAATCTTGATCAGCTCGGTAATGCCGCCGCACCAGCCCACATCCGGCTGGATCAGATCGCAGCAGTTCATTTCCAGCAGCATGCGAAAGCCCCAGCGCGTCGCCTCGTGTTCGCCCGTCGAGACCATCATGCCGCGCGGGACGTTGCGGCGCAGTTCGGCGTAACCCCAGTAGTCATCCGGCGGCAGGGCTTCCTCGATCCATTTCAGGCCGTACTCATGCGCCGCTTGCGCGAGCCGCGTCGCATACGGCACGTCCAGACTCATCCAGCAGTCGTACATCAGCCAGAAATCATCGCCGACGCGGCTGCGCATGTCGGCGAGGCGCTCGATGTTCTTCTTGAGTCCCTCCTCGCCCTCAGCCGGCCCGTGTTGCAAGGGCAGCTTGCCGCCGATAAAGCCCATCTCCTTGGCCAGATCGGGTCGCGCGCCGGTCGCATAGAACACCAGCTCGTCGCGCACCGGGCCGCCCAATAGTTGATACACCGGTTCCTGGCGAATCTTGGCGAGCAGATCCCACAGTGCGAGATCGACGCCGGAAATCGTATTCAGCACCACGCCCTTGCGGCCGTAGTAGAGCGTGGAGAAGTACATCTGATCCCACATTTTCTCGATATCGGTGACCAGTTGGCCTTCGAGGAAACGCGCCAGATGCTTCTCGACGATAAACGCGCCGATCTCGCCCCCGGTCGTCACCGCGAAGCCGACGGTACCGTCGCTCGCTTCGATCTCGACCACCAGCGTGCCGAGCACATTGATGCCGAACGACTGGCGGCTTTGCCGATATTCCGGGTAGCGCGCCATTGGCGTCGAAATGTGATCGTCGATCCAGTGACCGTCCGGCTGGTCGTGATAATCCGCGCCGCCACCACGGACAATAAAGGCACGCACGTGCTTGATAGTAGGCATGGCCATAAGAAAGGCTCCGTTTTTAGTGCAGTAAAGCGCGGCCGTCGATGGTTAGCGGGCGCGGTGTATCAGTGGTGAATGAGTGGCGTAAGCGACTCGGCCGCTATGCCGTTCTCCCGGCGAAACAGCGTGCCGATCAGCAACGCCGCCAGCAGGCTCGCCGCGCCGAGTACCAGCAGACCCGCCGAGGTCGAAGCAAAAGTGTGTTCCGCCGCGGTGCGCAGCGACGGCGCGATAAAGCCGCCCAGGCCGCCGAGCGAGTTGATCAGGGCGATGCCGCCCGCGGCCGCCGCACCCGTCAGATAGCGGGTGGGGAAAGCCCAGAACAACGGCTGCGCGGCGATAAATCCGCTCGCCGCGCAACACAGCGCAGCGAGCCCAAGCAACGGACTCTGCGACAATCCGGAAGCGCCGATCCCTAGCCCGGCGAGCACCAGCAGCGCGACGGCCCAGCGGCGATGCCCGCCGGTGCGATCCGCGCGGCGCGGCACGAGCCAGGTCACGCCGAGCGCACACAGCCACGGCAACGCCGCCACGAGTCCGACTCGCAAGCCCACGGTGGTACCCAGCAACGCCGCGACCTGTTGCGGCAGATAGAAGATCACCCCGTACACGCTCATCTGGATCAGCAGATAGATCGCCGAAAGCGCCAGCACGCGGCGATCGAGCAGCGCGGCAAAGAGATTGCGCGGTCCGTGTGCCGAGGCGTTGAGAGCGTCCTCGTCAAGGGCGCCGCGCAAGGCGACACGTTGCGCACTGTCGAGCCAGCGCGCGTCTTCGGGCCGGTTGTCCAGGTACCAGAACGCCCACACACCGACCGCCGTCGCCATGCCGCCTTCAATCAGGAACAGCCACTGCCAGCCGGCCAGACCTGCTGCCCCATGCAACTCGAGCAACAATCCCGAAAGCGGGCTGCCGAAGATAAACGCGAGCGGCGCGCCGAAATAGAACACCCCGACAGCGCGTGCCCGCGCCGACTGCGGGAACCAGTGTGTGAGGTAATAGATCACGCCCGGAAAGAACCCGGCTTCCGCGACGCCGAGCAGAAAGCGCAGCGTGTAAAAGGCCGTGGGCGTGTGGGCGAAGCACATCGATGCCGAGACCAGCCCCCACGTCACCATGATCCGGCACATCCACACACGGGCGCCGACACGATGCAGCAGCAGATTGCTTGGCACTTCGAACAATGCATAACCGATGAAGAACACCCCGGCGCCGAACGCAAACGCGGCATTCGACAAGCCGGTATCGTGCTGCAGCGCTTTTTGCGCGAAGCCGATATTGGCGCGATCGAGAAAGGCCAGCAAATACATCAGCAATAGAAACGGCAATAGCCGCCGCATCACCTTGCTGTTGATCGCCTCGAGCGAAGCGGGCGAATTCGGATTCACTGTGTCTCCTGTCGTGCTGGCCGGATCCGGTCGTGCGGCGTGGCGTGGGTGTCACGTCCAGCGCGGCCGGTCCATCAGGCCCGTCTAAGCGGGCTCACTGGGCCGACAACATGCTGACGGCCTCATACACAAAACGAGCCATGCTGCGCATCAGGTGGGCCGCCTGCGTGGCTGAGCAACCGGCACCGGCCAGGCATCAAGCGCAAGCTTGAGCGCCCGTGTCAGTACGTCGCCCGGCCGCCGGACAGATCGAACACCGAGCCGGTGCTGAACGCGCAATCTTCCGACGACAGCCACAAGATCAGCGAGGCCGCCTCTTCGGGTAACAGGAAGCGATTCATGGGAATCTTCGAGAGCATGTAGTCGATATGCTGCTGCGACATCGAATCGAAGATCTCGGTCTTGGCAGCCGCCGGCGTGACGGCGTTGACGAGGATGTTTTTGGTGGCCAGTTCTTTGCCGAGCGATTTGGTGAGACCAATCAGGCCGGCTTTCGACGCGCTGTAGTGCGACGCGTTCGGATTGCCCTCCTTACCGGCCACCGACGCGATATTGACGATGCGACCGTAGCCCTGCTTCAGCATCTGCGGCACGACCGCGCGGCAGGTCAGGTACGGGCCGATCAGATTCACGTCGATCACCCGACGCCAGACGTCAGGCTCCAGCTCCCAGGTCGTGCCATTGCCACCGGTGA
Source organism: Paraburkholderia sp. EB58 (assembly GCF_050436665.1). Lineage (NCBI taxonomy): Bacteria > Pseudomonadati > Pseudomonadota > Betaproteobacteria > Burkholderiales > Burkholderiaceae > Paraburkholderia > Paraburkholderia sp. EB58. The sequence goes on along the minus strand of NZ_JBNDMQ010000009.1, from coordinate 104,258 downwards.
TGCCGGCGCAGTTGATCAGCACGTCGATCGTGCCGTGACCGGCCAGGGTTTGCGTGACCGCATTGGCCACCGAGGTTTCATCCGTCAGTTCGACGACCGCCGACGACACCTTGCCCAATTCGGCCAGTTCGCCCTGGCTGCGCTCGAGCCGCGCCGCGTCGACATCCCAGAGGGCGACCGAAGCGCCCGAGTTCAGGGCGCGCTGCGCCACTGCATAGCCAATGCCGCGCGCACCGCCAGTAATGACGACAGTACGCCCCTCCAGATCGATTCGGTTCATTGCTTGTCTCGCTTCCGTGACCGGGTTCGTGCTGCGTCCCGGTATGGTTGTGTTGGTGTCAGCCAATATACGGCGCAGCTGATACCTGAACAATTCGAGTATTGGAAGGTGCGATAACAAAAGTGGATCGCGGGGAGGTGCGACCGGTCACGTCAGCGAATGCGCCCAGCTTTCCTGCCTCACGAAAACCGCGCACCGCGGGCCGCTGCGCGCGCGGCAAGGATGCCGCCCAGTGCGCCACCGAGATGGCTTTGCCATGACACGCCAGGGTACAGCGGCATCACGCCGAGGAACATGGTCAGCCCGTAGCTGCCCGCCACGAACAGCGCCACCAGCAGCGCGAGAACGTGCTGTGTGTAGTAGCCTCGTGCGACCAGGTAGCCAGCGTAGCCGAACACCAGCCCGCTCGCGCCGATGTGCACCGTGTAGGGCGCACCAATCAGCCAGGCACACAGGCCCGCGCCCAGCATCGCACCCATTGTCGCCTGCCAGAAGTTCGCGATGCGGGGCCACATGCACAGCCAGCCCAGAATGAGCAGCCCACCCGTGTTGGCGACCAGGTGCATCATGCTTGCGTGCAGCCACGGGGCAAACAGGATGCCCTGCAGTCCACTGAGCGTGCGCGGCACCACCCCGTGCCGGTTCAAATGCAGGAACGGCAGCGCCGCCGACAAAAGATAGGCCACCCACATGGAGCCGACAAAGGCGGCGAGAAGGACAATACGTGACTTGAGCTGCGCGAGGAGCGAGTCAGCGGTGGAAGCCGCGCGTGCGAGCCGTATCGAGTCTTGCGGCATTACCGGCCACTCCGAACGGTAGCGGGCACCCTTGCGCGCGAACTGACGGTGTTGCCGTGTCTCAACGACGAACTTCAGTAGCCTTGACTGCTGCGCCGCGCTCGTCGAAATACATGGGGTCGAGCGGTACGGTCAAATCGAACATCGAGGTTTTGCGGCGGCCGGTGGCTCCCCAATAATCGACCTGCCCGCTCTGGCCGATGACAATGACTTCACGGGCCCCGCCTTCGAGATAGGCCATGATCCTCCTGTCGATGTCGTGCGTCCGGTCACTATCCAGAAGCACCTCGACACAAAGGTCCGGGACAAACGGCGCCGGGTCGTCGCGATCGAAACTTTCCCACTTGTCACATGGCATCCATACGACGTCCGGGACCCTGATGCCAAACGATGGAGTGGTGACTGCGACCGACATAGCCGCAAGGTGACCGATCTGCTCGGTCAGATGACAGTAGACATCTGTAAGCACTATCTGGCGTCTGGCTGACGGGGCGCGATTCACTATCGCTTCGCCGAGTTCGTCTAGTTCATATCTGTGGCGCCCCGCTGGGTCTGCTTCGGGAACAACGCGGTGCCATGCGGCGAGAAGTTCGTAGCGGTCCAAAAGTGCTGGTGTGCCCATAGTCGTCTCGCTGGGAAGTCACGTAAGCGTAAACCCTCCGGTAATGACTTGACAATTGTTATATCCTTGCGCGCCGCACAATCGGAGCTATGCTGGTTACGATGCAGCAAGCACGATATTGCGCCGCGGGTACTGGCCAATTTTAGCCCTCTCTCCCCGCGCTGTAAGCCGTTTCACTTCAATGCTCATCTCGTTTCTGAGACTTATTGTGCATTGCACCAAAATGATAAAAGTAAGCACGCAATGGGCGCCTGACAATTTGATGGATTAGGATGTCAGGTCCGAGAGGCGACGCGGAGGGGACGCAGGCACAGCCTTGGGATTAAGTCCCCTCAGCAGACGCCCTACCGGTTGACGACAGGAGGTCCAATATGAAACTCGACGACGCCACTTTCCGCCGATTGCGACGTCTCGCTCCGGTTCTCGATGACGTGCTCAACGCAGGAGAGGTCGAGCACGCGTACCAGGCCATGGACCTGGCATCACTTGGTCAGTTATGCTTACAAATGGTCGACGCGTACCACGACCAACACCCGCTCGAGCTTGCGCAAGCGCAAGCCGACGCCGGTGAGTCGCAGTAGCACATACTAGGACTTCACCCGGTTCCGGCCCGCCGACTTCGCCGCATAGAGCTGCGCATCCGCAGCAGCCATCAGTCCCGACGCGCTGCCTCCCTGCGCGGGCAAGCAGGTGGCGCACCCCACGCTAACCGTCACGGTGCCGTGCTCACTCTCTCCGTAGAAAAGGCTCATACCCTGCACCTTTCTGCGGATCTTTTCCGCTACATTCGCGGCCCCTTCGGCCGAGGTATCTGGCAACACCACCGCAAACTCCTCGCCGCCATAGCGCGCGACCAGACCCACCGGACGTCTCACGACCGAGTCGATACACTCGGCCACCGCAGCCAGCACTTCGTCACCGGCGGCATGACCGTAGGTATCGTTAAAGCCCTTGAAGTAATCGACGTCGACGAACAGCACCGACATCGGGCTGCCGTTACGCCTCGCGCGCAGCCACTCTTCGTCGAGCCGGCTGTCCAGAATCCGGCGATTGCTCAGGCCGGTCAGCGGATCCGTGGCCGCGAGCCGGACCAGTTCCGCCTGGGCCGCCACCTTGTCCTGCAGTGTGAAGGCGAGCAGCCACGACACCACGACAAACACCGTGCCTAACGCCAGGGTCAGGCCGCCGGCAATCAGGCTGCGCCGCCGCCATTCGGCGAACACGTCGTTCACCGCCGGCGCCACCACGGCAATCAACGGCGTCGACGGCACGTGCGCATAGGTAAAGATGCGCCGCACGCCGTCGACGGTGGAGTCCGCCGTATAGGAACCCTCGGCTTGCGACGCCATCATTGGAAACGTCGGCGACTTCGCGATGCTCGTGCCGATCTCCTGCTGCGAGAACGGCTTGCGCGCGAGCATTGTGCCGTCGTCGAGAACGATAAAGACAGAGCCCGCGTGGCCGATGTTGATCTTGTCGAGCAGCCGCTGAAAGTACTCGATCCGGATAGCCAGCAGCGCAACACCTGCAAAGGCGCCCTCCTGCGTATTGATGCGCCGGGTCAGACCAATCGAGAGGTTGCCGCTGCGCAACCGCGAGCGAAACGGATGCGAAACGAACAGGCCCACGGATGGATTGCGCTGTTGCACGACGAAGTAGTCGCGGTCGTCGAGCCGCACCGCAGGGTTGAGTTCGCCGTCCTGCGACGCGAGTACACGGCCATTGACGTCCAGCACATAGGCGCCGCCCAGGTAGGCGGCGGTCGTCGCCCGGTCGAACAACACCGATCGCCGCAGGTCGGCGGGCAGGCGCCAGGTTGCCGGGTTTTGCGCGCTGTCGACCATCGACTGCAGCGACAGGTCGTAGATCTCGACGTTGCGTTCCACGTCGCTGGAGATCAGCGATACCAGGTTCTGCGACGTCTCGTGCGCGTGCTTGAGCGCGTCTGCCCGGCCATCGTAGAGCGTCACAAAGGTCAGACTTGCCATGGCCACCGCCACCGCGGTCCCCGCGATACCGGCGAGGAACGGATGGCTGCCTACCTTCTGCGTGATCGCCGCTCCGTACGTGCGCCTCGCTTTGCGCCAGCGCCGACGCAGGGAAAACACTCGATGCGTCACCCGTCCTCCCTCGTTGTGAACAGCCGAGTCGTTATATGGATTGGTCCATCTAACGAGCCGGAAGGTTCACCAACCGAGTATTCAGGCAGACCATGGACGCATGCAAGCCCGGCCTATTCTTCGGCAAGACTGACGGACACATTACAGCAGCATGCCGCGCGAATGCCATTGTTTGCCGCTAAAATCCTACTAGGTATCCTGGTGCGAACATTCAGCAAGCGGCCAGGCTATCGGGCCGACCAGCACCTGCCCAGACCCACCCGGGCCACCACGCAGCGGACCGCGCTTCAGCGCCAGCCGCAATGCGTGCCTCGCCCCAGAGACACCGGACCCAGCAAGGAACCATGTCGACGACCGGTTCGGATTTACCCAGCCTGCTCCCGGCCCTGTTGCCGCGATTGTGGGCGTTCGCCTTGCGCATTTCGGGCGACCGGCACGATGCCGAAGACCTGGTGCAGCGCGCCTGCGTGCGCGCGCTCGAACGCGCGCATCAGTTGCAGCCCGGCACCTCGGCATTGAGCTGGATGTTTGCCATCGTGCATTCCACCTGGATCAACGAGTTGCGCGCCCGTAGCCGCCGCAACCGCTCGAGCACGGAATGGGACGACGACATGCTGGAAACCATCGCCGATCCGGCCATGCGTACACCGGAGGAAAACGCCATCAACAACCAGATTGTCAGCGCCGTCGGCCGATTGCCCGAAGCGCAGCGCATGGTGATGCTGCTCGTGGCTGTCGAAGGGCTCAGCTATGTCGAAGCCGCCGAAGTGCTCGAGGTGCCGATCGGCACCGTCATGAGCCGCCTGTCACGCGCACGCCAGACCATCGGCGCGCTGTTCGGGGTGCGCGACAGTCAAAAAACGAAAGTAGCAGTCGCTAGTAAGGACCCGGTCTCATGAAGATGGACTCTATCCTGCTGATGGCATACGTGGACGGCGAACTGTCCGCCGAGGAATGCCAGGAGGTCGAAAAGGAGATCGCCGTGTCGCCTGACGCCGCCGAATTCGTCGCCCAGTTGCAGAACGCACGGTTGCCCTACGCGGAAGCCTTCGCGCAGCAAAAATTACCTCCAGTGCCGGACAGCCTGACTGAGGCGGTCGCGGCAATGGCGCGTGCCCATGCGCAACGCACAACCACGCCAGGCGCCAATGACGCCACCGTCGCGCCCAGCGTGTTCACCCCGCCCTCCGCGCCTGTGCGCTCACGGCTGAGGATCGCGCCGCAGTGGCTCGCGGTAGCGTTCGTGGCCGGGTTGTTCTGCTACGGCGTCGGCATGCGCTTCCTGCCGGGCGTCGGCGCGGGGTCGAACAGCACACACACGGCGACGCTGACGGAGGCTAACCCCGACGCTTCGAGCTGGGTCGCGGCGGCAGCGGGCTATCAGCAACTCTATTCGCGTGAGACCGTGGCGCAGGTGCCGGTCAATGCCGAAGTCACGGCGCAAACCGTCGACGAAATCCAGCATCAGGACGGCCTGAATGTGCGGATTCCGGATCTCAGTTCGGCGGGGCTGACCTTCAAGCGCGTGCAGCGATTGCGCTATGACGACAAGCCGCTGGTCCAGATCGTCTATCTGCCGCAGCAAGGCGGCCCGATTGCGCTATGCGTAATGAAGGAAGCGAAGGCTGACGCTGCGCTTGCCGAGCACCGCATCGACAGCATGAATGTTGTGACCTGGCGGCACGCCGATCTCAGCTATGCGCTGATCGGCAAACCCGAAGGAACCGATCTGTCGGCGCTGGCCAAACATATCTCCGATAACAACGTGCAGACGCTATTCGGCGACGCGGCTATTTCGATGCTCGCGGCTAACTGAATGTAAGGTGGCGGGCCCTGCGTGTGCTGACGTTGCGTCGCACCCGCAAGGCCGACGCACGTCCCAGCGGCGTTGTCGCGCCAACGTCGCTCGCCCACACACCCGCGCAAAAAAAGACCGTCACGCCACGGAATAAGCCGCCAGCAGCAGGCGTTCAACAGAGTAACCAGCGACGCTACGCATCGCCCCCGGGCTCGCGTGCGTCGAAGGTTATCTTCTTTCCATTCCACGAGACGTCTTATGAAAATGAATCGAATGCTCACGGCTATGGTGTTGTCGCTGAGCCTCGCGGCACCTGCGCTCGCGGTGGCCGACACGCTCAATCTGAAAGCCGACCTGCTCGCCTCCACCGAAGTGCCGCCCAAAACCAGCGACGGACATGGCGAACTGACGGCCACCTACGACACCTCGTCGAAAGTGCTGCAATGGAAGGTCACCTACGCTGACCTTACTGGCCCAGCCAGCATGGCGCATTTTCATGGCCCTGCGCCCGCCGGCAAGAACGCAGGCGTCGTAATTCCGATTCCGATGGACAAGCTGGCTAGCCCGATCGAAGGCCAGGCCACCCTCACCGCGGCGCAGGAAAGCGACCTGCTCGCCGGCAACTGGTATTTCAACGTGCATACCGCGAAGAATCCGGGCGGCGAAATTCGCGGCCAGGTCGAACAGGCCAAGTAAGCACACTTCGCTCTTCCCCCTGTGCAGTGCAGCTGATCGATCCGCCGGTCGGTTGCACTGCGTGATCCGTACACCCCCTCGCACCCCCTCGCAACAACCGCCGCACAACAAGCTCGTCGCTTGACACGTATATACCTCGTCAGGTATATAAGCAAAATGGAATCGACATTTGCCATCATCGCCGAGCCGAACCGCCGCGCCATCCTGAGTCTGCTGGCCTCCGCCGAGCGGTCCGTCGGTGATATCGAGGAGCAGTTAAGCCTTTCGCAGCCCTCGGTTTCAAAGCATCTACGAGTCCTTCGGGAAGCCGGATTCGTGGAGTCGCGCGTCGACGCACAACGGCGTCTATATCGCATCAAACCGGAACCGCTGATGGAGATCGACGCGTGGCTCGAGCCGTTCCGCCGATACTGGTCGGTGCACCTCGACGCGCTCGAACGCCATCTCGATCAGATAGATCCTGTACCGCAACGAAAAGGGAAGAAACGATGAGCAATCGCGATGAATATATGCCGGGCCCTGCCGCCGGCGCCGAAGTCCGCAAGGATGGAGAAAAGTGGACACTGGTTCTGGTCCGCGAATTGCGTCATTCGCCGGAGAAAGTGTGGAAAGCATTGACCGACCCGGCCAGTCTGCGTGAATGGGCGCCGTTTGATGCTGACCGGAGTCTCGCTGCGGTCGGCCCCGTCAGGCTTTCGACGGTCGGAACGCCGGCCCCGCAGGTCTCGGAAACGCAGGTCACGCGCGCCGAGGCACCGAATCTGCTCGAGTACCGCTGGGGCGACAACGATATGCGCTGGCAACTTGAGCCGCTCGGCGACGGCACACGTCTCACGCTTTGGCACAACATCGATCGCGGCTTCATTGCGATGGGCGCAGCCGGGTGGCACATCTGCCTCGACGTGCTCGATCGCCTCGTTGCGGACGAACCCATCGGACGCATCGTCGGTGGCGAAGCCATGAAATTCGGCTGGCCGCGGCTGAACGACGAGTACACGAAGCAATTTGGGCTCTGAGCCCTCAGGAGGAGTACATGAAAGAATCGGATTCGAACGAGGAACAGTCAGCATCCGAGCTGATCGACCAACGAATCGCCGATCTCGCAGACTGGCGCGGGGCAACCTTGAGCCGGATGCGCGAGCTCATCAAAGACGCAGACCCGGACGTCGTAGAGGAATGGAAGTGGCGGGGCACGCCCGTGTGGTCGCACGATGGGATCATCTGCACCGGCGAGTCTTACAAAGCGGTCGTGAAGTTGACCTTCGCCAAGGGCGCGTCGTTGAAGGACCCGTCGAAGCTCTTCAACTCGAGCCTCGACGGGAACACCAGGCGTGCAATCGACATCCACGAGGGCGAAGAAATCAACGCGGATAAGTTCAAGGCACTCATCCGCGCCGCCATCGCCCTCAATACATCCGCTGCAGCGGCAAAGCCGAAGCGAGCGAAGAAGGCGACATAGGCAACTTGCGTCACTTACGCAACGCCGTCGATCACTCCAATACGATCTGCACCTTCACGTCCGTGGGCTTGCCGCTTGCCGCTTCTTCGAAGGCCTTGATGCCGTCCGCGAACGGGAACGTGCGTGAGATAAACGGCTTGATATCGAGCCGCCCCGATGCGATCAACTGGATGGCCCGCGGGAACATGTTGGCGTAGCGGAACACCGACTCGATCCGCACTTCCTTGATCTGCACCGCAACAATATCGATCGGCACCGCCTTTTGCGGCATGCCGACGAGCACGAGGCAGCCACCGGGACACAGCAGATCGACGATGCCTTCGAATGCCTTCTCGTTTCCACTGGCTTCGAAGACAACGTTCGCGCCCCACCCCTCGGTGAGTTCGGCGACGACGTCCTTCGGTTTCCGGTCACGGATATTGACCGCCGTCACGCCCTGCACGCCGCCGATCAGCTCGAGTTTCTCGGGTACCAGATCGCACACGATAGCGCGGCTGCAGCCGCCGGCGAGCGCGGCCAGGGCACACATCATGCCGATCGTCCCCGCGCCCAGAATAACGGCCACATCCCCCGGTTTTATCTTCGCCTTGGTTGCCGCCTGCATGCCAATGGCCAAAGGCTCGACAATCGCGCCCTCCGCGAAACTGACGTTATCCGGCAGCTTGAAAGTAAACGCAGCGGGATGCACGACGAACGGCGTGAGGCAACCATGCACGGGCGGCGTCGCCCAGAAACGCACGCTTGGATCGAGGTTATACATGCCTTCGCGCGATGCCCGCGACGCCATGTCCGGCACGCCGGGTTCCATGCAGACGCGATCGCCCACCTTCAGGTGCTTCACTTCGTCACCGATCTGGATCACGGTACCGGCGGCTTCGTGACCGAGCACCATCGGTTCATTGACGACGAATGGCCCGATGCGGCCATGCTGATAATAGTGAATATCGCTGCCGCAAATGCCCACCGTGTTGATGCGAATGCGCACATCGCGCGGACCGACGACTTGCGGCAAGGTAAACGGGCGCAAGCTGATACGGCGTGCTTCTTCGAGAACCAGTGCTTCCATGATTGAAGCCCTCTGCTATGGGACAAAACGGAATGAGATCAGACGGCCTGAAAAGCGCCGTCTAGTGCAAAGACAACCCGATAGTAATTCACCGCCCCGGATACCGTCCTTTATTTCACCGCGCGCATTGTGGGCTGCGTCGCAGGCTACGACGGCTTGAAGAATAGCGGCCAGCGCGTTTCGCAGCCAATTGAGGGCCCACGCCACTAATTGGGAAAAGAGCGACATGCCGTAACGAGGCTGTGCCTGACCAACCGGCCACGCCCCTATTGCGACGGCTGCGCGTCGTGGTTAGTGGGCTTGGGCAGCCGCCTGGCGAGGCTGCGCAGCGTCGCGCAGACGAGGCGAACGCGTGATTCGTAGTCCTGCGGGTCGCTCACCCGCAGCGACTGGTACTGGAGCAGCATCGGCTCTGCCCTTTTCCAGCCATAGTCCCATTCCGTGTCGAACCCGGCCGGAGCCGACAGCGAGCGCCTGAGTCTCTCCTTGTAATCCGCGACCTGCGCGGACGTATAGCCACACAGCTCGTGCCCAAGGTGCGCGCCACGGCCGGCCGATTGGATCCGGTCAGCGACTGCACCGGTATCTTCGTAAGCATTCGCCGTACACACGCAGCACGCAGCCAGGCACAGCGTGACGATGCCGCGACCTGTAGTGGTCATTGAGGACCTCCTTCAGCAATACGCCTGCCGCGGATGCGGAAAAACCACCGCTCTGCTGGCTTGAATACTCACGCTCAGAACCGGTAGCCGGCACCTGCAAATATCACATCGGTATCGCGGTCGTAACGCGTCACCACCCGGTTCCGTTCGAGCCGCGCGTCCCAACGTTGGGTAAAGCGATACGAACCTGCAATGGTAACGAGCCCGGAGACTTTGCCAGCTCCCGGTCCCGGTGATTCGCTGTTCTCGTTTTCATTGATCGCGTAGTAGACGCCGGCGCCTGCCGCGAGCGTGACCTTGTCGTTCAGGAACGCACGGGTTGCCCATAGCTGGCTGGTCACGCCGTCCCGGCGCGCCAGCTTGCTACTGCCTTCATGCAGATAGCCGAGCGTCACATCGAGATATTTGGCAAGGCCGCGCCGGTATTCGATGGCGCCGCCCAGCGCCGACGGCGAACTCGTCGAGTTAACGATGGTTTTGCCCAGATACACGGCGACTTCGTTGTTCGTCACCTTCGTCGCGCTGCCGGCCGCCCGGTCACGCGGGCCGGGGGTGTCCGGTGCGTCGAGTTGATAGCCCACGCCGAACATGACACTGGTTGCATCCGGACCGCGCTGCACATGCACGCGATTGAGCTGCAACTGCGTAATCCAGCGGTTCGATGCGTAATACGCGGCACGTACGCTGTAGACCACGCCCCAGCCGTGGGTGTCGGAATAGCTTCCGCCTTGCCCGGCTGTGGTCGTATCGAAGTAGCGATAAGGGCCAATGCCTGCCTGCAGAACAAACTTAGGATTACCAACCGGAATGCGTCCCCATAGCTGAAGCAGTTGGCCATCGCGATGATGGTCTGGAATATGTCCTTCGTTCAGCCATGAGAAGCTGCCCGCAAAGTACTGGCCGAGCCCCTCCTGGTAATTGAAAGCCCAACTGTAGGTATTGGCGTCGCTCGCCCTCGAACCCCCGCCGAACAACGAAAACTCCTGGGCTTCGGCGCCCGGTGTGCCGAGCAGTCCGCCTGCGACCAGCGCGACGCCCAGCAAGGTGTTGCAAACCGGACGCGCAGAGAATCCTCCCGCGCCGGCCTCAGTCTGCCTTGGCACGTCTTCGGGCGAGTCTTCAGGCGCGTCTGCAACGGCGGCACGAGCATGCCGGTACACCTGCTCACGCGCCTCGCGCGCGAATTGCTGCTTTTCTACCAGCTTGAGCTTGCGCGTGCGGTCCGCACCCAGCACGGCGTAATAGCGCTCGGCGTGCACGCGCTTGAAGCGCGCATAGAAGTCCGGCCCGGGCAGACCGGAGTCGGTACTAAGAAGCGCGCCATAATCCGCGAGCCGCGGGTCACAGATGGACGACGTCGCCTTCTCCAACGCCGTATAGCGCCTGTTCAGAGGGAGATTGGGTGGAAAGATCGCATGGAAGCTGCCGTACGGAACGAGCTTCCTGCGCCGCGCTGCCCGCAGGAGCAACTGGGCAATCCGCGCCTCGAATTCGATATCCATATTCAGTCCTTGTCATAACAGCGAGCGGGGGCAGGAACCGCTACAGCGCGCAGCCAGGACCTAGCCGACGCGCTGCCTCCCTGCACCCGTTTGCCCCTTCGATGTTCGTTACTTCACGTGCGGCGTCCGGCGCCAGCAGCCGGGACGAAAGACGTTCACCCACCTGGCACGCTGGCGCTGGTGGTTCAGCGTTTACCTCGGGGCCGTGACGACCACGTACTGCACGGTTGGGCCCACGTATTGAGGCTGGTACCAGTTGGGACCGCACTGCTCATACACCACGCCCGCGACCATGACGTTGTTGCAGCTCGGCGGAAGGGCCGCGACGGTCGTCCCCACTACGACAGCAGTCGTCACGCCCACGGCCACACCGACCGCCACAGGATCGACATACCATCCATCGTCATGGTGATGGTGGTCGTCGTCGTGATGGCCATCGTCGTGGTGGTCGTGACCGTCGTCGTGGTGGCCGTCGTCATGGTGATCGCTGCCGCCGTTGTCGTGATGATCGCTACCGCCGCCATTGCTGCCGCCGTTATCGTGGTGGTCACTGCCACCGCCGTTGCTGCCACCGTTGTCGTGGTGGTCACTGCCGCCGCCATTGCTGCCGCCGCCGTGCGAATTCTGGCCGCCTCCGCCACCACCGTTGCTGCCACCGCCGCCGTTGCTACCGCCACCGCCATTGCTATTACCGACGTGCGAGCTCTGCCCGCCCCCACCGCCACCGCCACCGTGTGAGTTCGACCCGCCGCCTCCTCCACCTCCGTTCGACGGCTGGCCGCCGCCGTGCGAAGGTTGACCGCCGCCATGGGAAGAGCCACCGCCGGGCGCTCCTCCGAAATTGCCGCCTCCGTGGGAACCGCCCCCGCCACCCTGAAAGCCGCCGCCTCCTCCGCCATGGAATCCACCGCCTCCGCCTCCCTGGAAGCCTCCGCCCCCACCTCCCTGGAAGCCCCCGCCTCCGCCGCCGTGGAAGCCCCCACCGCCTCCGTGGATACTGGTGCGGGCCCGGCCGCTAATCCCAAAGGCGAAGGTCGTGGCCGAGGTCGCCGAAAAGGCAAGGGCGAGCGCAATAGCAGTCAGTCGCGTCAGTGGTTTCATTGCGCGTCTCCCTGTTGATCGTCGTCCGATACAGCAGGCGGCCGCATCGGAATCTCGTGCGCGCCCGGGCCAGGATGGAACGTGAAGGTGCCGGCGTCGAAGGTGGGATTCAGCGTCCATTCATAGTTGACTGCGTGCCGCGGCCGCGATGGCTGGGTGGTGTCAGTGACGACAAACCGGCACGGCAACGGCCGCGAACCGCTCTGGATCCAGAGCTCCCAGTCGAGGCCCGGCTGCTGATACGCATAGTGGTTGCACCACTTGCCATCGACCTTATCGAGCCCGATAAACAGCGCGCTCGTCAGCGCCTTTTCGTCATCCGATTGCTCGCCCCAGTAAAACAGGTCGACGAGTGGAAGCTGGACCCCGTATTTCTCGTCGGCGTCGACAATCAACTGGTGGATGGTGGGCGGCGCCGGCACCTTGCTGTAGTAGTGATGCGTGTCGTTGAACAATACGAAAGTGTGGCCGTCGTAGATCAGGCCCTTTGGCGCACGGCTACCCGTGATAACCACTCTAACCTTGTTCGGACGCTGCACCGACATCTCGGTGCGGTGCAAAAAGCCGATGTTCTGCCCGGTGGTCAGTACCGCGTCCGTCACGCTGTCCGCCTGGATACGGAAGCTCTTCAAGGTGCGCAGATAGTTGCCGAGCTTGTTCAGGGCATCGACGGCCTGGGGCTGCAACTCCGCTTGCGCTTGCCCCGGTGTGGGTTCGTCGCTCCCGGACGCTGGAGCCTGGGCCAGCGCGACCGATGCGCCAGCCATGGCGGCTAGCGCGGAGCCTATCAGGACGAAGCGCCCGACCCGCAAGGCGCTTTCGCCGCCCCACCGTGAAATGAACAGGTTCACTATGCTCTCCTAAATCACTGAAACGTTGCGCTAACTGAGCATCCAACTGCGCCGCCATTCATAAAATTAAATAATGGCGTCCGAACCGGCCAGGACGATGCGGATTTCGCGCGGCAATTGCTATCCAGCACATAAAACGCGTGCGCGAAAAAATCAAACTTCCCGTTTCACTCAGGGGATAACAACCGGCAGAATGTGACGGGACAGAAATATGCTAAAAATGACCGAGTAGAGTTTGAAGGCACCTGCGCATTTAACCAACATACAACAGTGGATGATGGGCCCTGCAACGTTGCTCAAAGAGACGCAGCAGGCGCGCGATGAAGTGCGTACGGAATAAATTTCTAGTAAAACTTCAGATGAAAAAACGTTACTGGATGCTAGCAAACGTCTTACTTAACATCAAGCATCAACACGGTGATTTTAAAATTCGTAACGATGAGGTGGATTGTTTCAATAAATGTGACTGGAAACCCGCCTATTGCAATGCTGGAGCCAGGTGAATTAAAACCTCAAGTACAGTTATTTTCATTCCATCTCAACACATCCAATAAAAAATCATTTATTAGTGGTGAGGTCCGGCTCGCGTGGTGTGCTTTCCGGATGATGAGAGGCGCCCTAGCTGTTTGCCCCGGACTTTGATGGACGGCCAATCGCATGCGTTCCCGAACCGAAGAGCTTCCAACTGTTGCACGGCGCATGAGCGCGGCGCAGATGCTGCTGGCCGGCTCGTCGGTGAGCGCGGTAGCCACGGCCCTAAACCTGTCTACGGCCACGGTCAAACGCTACAAGGCCATCCTGGACGACGGCGGCCTCGATGCGCTAAAGAAAATGAGTGTCGGCGGCCGCTCGTCCGCGCTCGACGCCGCGGCTCTGGAATGGATTGCGGCCGCGTTAAGCGGCTCCGCGCAAGAACATGGCTTTCCGAGCGATGCCTGGACCAACGCGCGCTTACGCGCGCTGATCGGGGCGAGATTCGGAGTCCAGTACTCTCGCGTCTACACTTGGCAGATTGCGACCAATCTGGGCCTCGGCCATCGGCTTTCGAAATCGAGCCGATGAACGTGCGACACCTCGCCCCCTCTCCTCACGAACGCCAGATCTCCTTTAATCTGCCGAATTCAGCAGGCCGGGTGTAGGACCGATACAGTTCGCCCACGGTACCGATTGCCAGTGCCGGCTTGAGCGTCGCGCCGGGCAGCGCCTGGGCGATCCAGTCGTAGGCGTTCATCTCGCGCTGCTCGGCATGCACGGCGTGCGTCAACGCGATGAGCGCCTTGTCGGCCGAGTGGTTTCCGAGGTCCACGAAGCAACTCTCGAACGGGTGCTTCGCTGCAATCGTGGGGCGCAAATCGGGGACTCGGTTGCTCACATTCCTCTCCTACACGGGTTGTCCCTTCCCATGTACCAGATGGATGTGACAACCCGTCGAATGGGCCGCAGGAATTCGCAGGCCTGGCGAAAATGCTGTCCTGGTCGATCATCCCGCAAAGGCAACGCAAAAAAAGGCCCCATTATCTTTCGATAGCAGGGCCGAATCCCATGTCAAGGAGTAGTCATGGAGGAGACGAGCCGATCATAACCGCACGCGAGGCGCGTCTCCAACCAACCGTTTTCGCTATGCTTATCCGTGCCCGCTTCACGTGCATTTTATGGCGGCCCTGCATGGATAACCCTCCCGGCGTATATCGTTAGAACGAAAAGTCGCTTCGTGCTGCTACTATCGGTCTCTAAGATGGCGGTTTAAGTCCAGTTTGCGTCGGCACGCCTGCACGCAGCCTCGTGCGACGCCACGACAGCCGCTACCGAAGGAGCATTTCGTTGACCAGTTTCGATCAAAATCGCCGGCCGCTCGTTATCGGCATCGGCGGCACCACGCGCGCGGCGTCGTCCACCGAGCGTGCCCTCGGTTTTGCCCTGCGTGGCGCAGAAGCCGCCGGCGCGCGGACCCGCCTGTTCGGCGGCACCTTCCTGCATAGCCTGCCGCACTACGCTCCCGAAGACCCGCAACGTACCGACGCGCAGCTCGAGCTGATCGAGGCCGTGCGCCAGGCCGACGCGCTGATCATCGCCACACCGGGCTATCACGGAGGCGTCTCCGGCCTCGTAAAGAATGCGCTCGATACGCTGGAAGAACTGCGTGCCGACGAGCGCCCCTACCTCGATGGCCGCGCAGTCGGCTGCATCGTCACGGCCTACGGCTGGCAGGCCGCCGGTTCGGTACTCACGTCCTTGCGCTCGATCGTCCACGCCTTGCGCGGCTGGCCCACGCCGTTTGGCGCCGGCATCAATACGCTCGAGACGCGCTTCGAATCCGTAGACAGCTGCTCCGACCCGAAAGTAGTCGAGCAACTCGCCACAGTCGGCCAGCAGGCCGCGCAGTTCGCCCTTGCGTTCAGCGCGCACCACACACCGTCGCATCTCAGCGCGGCCCCCGAAGCGCGCACGGCCAAGGTCCTGACGCTCGCCAGTTGAGTACGCAGCGGCTGCAGGGCCGCATTCGCGCGGCACAGTTCGTGTGCCAACCAACAGACAGGCCGTACGGCTCGCCGGATAGTGTTATTAACGCATCCGGTGCCGCCTCAGCCGAATCCGCGAAGACCGTTCCAGGTCCACCGTGATTTGCTTGCGACGAAAGATTGGTTCACTCGCGAGGCCGCCAGGCCTACGCTTGTTCCTGCCCGCCCACCACCCGGTCGGCACTATGCGTCAAGCTTCCTTTGCAACGCATGCGGGCAGACCATCGCCATAAACATGAATCGACAAGCTATCCAATACAAAGGTTACGAGGTTGCCCCGGTCGCACAGCAACTGCCCAACGGGCTGTATGCGGCGAATCTCACCATCGGGAAAGCCACTGCGGACCACACCCGCGCTTACTCGTTCGATGCGCTCGACTATTTCTTCGACGAAGAGCACGCGGTAGCGTATGCGTTTCGCTGGGGACGCATGTGGGTCGACAGCCATCAATGACGGCACGTTTTAAGCGGCTGTGACAGAATAGGCGGCACGTCCCGCCTTGTTGCGACCGCCATGTCCGATACGCTGAGCCATGCAGGTGCCGCCGAGGGCCGCCCCTGGCGCAGCTGGATCTTTCGCGATCTCACTCGTGTGGAAACTACGCACTCCCTGACCGGGCACACCAGGAGATCTCACGCATGACATGGACCGTCGACGAACAGTTGGCCCTGACGGCAACGCAAGCCGTGGCTGCAATCCAGACCGGCCAGCTGAAAGCCACGGAATATATCGCCACGTTACTCGCGCGCGCCGCCGCGCTGTCGACGCTCAACGCCCTGACCGCGCTCAATATGGAAGGCGCACTCGCCGCCGCGCAACGGCTCGATGCGTTGACGCCTGAAGCACGCGCGGCGTTACCGCTTGCGGGCTTGCCGATCGTCGTGAAAGACAACATCAACACCCAAGGACTCATGACTTCGGCGGGCACGCCCGCGCTGGAGACCTTCGTGCCGCGCGAGAATGCGCCCACGGTGCAGCGCCTGCTCGACGCCGGCGCAATCATCCTTGGCAAGGCCAACATGCACGAACTGGCCTTCGGCATTACCAGCACCAACCTCGCACCGCATGCCGGGCCGGTTCGCAACCCGTACGATCCGGGGCTGATTCCGGGCGGCTCGTCGGGCGGCACCGCGGTCGCCATCGCCGCGCGTATCGTGCCGGCCGGTCTCGGCACCGACACCGGTGGGTCCACCCGCATTCCGGCTGCCTTGACCGGCACGGCCGGGTTTCGTCCGTCGGTCGGCAACGGTGGCGCAGAGCGCCGCTATCACGATCCGAACGCCGTGGTGCCAATCAGTCATACGCGCGACACCGTTGGCCCGATGGCGCGCAACGTCGCCGACATCGCGCTGCTGGACGGCGTCGTAACCGGCGCGGGGCCCTTGCCCGACGTGGCACTGAATAGCTTGCGCATAGGCCTGCCTGCACCGCTGTGGGAAGACCTGGAGGATGCGCTGGAAGACGTGGTACGCGCTGCGCTGCCGCAACTGGAGGCGGCAGGCGTAACGTTCGTGCAGGTGGAGATGGATGAACTGCTGGATCTGAACGACAAGGTCGCCTCGGCGGTCGCAATCCACGAGGCGCACGACGACGTGCCCGCGTGGCTGGTCGCCAACGATGCGCCGGTCAAGACGCTCGCGGAGGTGGCGGCACGCATTGCCAGCCCGGATGTGCGCACCATCTACGATGCGGTCCTCGCGGACCCGCTGGCCCAGCAGTACCAGACGGCGCTCACCGTATGGCGGCCGCAGCTTCAGGCACTGTATGCGCAGACCTTTGCTGCGCACCAGCTCGATGCGCTGCTGTTCCCCACCACGCGCCTGGCCGCCGTGGCGATCGACGACCTGGCCGGCTCGTCCGCAGTGTCGATCAACGGCGGCGCACCCGTCGACGAAATGAGCGCCTACCTGCGCAACACCGATCCGGCCAGTAACGCCGGCATTCCGGGGCTGTCGCTTGCGGCTGGCTTGACCGCGGAAGGCCTGCCGGTCGGGCTCGAGCTTGACGGCCCGCTCGGCAGCGACCGGCGGCTGCTGGCAATCGGCGTGGCGTTTGAAGAGGTGCTCGGCGCGCTGCCGGCGCCCACGCTTTGATGAACGCACGGAAGGTTTTGCCGGCAGATGCCGGCCGCTCGCCGCGTTCGCTGGGTTCGCTGGGGTCAGGGCGCGCCGCGTGGCGAGGAACGTCCGGGATGCCTGTAAAAGGGATCAGCCGTCGTGCCCGTCGCGTCATGAGTCGCATGGTTGCCCTCATCGCAATCGCCGTCGCGGCAAGCGGTTGCGCAGAAATTGCGGCCGCCGATCCCGATGCGCTATGGAAGATCGTCGGCGGACAATGTGTGCCCGAGGCGCAAGCGAGCGGCCGGCCTGGTCAATGCACCAGCGTGAATCTCGCTGGGCACTACGCGATTCTGAAAGACATCTTCGGGCACACGCAGCACCTGCTAATTCCGACTGAGCGCGTCAGCGGCATCGAAAGTCCAAGCATTCTGGAGGCCAATGCGCCGGATTACTGGGCAGATGGCTGGAGTTCGCGCAAGGTGGTGGAAGCATCGCTGAAGCAGCCGCTCGCCGCCAATCAGTTCGGACTCGAAATCAATTCGGAATTCCGCCGTACGCAGCAGCAACTGCATATTCATATGGACTGCATGCGCACAGATGTCATCGATGCACTGGCCGCCTACCGCCGCGAAAAACCGGACCAATGGCACTGGGCAACGCTCGACGGGGTGCGCTACCGGATCATGCGCGTCACCAGCCTGACGCAGGACAACGATCCGTTCCGGATCGTCGCGCGCGATCATCCGGATTCGCAAGCCATGGCCACGCAGACGATCCTCGTGACCGGCGCCGGTCCTTCCACCGCTCAGGACGGCTGGCTTGTGCTCAATAGCGGCCTCGACGTCGACAACGGCACCGGCACCGCGGAAGGCCTGCTCGATCACGCCTGCCGGCTGGCCGACGCGCAGTAGCGCCTAGTCCGCCTCGCTCGTGCCGCCTTCCACGGCAAGACTCACGAGCCAGCGGCGAATCACGCTTTCCTCATCCGCGTTGAAGCCATCGAGCATTTTCTGCTCGATGGCTTCAACGCGCGAGCGGCATTGCTTGAGGAGTGCCTTGCCCTCATCCGTGACGTCGATATGCTGGATGCGGCCATGCACCGCGTGCGGCCGCCGGGCGATGGCGCCGCTGCGCAACAGGTTCGCGACGATCACACTGACCGTTTGCGGCGTGAGCATCGCGAGGCGGGCCAGGTCCGCATTGGACAGGCCAGGATACGCGACCAGCATGGTCAGCACCATGAATTGAGGCGGCGTTACGCTGAGATCGGCGAGCGCGCGCTCCATGCGCAGCCGGTTTGCCGCGCCGGCCTGGCGCAGCAGATAGCCAATATGGCCCTCCTCGCCGCGTTTGCCCTCGCCGATGCGGGGAATGTCTTGCGGGTCAGTTGGTGTGGAGGGCTTTCGCATGGATATCAGAATTCGAATATTAACGTTCGTGCTCTGATATTAACCGGTAACGGGGCGGCGGAATAGTTCAAGAGGCCCGCCACCACGCCCTAAGCGCTTTTTCGCAGATGCTTTGCGCAAGAAAATGGTTCGTCGCGGACAGCGCGCCCAGTAGGATCGGCCTTAACGCGTCTCCTGACGTCTTTCCGAATCCTAACCCGGCCCTACCTGTACTGCCGATGGCGATCTATCTCGACGACACGCAACGCAAAGCCCTGGCCCGCCTGAGCGCGAGCTGGACCTGGCGCACGGAGTGGCCGACGTGGCTGTTGATCGTAACGATATACGGTGGATGGTTCGGTGTCGCGACGCATGCGAGCAGTCTCGGACTGCCCGTCACCATCGCTCTGCTTGCGCTGTTGAGCGCGTGGTATATGTCCCTGCAGCACGAATTGCTGCACGGCCACCCGACCCGCTCGCGCCTGATCAACGGACTGCTCGGCTTCGCACCGCTCGCCGTCTGGTTCCCCTATGGCATCTATCGCGATTCGCATCTGCGGCATCACGACGATCCACATCTGACCCGCCCCGAACACGATCCGGAAAGTTACTTCGTTAGCAGCAAAAAATGGCGCCGGGCCGGAGCCGCGACGCGGGCGCTGCTGATGCTGCGCAACACCTTTGCCGGACGGCTCGTGGTCGGTCCCGCCTTCGCAATTGCCGCTGCCATCATTGATGCCGCTCGCAAGGCCGCTCGCGGCGACTGGCGCGACGTGCTGCTCTGGATTGCCCATGGCGCGTCCGTAGCCGCGCTCGCGTGGTGGCTGCAGACTGATTGCGGAATATCGGCGTGGCTGTTTGTGCTGGGCGTGGGCTACAGCGCGCTGTCGTTAAGCTCGGTCCGGTCTTTTCACGAGCATCGGGTGGCAGAAGCCGTTGAGCACCGCACCGTGCTGAACGAAGCCGCGTGGTACTGGCGCCTGCTGTTCCTGAACAATAACTATCATTTAGTACACCATGACTTACCGCATGTCCCCTGGTATGCGCTTCGGGAAGTCTATGAAACCTCCCGCCAGCAATACATAGAACGCTCGGGCGGGTTTCTGGTGAAGGGTTACAGCGAATGGTTGAGGCGCTGCGCATTCGCTCCGGTTGCACATCCGGCGCATGGCAATCTGTCCGGTTTCGTCCACACGAATGCGCCTGTTCCCGTCAGTCTTTCGCGTAAATTGCGGGCAAAATTCATGGTGATTCTCCGCCGAGGAGAATTGCATGAAGCTCACACACGCGCTAGCGCTGAACGCCAAACCACCACACAAGCCTTATAAGCTCGGTGAGCGCGACTCGGTGCATCTGCACGTCCCGGTAGCAGGAGCCTGTGGTAGGCGATGAGCGCGTGGCAAGCCATTAAAAACATAAAAAAGGCGAAGCCACGACGCTCAGGCACGTAGCCTCTCATTTTCGGCTAATTTTCACGCTCCACAATGGCTCTGTGCCATATCCGCGCTATCAGGTGCTTGTCGCGACACGACTCGCGGCGCGTGCTCCAGATGGTGCGAGCGCAGATTGAAAACGACGCGCGTTATGGCCGTCCGAAACAACTCGCAAACTTCAGGAGCGTATATGAAACTAACTGCAATTCAGCAAGCCGATTTGATTGGTGCATCCATTGGCGGTATCGAAAGGGTCGATGCCGTGATTCGAAAGTTGAAAGAGGAGTGCCCGAACGCCTTCCATACAAATACGACACTGGTTACGCGCGTTTTCGTTCACAGGCCGGGAGAAGAAACGCCGTGCAGGGGTTTCATTCATGGCTCGACGGCGCGCTGAAACGCCTTCCCAAGCGGCTTGATCGGAGAAGCGCCGAGCGATGCATATCGGCGCTTCGATCAAAGCTGCGTACGCTGGCTAGTGGGTCGCGATGACCGTAG
This sequence comes from Paraburkholderia sp. EB58, assembly GCF_050436665.1. NCBI lineage: Bacteria > Pseudomonadati > Pseudomonadota > Betaproteobacteria > Burkholderiales > Burkholderiaceae > Paraburkholderia > Paraburkholderia sp. EB58. Next base: position 83,405 of record NZ_JBNDMQ010000009.1, on the reverse strand, counting down.
TTAGTGATCCCATCGGAATACCGTCACACTTGTTACTCCCCACGTTCGGTTTTCGGTGCCAAGCTATCTCATGGCCAACAACGGGCGATGAGCAACCACTCCAGTCGCGCTTCAGCCACGCGGCGCAGGAATTCGCCCAAAACCAGGAGATTGCAGAAGCCATGACTACATCATCCAGGAACGAAGGGAAAGAAGGACAGACTGCCATGCACACACCGCCGGTCGTGTCTTCTGAAGCATGGGAGGCGGCCCGCCAGCAATTGCTTGTGAAGGAAAAGGCGCAGACCCACGCCCGTGATGCCTTGGCCGCCGAGCGCCGGCGAATGCCATGGGTGGCCGTCGAAACGGCGTATACGTTCGAGGGGCCTGCGGGCAATGTCAGTCTGCTCGACCTGTTCGACGGCCGGCGTCAGCTGATTGTCTACCGGGCCTTCTTCGAGCCGGGCGTGTTCGGTTGGCCGGAGCATGCCTGCCGGGGCTGTTCCATGGTGGCCGACCAGGTCGCCCACCTCGCCCACCTGAATGCCCGCGATACCACGCTCGTCTTCGTCTCGCGCGCGCCCCAGGCGGACATTGCGGTGCTGAAGGCGCGGATGGGCTGGGAGATGCCATGGTTCACCCTCACGGACCGCTTCGACGCTGACTTCGGCGTCGACGAGTGGCATGGCACCAACGTGTTCTACCGCGACGGCGACCGCGTGTTCCGCACCTACTTCATCAACAACCGCGGCGACGAGCAGATGGGGGGCACCTGGAATTACCTCGACATGACGCCGCTGGGGCGGCAGGAGGTCTGGGAAGACTCGCCCGAAGGCTATCCTCAGACCGCAACCTACAAGTGGTGGAACTGGCACGACAGCTACGTCGCAGACGCCGCGCCCGACAAGAAGTGGGTCGAGGTGTCGGACGCCGGCGAGGCGGCGTTCCGGAACAAAGACGTATAGCGGCGGCCAGGTCGGAACGCCAATTGCTGCTTCTCCATGGGGGCGCTGTGCCCCCGCGGTGCCCCTCTACCCCCGTGCAACATGGAGAAAACTCACTATGGATTCCGACCTCGAATCCCGCATCCGCTCACGCGCTTACCAACTGTGGCAAAACGATCCGTCGCCCGATGGCAAAGCAGACATGCATTGGGAAATGGCCCAGAGGCAGATCGAAGCCGAAGGCGATCTGACGCAAGAAAACGCCAGCCCAAATATCGACCAATCTGCTGATCGGGAAAGCGGCGAGCGTCCAGCGGCCGAAGAAAAATTGCAGGACCTCTCTGCCGATTCGTCGCCGCGTGCCCGCACGGGCAAACGTCAGCGCGCCTGACACCATCACGCGGGCTACCTGTGGCGGCGGCAGGTTGCCCGCCCCTACTCAAGATGAGCCGCCATGACCAACCATATGTCCCGCTCCCCATCGTTCACTTCTATTGCGAGCGCGTAGGGGTCGTCGGGACTGCAGGTCCTGGCAAGAACGCCTTGGGCCAATTCGCCATTGTCCAAAACGCGCCCGGTCAGACAGCGCACCTCCTGTTTTCCCTCGAACATCGGTCGGCTTTGACGGTAGACGAGCGGTTCGCGCTTCCATGCTTCAAAGCAGTCCTGCACATGCTGGAAGTCGCCGCCGCAGATGTTGAGCTCGTAGTGCACGATCCGCTCCATGACACACCTCCTTCACCTCTTTCCATTGCAACCATTGCGTTGCGAGCAATTGCGTCCGGACACGTGCGCTTACGCATCAACCGTTCCAGGGCGTGTCGGTGCAGGTATCCGAGTTGAACCCACGGGCGCTCGGCGCGAAGGTTGCTTATGTCAGGTGCGCGAGCCGCGTGTAGTTTTTCCCTCGCCGATTGAACCTTTGACAGCTAGGCGGGTACGGCAGCCGCCTCTGTAGACCATAACGATGCGTCAAAGCATCGACGCATGCTGATCGACAGGAACATCCGTTGCTGGGCAGGTCATGCGTGCCGCGGCACGCAGTTGCTCCCGAGCACGCCCGGTCGCTAAATTGCCAAACTGGTGTGCTGACGCCATGGCGCGGCGCACGGTAGCCGTGCAGTTCATCGTTCTGTGGAGATCGTAATGAGCCAGACCGTCGGTGACTTCATCGTTGAACGACTGCACGCCTGGGGCGTGCGGCGCATCTACGGCTATCCTGGCGACGGGATTAACGGCGTATTCGGCGCGCTGAATCGCGCCAAGGGGAAGATCGAGTTCGTACAGGTGCGTCACGAAGAAATGGCCGCATTCATGGCGTCGGCACACGCGAAATTCACCGGCGAACTCGGTGTGTGCATCGCCACTTCAGGGCCGGGTGCGTCGCACCTGATCACCGGCCTTTACGACGCCCGCATGGATCATATGCCCGTGCTGGCCATCGCCGGCCAGCAGGCGCGTGCCGCAATGGGCGGCCACTATCAGCAGGAACTCGATCTGGTGTCGATGTTCAAGGATGTTGCCGGCGCCTTCGTCGCGCAGGCGGGTGTGCCCTCGCAGGTACGCCATCTGGTCGACCGCGCGGTGCGCACGGCACTCGCCGAGCGCAAGGTCACGGCGCTTGTGCTTCCCAACGATCTGCAGGACCTGCCCTATGACGCGCCGGGGCGCAAGCACGGCACGCTGCATTCGGGCATCGGCTTCCGCGTGCCGCGCGTCGTGCCCTACCCTGATGACCTGCAACAAGCCGCCGAGGTCCTCAACGCCGGCAAGAAAGTGGCGATCCTGGTCGGCGCGGGTGCGCTGCACGCCACGGACGAAGTGATCGCCGTGGCGGAGAAACTCGGTGCCGGTGTCGCCAAGGCTCTGCTCGGCAAAGCCGCGTTGCCGGACGATCTGCCTTGGGTGACCGGTTCGATCGGTCTGCTCGGCACCAAACCCAGTTACGACCTGATGAGCGAATGCGACACGCTGCTGATGATCGGCTCGGGCTTCCCGTATGCGGAGTTTTTGCCGAAGGAAGGCGCTGCGCGCGGCGTGCAGATCGATACGAAGGCCGACATGCTGAGCCTGCGCTATCCGATGGAAGTCAATCTGGTCGGCGACAGCGCAGAGACCCTGCAGGCGTTGCTGCCCTTGCTCGAACAGAAACAGGACCGCAAGTGGCGGGAAAAAATCGAAGGCTGGACTGCGGACTGGTGGAAAACGCTCGACAAGCGCGCACATGAGGTCGGCAAGAACGGCGTCAACCCACAGCGCAGCGTCTGGGAACTGTCGTCGCGCGTGCCGGCCAATGCCATCGTCACTAGCGATTCCAGCTCGTGCGCCAACTGGTACGCGCGTGATCTGAAAGTGCAGCGCGGCATGATGTGCTCGCTATCCGGTGGACTCGCGTCCATGGGTGCCGCGGTGCCCTACGCGATCGCCGCGAAGTTCGCTTATCCGGAGCGGCCCGTGGTTGCTCTGGTTGGCGATGGTGCAATGCAGATGAGCAACATGGCCGAATTGATCACCGTTGCCAAGTACTGGAAACAGTGGGCCAATCCGCGCTGGATCTGCGTGGTGCTGAACAACGGCGACCTGAATCAGGTGACATGGGAGCAGCGCGCCATGGAAGGCGACCCGAAGTTCGAGGCATCGCAGGATATCCCGTCCGTACCGTATCACCGCTTCGCTGAACTGATCGGCCTGCGGGGTATCTACGTGGACGACGCGGAGCGCATGGGCGACGCGTGGGATGAAGCGCTCGCCTCCGACCGCCCGGTAGTGCTCGAAGTGAAAGCCGATCCGAACATTCCACCTTTGCCGCCGCATATCACGCTCGCCCAGGCCAAGGCGTTTGCGTCCACCCTCATGAAGCGCGATCCGAATGAAGGCAACGTGATCGTCGAAACCGCGAAGCAGGTGCTGGATGCGGTGATTCCGGGGCATCGGGACAAATGACAGCGGCCGGCTCGCCAAACGCGGTGGGCGGCGCGAACGCAAGAGGCGCAGAATGAAAACACGCGCTGCGACGAGCCGGTGAAATCGCGCATCGGGCTGTGGGCGCGAGCGCTCGTGAGCCGAACGGCTACTGCGCCGTCGCGATATGCGTATTGACCTTGATGGGAAGCCGGTCATCATCAAACGGCGGCTTCGGCACGAAGCTGCGGATCACGCCGGGTTCAAACACAAGACAGTAAGTCGAGCCACCGTACTGGAAGTAACCGAGCTCGTCGCCCTTCGCGACACGCTGGCCGGGCAACGCCTCGATCACGCAAGACGAAACGTCCGCCATGCCGACGAACACGCAACCCACCTGGCCGATGGCGGGATCGTCGCAATCAATGACAATTACCGCACGTGCGGCAACCGCGGTGATGTAACCCTGCGAGTCGTTCAGTCCTCCCGGGTCTTCGCCTTCGGAGTCAGCGTCCGAGTAATAGCTGCCATCCACGGTATACGCTTTCGAAATGACGCCGCTAACGGGCGCGTGCCAACGGTGATAGTTGTATGCGCTGAGAAACGCCTGATAAACCGAGCCGCCGATAAAACGTCCCGCCAGTTCTGCTTGAGACGACGTGAACATATCCTGAAGCGAGTACGGCTGGGACTTGATCCAGAACGTGTCGTGAAGCTTCACATCTTCCTGAATGTTATATGGCGCAGCCTCGCATGCACTCACGATGACCTTGGGGTTGTCGGACTGGTCGACCGGTCTCGCATCGGGGAGAAATCGACGCGTGAAGAAGGCGTTCCACGACTCAAATCCCCAATAGGGTTTCTGAGGATCGCAAACGAATTGCAACATGCCAATGCGCTTGTCCGCCGCCGGGCAAAACCAGCCGGACGGCTGCTCGGCATTCAGATGCTCACGGGAGTATGGGCCGTCCAGAAAGCCACACCATGTGTTCAGTACGCGCTTGAGCTGCGTGTTGAGTGCGGGATCGCGGAACAGCGCGTAGCCGGACGGCATGCACATTGGCCAGTCGAGCACCGCGTTCAACGGACAATGAATCAGGCTCGTTTCGCTGAAAGGTGGCGCATAGGTCAGCAGATAGTCGATGATCGTCATCAGTTCGTCGATCGTCGAATAGCCGAGCACATATCCGGCGTCACGCGCTTCGCGGATTGCCCGCGTCATATCCATACGCAGCACGGGATCGCCATTCACCAGCGCGGCCAGATCGTCCACCACGCTCGCGCGTGGCGCTGTGGCCGCACGTGCACGTGCCTTCGCGGCAATCTCAGTGCGGAATTTCGCCACATGGGCTTCCTTGCGCGGAAGCCATTCTCCCAGGCGACGTCGTTCGCCCCGCGGTTCGTCAGGTTTGTCTGCCATGTCTTGTCCTGTACATGCTCACTTAGGCGTTCGCCTGCGTAGCTGGTCCGGCGGCCGAATCTTCGCCCCGGTCCAGTACCTTGCGGAGCGAAGCAAACGCCATGCCGCGCTCGTGGCGCCCGCCCACCGCTACAACAGCTTCGAGGCCGCGCGAACCCGACTCTTACGCTGTTTTTCCAACGCCGTAAAAGCAACCTCGACGTCCCGATCATTGCTAAAAATCCCGCGATTGCCGCGCAAGAGTTCCTCACTGGCCACCACGTCGTTTAGCGTACCGAAGCGCTTCTGCAGCTTTTTCAAGCCCTTGAGGGTCTTCAACTGCTTCTTCGTCAGTAAAGGCTCGAAGAACTCGAGCAGGTAGCGAACCTTCTTGCCAGCCTTGCGGACGTCGTGATACGACGCATAGTCGGACCGTTTGGCGTGTGCGGCAAGGTGCATGCGTTTGTTCAGCGACTTCTCGGCAGCAGCGACCCGCTTACGCGCAAACTTCTTTAGCGGCGTCTGCTCGCGCGCCTGATGCCGGAGCGCACCGCTCGCATCGGCAAGCGCGTCCCGCAGCACGGCGTGGATGCCGGCGTGAGACAAGGTTTCGCGGCTGTCGTCCAAAGCGGCGGCACGCGCGGCGCGCAGCCGGTCAGTTGGCGCTTGCCGCGCGCCCAATGATTCGACGAGCAACTCGGACAATATGTCCCAGTCACGGGTTTTTCCGGCAGCGCCTGCGAGGGATTTGAAGCGGTCGCGCTGCTGGTCATCAATCTCCTCACCCAGCAATGGCCGATATGCCCACAAAAGCGATCTCAGCCGACGCAGCGACACGCGCAGTTTGTGAAGCACGTCCGCATCGGAGTTCGCGGCGAGCGCGTCGGCATTTTCAATCGCCGCGTCGGCTAATGGCCGGGCATACGTCGAAAAATGTGACTCGGCGGTGTCCCGTTCGGGCAGGTCGGCCTGCTTTTCGGTTTTCATAGCATCTCCTTGACGTCTCGTAAGGCAAGCAAGAGCGATTCCACCGCGGTATCCGTTTCATCGAATGCTCCGGGTACGCACGGCGTATTGCGCCGCGGCATGCCGTTTGCTCACTCCGTGGGAATCCGATTGGAGTAGAGCCATGAATCAGATCGACAGACAGCAACGCCTCGAGGAACTCGAACTGGCGATAGCCGACATTTTTCCGTCGCCCAAAGCACCCGCCGTCAGCGTTACCGACGAGGAATCGATCGTTTACCTGCAGATTTCCTGGGTGGTGGAAAGCCATGCCGACACGACGCTCGATTCGCGATGTGCATGCACCGTCCGCTTCACGGGTGAGCAGATAGACCAATACGCTGCAATGGATACGGCAAAGCGTCTGCGTGTGCAACAGCGCCTCGAGACACTCATGCGAGAGCGCTTCGAAGCGAATAAGGCGGCCGATCCGCGGCAAGACGACTGCGCGGTCGAGTTCGCGGCCGACGGTGACTTGTTCGATGTACCCGATGATCCGGCGCAGTGACGTTCTGATCGCAAAGAGCTACTGATAGCTCCGCGCGTTGTTGGGGGCTACCGGCAGTCAATCCAACCGTCTTACTTGTGAATAGCACTCATGACGCTGCCGACGTCTCGCGTGGTGACGGGTGGCGCAGCGTTGCCCCGTATGCATGACGATCGTACGAAAGCCGACGGTCAAGTGCTGCCGCCAATCGCTGGTGGCAACATACTGATCGCCGGCATTGGCGTGGCGTTAGGCGGAGCGACTGGCGGTTGAGTGACCGGCTTCGCTTGCTGCGCGACGCAGGCCGCGGTCAGCAGCACGAAGCCGGCTGCGGCCAGAGATCTGGCAGCCAACGAAATAAGACGTGCCGTGTTCCTGGTTGCACAGGACGATGATGCGACTCGGATCATGATCTACTCCAGGTTTGCCCGCACTAGCTGCATCCCGAACCGAGCAAGCAGCGTTCCGCGGGCGCCATACCACGCTTCGCAGCGTCATGTGCCAGAATCGCACCCATGAACCGGATCGCCGCCCTCCCTATGTACAACGTCAGCCCCGCTCTCGCCGCCGATTGGCGCGCGTTGCTGGGTGACGTCCTGCAAGCCGTCGACCCACACGCCCGCATCGTCGATCCGGGCGACGATCTGCACGCCCTGTGGCGCCGGCCCGACCTGCTGATTTCGCAGACCTGCGGCTATCCGCTGATGAGCGGCTTGCATGAGCAGGTTCAGCTGATCGCGACGCCGAAGTTCGACGCGCCGGGTTGCACGGAAGCGGACTATTCAAGCGTACTGATCACACGCTCTGGCGCGCCGTTCGACACACTCGACGCCTGCCGTGGCGCACGTGCCGCGTACAACCAGGACGACTCGAATAGCGGCATGAATGTGTTCCGTCACGCAGTCGCGCCGCTTGCGAAGGGTGGAAGATTTTTTAGCGAGGTGATACGCACCGGATCACATCTCGGCTCGTTACGGGCGGTGGCAGAAAACCGCGCGGACATCGCCGCAATCGACTGCGTGACCTTCGCGTTCGTGCGTGACGAAATGCCGGAACTCGCGCAACAGGTGAGGGAAATCGGCTGGACCGCTGCGTCACCCGGTTTGCCGCTGATTGCCGCAAACACTGTGCCGCAGGGCGTTATTGAGTCATTGCGTGCGGCGCTGAACGAAGCCATCGCCGCACGGCCCGAACGTGCCGCACGACTGCGTCTGAAGGGGTTTGCGAGCTTGCCGCCAAGCGACTACGCCCGCATCACACAACTGGAACACGAGGCGCAAGCCTTGGGCTATGCGCGCCTCGCCTGAACTGCAACACGTCACGCCGCGCCAGACAAACCAACCTCAAGCACCAGCAACTGCGCGCCATCCGCCACCTGATCGCCGACGGCATACAGCACTTCCGAGACCGTACCGGCCGCCGGCGCACCGATCGTGTGCTCCATCTTCATGGCTTCCATCACGATCAGCGGCGTGCCTTTCTCGACCACCGTACCCGGCTCCACCAGCACAGCGATCACCTTGCCGGGCATCGGCGCGGTGAGACGCCCTTCCCCGTGTTCGGCATCCGCGGCATGCGCAAGCAGGTTTTGCCATTCGAAGGCCTGCGCCTCGCCCAGGCAGAACACATGAAACACGTCGCCGTCCACGAATACGCGTCCCGTGACATGTGAGTCGCCAATCGTCGCGCCGAACTCATGCGCGCCCGTGCCGCTCCACCACGTAAAGCCGTCGCGCTGACCCGCGTATTCCAGCGTTTGTGCGCCGCTATCACGGCTATCGCGGGCGAACGTCACGGCAAAAGCGGTTTCGCTATCGATATCGCGCCAGGCGAGCGTCTGCGTATAGCCGCCGTTCAGGCGCCAGTGCGACAAGGCATCCCACGGCGACGCGCCATGCGCGGTGCCGCCTTCACGCGTGAGCAACGCAGCGCAGGCGAGCGCCAGCGCTTCACGGAAGGGCTTTTTCACCGGCGCGAACAACGCATCGTGATGCCGCTCGATCAGGCCGGTATCGAGATCGCCGCTCGAGAAAGGCTCGCTTGCGACAATACGCTGCAGGAACTCGACATTGGTATGCGGGCCCACCACCTCGCAAGCCCGCAATGCGCGGCTCATTCGCGCCAGCGCTTCGGCACGCGTTGCGCCATGCACGATCAACTTGGCGATCATCGGATCGTAGAACGGCGTGATCGTGTCGCCTTCGCGCACACCGCTATCGATCCGCACCGGCGCACGTGAGCCAGGCGAATCCGTCGAACTAATCGTGAACTCCACGCCTTCCGGCATGCGCAGATGCTTGAGCGTGCCCGTCGACGGCAGAAACCCGCGCGCCGGATGCTCTGCATAGATCCGCGCTTCGATGGCATGACCGTCGAGTTTCAGTTGCGCCTGCGTGAGCGGCAACGGCTCGCCAGAGGCCACGCGCAATTGCCATTCGACCAGATCGAGGCCCGTCACCATTTCGGTCACCGGATGCTCGACCTGCAGGCGCGTGTTCATCTCCATGAAGTAGAAATCGCTCGAGCCAGTCATGATGAACTCGACCGTGCCCGCGCCCACGTAATCCACCGCGCGCGCCGCAGCAACCGCCGCCTCGCCCATCTCGCGCCGCAATTCGGCGGAGAGCCCTGGCGCCGGCGCTTCTTCCAGCACCTTCTGATGGCGGCGTTGCACGGAGCAATCGCGATCGAACAGATATACGGCCCCGCCATGCTGGTCGGCAAACACCTGCACCTCGACGTGGCGCGGCCGCGTAAGATACTTCTCGATCAGCACCCGGTCGTTACCGAAGCTGCTGGCCGCCTCGCGTTTGCACGAAGCGAGCGCCGCCGCAAAATCTTCGCTGCGCTCGACCACCCGCATGCCCTTGCCGCCGCCCCCCGCGCTCGCTTTGAGCAGCACCGGGTAGCCCATCGAATCCGCTTCGCGCTGCAGCAGTTGCGCGTCCTGATCGTCGCCGTGATAGCCAGGCACCAGCGGCACAGCCGCTGCATGCATCAGCGCCTTGGCGGCCGCTTTCGAACCCATCGCCGCAATCGCTTCGACCGGCGGTCCGATAAAGACGATGCCTGCTGCTTCACAGGCCTGCGCAAAATCTTCGTTCTCCGATAGAAATCCGTAGCCCGGATGCACCGCCTGCGCGCCGGTTGCGAGCGCCGCGGCGATGATGCGTTCGTAGCGAAGATAACTCTCAGCCGCGGTCGAACCGCCGATATGCACCGCTTCGTCACACGCTTCGACATGCTTCGCGTTGGCGTCCGCGTCGGAATATACCGCCACGCTTGCGATGCCGAGACGCTTGCAGGTCGCGGCAACCCGGCAGGCAATCTCGCCGCGGTTGGCGATCAGAATCTTGTTGAACATGAGGTGTCTCGCTGAGTTGTCCTGTTCAGGACCGTTGTTCTGCGGTTTTTCGTGGCGTGCGGCGACGTCAGTTGCGCCACGCGGGCGCACGCTTTTCAAGGAACGACGCCACCCCTTCGCGGCCCTCTGCGCTGGCGCGCACGCGGGCAATGCGCGAGGCCGTGTCTTCGATCAGCGTCTCGTCCAGTTCGCGCCCCGCGATATCCTGCACGAGCTGCTTGCAGGCTCGCACCGCGTGGGGGCCGTTGGCGCACAGCGTCTCGGCCAGTTGCTGCACGGTCGCATCGAGCTTGTCGTCGCTCACCGCTTCGCTGACGAGTCCCAGACGCAGCGCCGTCGCGCAGTCGAACAGTTCGGCGGTGGTGAAATAGCGGCGCGAAGCCTGCTCGCCGAGCGCGCGAATCACGTAGGGGGCGATGGTCGCGGGAATCAGGCCGAGGCGCGCTTCGGAGAGGCAGAAGCGCGCCGTATCCACCGCCACCACGATGTCACAGGCGCAGATCAGCCCCATGCCGCCCGCGTAGGCATCGCCATTGACGCGCGCGATCACCGGCTTGCTGCAGCGGTAGATCGCCGACAGCATCGCCGCGAGACGCAAGGCATCGGCACGGTTCTCTTCATCAGAGTAACCGGCCATCTTCTTCATCCAGTTCAGATCCGCGCCCGCGCAAAACGCCTTGCCGTTGGCGGCCAGCACCACCGCTCTTACGTCATCGCGCCCGTTCAGCGCCTGAAACGCTGCGGTCACTTCCGCGATCATCGTTTCGTTGAACGCATTGCGCACGTCGGGACGATTCAGCGTCACCGTCGCCACCGGGCCGGCAAACGTCAGGCTCAAAGTTTCGTATTGCATATCAATCGACTCCTTCGCTCGGGGCCCGCCGTTACATTCTGAACACGCCAAACCGCGTGTCTTCGATCGGTGCGTTCATCGTTGCGGACAGCCCAAGGCCGAGCACATCGCGAGTTTGCGCCGGGTCGATCACGCCGTCGTCCCACAGGCGGGCGCTCGCATAGTACGGATGGCCCTGGTGTTCATATTGCTCGCGAATAGGCTGCTTGAACGCCTCTTCCTGCTCGGCGGTCCACGTGCCGCCCTTGCCTTCGATGCCGTCACGCTTGACCGTCGCCAGCACCGACGCCGCCTGCTCGCCACCCATCACCGAGATGCGCGCGTTCGGCCACATCCACAGGAAGCGCGGCGAATAGGCGCGGCCGCACATGCCGTAGTTGCCCGCGCCGAACGAGCCGCCGATGATCACCGTGAACTTCGGCACCTTGGCCGTCGCCACCGCCGTCACCATCTTGGCGCCGTTGCGCGCGATGCCTTCGTTTTCATACTTGCGGCCCACCATGAAGCCCGTGATGTTCTGCAGGAACACGAGCGGAATCTTGCGCTGGCAGCACAGTTCGATAAAGTGCGCGCCCTTTAACGCCGACTCCGAAAACAGGATGCCGTTATTGGCGATGATGCCAACCGGATGACCCCAGATATGCGCGAAACCGGTCACGAGCGTCGTGCCGTAGCGCGCCTTGAATTCGTCGAAGGCGGAATCGTCGACGATACGCGCAATGACTTCGCGGATATCGAACGGCTTGCGCGTGTCGACGGGAATCACGCCATACATGCTCTTCGGGTCGTAGCGCGGCGGCTTCGGTTCCTGCAGCGCGACCGGCACCTGCTTCGTGCGATTCAGATTGCCGACGATACTGCGCGCAATTCCCAGCGCATGCGCGTCGTTCTGCGCCAGATGATCGACCACGCCCGACAGACGTGTATGCACGTCGCCGCCACCCAGGTCTTCCGCGCTGACCACTTCGCCAGTCGCTGCCTTCACCAGCGGCGGGCCGCCGAGAAAAATCGTCCCCTGGTTCTTCACAATGATCGACTCGTCGCTCATCGCCGGCACGTACGCGCCGCCCGCCGTGCACGAACCCATCACCACCGCGATCTGCGGAATGCCGGCCGCGGACAGGTTCGCCTGGTTGTAGAAGATGCGCCCGAAGTGATCGCGATCGGGGAACACGTCATCCTGATTCGGCAGATTCGCACCGCCGGAATCCACCAGATATACGCACGGCAGATGGTTTTCCGCTGCGATCTCCTGGGCGCGCACGTGCTTCTTCACCGTCACCGGATAATACGTGCCGCCCTTCACCGTGGCGTCGTTGCAGACAATCACGCATTCCTGACCAGCGATGCGGCCAATGCCGGTGATCACGCCGGCACCCGGCGCATCGTCGTGATACATGCCGAACGCCGCCAGTTGCGACAGTTCCAGGAACGGCGTGCCCGGATCGAGCAGTTGAGCGATCCGGTCGCGCGGCAGAAGCTTGCCGCGCCCCACGTGCTTGTCGCGCGCGGCCTGGCCGCCGCCCAGCGCGAGCTTTTCGACTTTGGCGCGCAGGTCGGCAACCAGTGCCTCGAGCGCGGCCGCGTTGTTGCGGAAATCGTCCGAGCGCGGATTCAGCTTTGTTTCGATGATCGGCATTGCGTGGCTCTCCTGTGCGCCGCTGTTCTATTCACCGCCCGGCTATGCCGTGCGGCCTGAGTGGCACGAGTCAATCAAGCCGTTTCTGCAAACAGTTCGCGGCCGATCAGCATGCGGCGGATTTCGCTGGTGCCCGCGCCGATCTCATAGAGCTTCGCGTCACGCCACAGACGTCCCACCGGATACTCGTTGATGTAACCGTTGCCGCCGAGAATCTGGATCGCTTCGCCGGCCATCCACGTGGCTTTTTCAGCGGTATAGAGAATCACGCCCGCGCAGTCCTTGCGCATCTGGCGCACATGTTCCGAGCCCAGCGTGTCAAGCTGACGACCAACCGCATACAGATACGCGCGGCACGCCTGCAGCGTGGTGTACAGATCAGCCACCTTGCCCTGGATGAGCTGGAATTCGCCGATCGACTGACCGAACTGCTTACGGTCGTGAATATAGGGGACCACCGAGTCCATCACCGCGACCATGATGCCGGTTGGGCCGCCCGCGAGCACCGCGCGCTCGTAGTCAAGCCCGCTCATCAGCACCTTCACGCCGCCGTTCAGTTGACCGAGGATGTTCTCTTCCGGCACTTCAACGTTCTCGAACACCAGCTCGCCCGTATGCGAACCACGCATGCCGAGCTTGTCCAGCTTCTGCGCAACCGAAAAACCCTTCATGCCTTTTTCGACGATAAACGCCGTAATCCCGCGCGGGCCGGCTTCAATATCCGTTTTTGCGTAGACCACCAGCGTGTCGCAATCCGGCCCATTGGTGATCCACATCTTGGTACCGTTCAGCACATAGTGGTCGCCCTTCTTGTCGGCGCGCAGCTTCATGCTGACCACGTCCGAGCCAGCGTTCGGCTCGCTCATGGCGAGCGCGCCGACGTGTTCGCCGGACACCAGCTTCGGCAAGTACTTCTGCTTTTGCGCCTCGGTACCGTTGCGGTGGATCTGGTTCACGCACAAGTTCGAATGCGCGCCATACGACAGGCCAACCGAAGCCGACGCCCGCGAGATTTCTTCCATCGCGATCATGTGCGCCGTATAGCCCATGTTGGCGCCGCCGTATTCCTCCGAGACAGTCATACCGAGCACGCCCAGATCGCCGAACTTCTTCCACAGATCCATCGGGAACTGGTCGGTACGATCGATTTCAGCGGCGCGCGGCGCAATTTCTTTCGCCGCAAAACCCGAGAGGCTGTCGCGCAGCATTTCGATCTCTTCACCAAGCGGGAATTGCAAACCGGGCAGGTTACTCATTGCAGTGTCTCCAGGAATTCGTAGGCGTTCGTGCGCGGTAGGCGGCGCTCGCGGGCGCGGCGGCCTCGCGCGGTTGCACAAGGCGAATTTCACGCTAGATTTACGTATACGTCAATAGGTATTTTTGAGTGATACTCAGATATCTGTCAGGCGCCTTTAGTCCTTGTGTCAGCGTGCTAAACTCAACGCCACCGGGATCCCAGAATCTCGAAACTTGAACTGGACTCAGATGATGGCCACACCGAAGGCCGTAACCACGTCGGAAGCGCCCGCGTCGCGCCGCCAGCCGGCCGGCCGTAAATCGCAGCAGCGCGTGAAGGAAATCCTTCAGGCCGGGCGCGACGTGTTCTCCGAGAAGGGCTACGAGCGTGCCACGACGGCAGAGATCGCCCAGCGCCTCGGGATCTCCGAGGCAACTGTATTCAGCTACTTTCGTGGCAAACGCGAGTTGTGCGCGCGGGTGATCGGCGATTGGTACGACGAAATCATCGAGGCGATCGAAACCGGTCTGCCGCGCGACGGCAGCGTGCGCCAGCAGTTCGCCTTCATCGTGCGGACGCACCTGCGGCTGATGCTGGTGAACGGCACGGACCTGTGCGCGCTGGTGCTTTCGGAAGGCCGGGCGCGGCATCACGAACTCAGCGAAACGCTTACGGATATGCAACGGCGCTACACGGCGCCGCTGATGCGCGTGCTCGCGCATGGCCAGGAAACCGGCCAGGTGCGCGCGGATGTGCCGCTACGGCTCTTGCGTTCCATGGTATTCGGGCCGATGGAGCACGTCTTGTGGGACGCCACGCTCGCTAATCGCCGCACGGATATCGAAGCCACTGCGGACAGCCTGATCGAGGTGTTATGGGCCGCTTTGCAGCCGCCCGATGCGGCGCTGGCCGCGTTGGTGCAGTTCAGGCACGAGGTAGGCGAAGCGAGCCGGCGCCTCGAAGCCGCGGAGGCGGCTGAGGCAGCGCAGAAGGCAGTGGCAAGCGAAGCCGCGCCGGCCGCGCGGCGCAGCAGGAAGGTGGATGGCGCAGGTAGCGCGTAGCGGCGCGCTTCCGGCAAGCGCGTTGCGCTATACCGGCGCCATACCCACGTAGTTTTCCGCCATTGCAGTAGCCGCCGCACGCGAGGTCGTGACGTGCTCCAGTTCCGCCACCTGAGGCTGTTGCTCATCATGCACGTCATCCAGTACGAGAAATGCTCGGCACGCCAGATGCGCTTGAACGAAGCGGGAGACGGCTTTCTCAGACCTTACGCGTCGAAACGACGGCTGCGTTAAGCTATGCGCTCGCCGAGTTGCACGACGAATTCACCGCAGATCGATCGTGTGGCATCGAGCTTGCTGTGTTTACTTCCGAATCCGCCGCCCCGCAAGGCAAACGAAAACAACGAGGAAAACCGCATATGGCAACGCGCACGAAACCGCGAATCCGGGTTGGCATTGGAGGCTGGACCTACGCCCCATGGCGTGGCGTGTTTTATCCGGAAGACCTGACGCAAAAGCGCGAACTCGAATACGCAAGCCGCCAGCTGACCACGATCGAAATCAACGGCACCTTCTACGGCTTGCAAAAGCCGGAGAGCTATATGAAGTGGCACGACGAGACGCCCGACGATTTCGCGTTCTCACTCAAGGCACCGCGCTACGCGACGAACCGGCGCGTGCTGGCCGAAGCTGGCGACAGTATCGAACGCTTCTTCGGCAGCGGCCTTGTGCATCTGAAACACAAGCTTGGGCCGATCAACTGGCAATTCGCCACGACCAAGCAGTTCGATGCAGAGGACTTCGAAGCGTTCCTGGCCTTGCTACCGAAGAAACTGGACAGCCTCACGTTGAGGCACGCCGTGGAAGTCCGCCACGAGAGTTTCCGCAACGAAGCGTTCGTCGCGCTGGCGCGCAAATACAGCGTGGCGATCGTCCTCGCCGGCGACAGCGACTATCCGCAGATCGCCAATATCACCGCGCCGTTCGTGTATGCGCGCATCATGGGGACTTCCGAAAAGCAGGCCCAAGGCTATTCGAAGAAGGCGCTCGATGCGTGGGCGGAGCGGGCACGCCAGCTCGCCACAGGCACCGTCCCTGAGGATCTCGAACCTGTCGAGGCGAAGGCCACCGCAAAAAGTGAGCGCGATGTTTACCTCTACGTAATTAGCGGCTTCAAGGAGCGCAATCCGGCCGCGGCGAAAGCGATTATTGAGCGGCTTTGATAGCCGCGGCTACATTTGAACGACGGCCGCGGCACGTAATCAGACCACTACCCGATCCTTGTCATGGAACTGCTGCATCCAGTAAGGATACGGCAGGTTCGGCTGCGAAACCTGATTCAGACGTTCGGTCTGCGCTGCGGTCAACGCAATTTTCTGAGCGTCGAGGTTAGCGGTCAGTTGGTCGGGCGTGCGCGCGCCAACAATGACGGAACAGACTTCGCGGCGCGCCAGAATCCAGGCCAATGCCACCTGCGCCGGTGAGGCGTTCAATTCCGTAGCGATGTCGCACAATACGCGCACGACAGGATCCGCCTTTGCCGGATCGATCGGCGGAAAATTCAGCTTGGTTCGACGCCCGGTTTCGCCGCTGCTTCCCTGCGTGTACTTACCGCTCAGGTACCCGCCCGCGAGCGGACTCCACACCAGAAGCGCAACACCATTCGCTTTTGCCACGGGCGCGATGTCATGCTCGACGTCGCGGCTCGTCAGCGCATAGTGAACCTGATTGCTGACGACGCGGGCCCAGTGCGTGCGGGCGGTAATTCCCTGTGCGCGCTCCAGGTCGCCCGCGCTGAAATTGCAGACCCCGACGTGACGCACCTTGCCCTGCCTCACAAGGTCGTCAAGAGCACGAAGCGTTTCTTCCAGCGGAACAAGTTCATCGCGATCGTGCAGTTGAAACAGGTCGATATGATCGCGGCCGATACGCCGAAGACTCGTCTCCACCGACCGCATGATGTGCGAGCGGCCGAGCCCGACGTCGTTGGGGCCGACTCCTGTGCGCAGCCGAACTTTGGTCGCGACCAGCATGCGCGACTCGTCGAGTCCAAGATCAGCCAACGCCTGACCGACGACCACTTCAGACTGCCCTTGCGAATAGGCGTCAGCCGTATCGATCAGGTTGATACCGCGGTCGACGGCCATCGCGACAAGCCGCGTGACCTCTCCACGGTCGAGACCGGCAATTTCGCCCCAGATTCCGGTACCGGCGCCAAAGGTCATGGCGCCAAGGCAAAGACGGGAAATGCGCAGGCCTGACCTGCCGAGTGTGCTGTATTCCATAGCGAACCCCTTGATATGAATCCTTTGATGAACGATGAGCGGAAAGCGCCCGGCGACGCAACATCCTGTACGTGCCGCCGGATGCGCCCGCGCGTTAGGCCGCCTGCGAAACGAGGCCTCGCAGAACGGTTTCCAGTTCCACTTCGCCCTTGACGATGTCGGCTTCCTCGCCTTCGAAGGCAATGAATCCTTCATTGAACCCGTCGAGCATACGCATACGCGGCAACGGTTCCTTCATGCCTTGGGACCGGAACAGCCCGTCCCATGTTTCGCGCGGCACCACCTCCGCACGAACCGGACGACCGAGTACCTGGGCAAAAGCCTCGGCCAGGTTGTTCGGGCTCACACGCTGCGGCCCCTCCAGTTCGACGACCCGCACGCCGCGCCAGGTTTGTTGAAGCAGTTGCGCGGCAACGCGACCGACGTCCGCGGTCGCGACCATCGGCACAGCCTTGTCGAGCGGATACAGAAAGCTGGGGATCATCCCTTCGTCCCGGGCCGGCGCAACGTCCCATGCGGCATTTTCCATGAACCAGCCGGGCCGCAGGAATGTCACGGGCATCGGTAAATCGCGAAGCGCCTGCTCCATCAGCGTCCGTTGCGTAAGCAGATTGGTCTCGGAGGCCTGCGCGCCGATCGTCGACAGGCAGACCACCTTGCCAGGTGCCGCCGACTGAAGCGCCCCGCGCACGGCGTCAATGACAGTACGTGCCTCGGGGAAGCCCGGCGACGGATCGAACTCAGACGGCGGCAGAATGAACACGCCTTGCGTGCCCGCGAAAGCGGCGGTAAGGGACGCCGCATCGTCCATGTCGGCTGTCACCACTTCACACCCGCGCTCCACCCACGAACGAGCCCGGGCGACATCGCGTACAACCGCGCGCACCGATTGGCCCGCTGCGAGCAACGTGCGCGCCACCGCACCGCCAACTTTTCCAGTGATCCCTGTTATTGCATACATTGCAGCTTCTCCTTGCGTAGATTTCGTTTTCTGTCACCTGACGTGCCAATCAGTGATGCGCGTAAAGCGGCTCGATCGGTGCATTCGCGAGGGCCGCTCCTGCGGTGGCGCGGTTGCCCGACGCGAACGAACCGCTGGGCGCACCGCCCACGCCACTGCCGACGATTGACCCGGCACCCTTGTGCGAGGCCACAGCCGCTTCGGCTGCCTGAATGTCGGTGGGGTAATGCAGATCATTGGCGCGGGCGGGCCAGTAGCCGACGCCTTCCAGTTGTACGAGTTCTGCGCGCACCTGCGCACGAGTGACAGTCGGACTGGATTCCTGAGCGTATCCAGCGACAGGGAAGGCGATGGCCGCCGCGATGGCAAGCACGAGATGACGGGTATTCATGGCAATGCTCCTTTGAATCGTTGAGGTCCAAATGGACCGTTGGGATGCATTGTGGGCAAACGCGACGAGAAACTAAATGACACGAATGACACTTGTGAAATGACAACCAGTCACTAATGGGTCATAGTGCGGTTTTTGACGCACTGTGCGTGGAGCGCCTATGAGATCGTCCAGCGAGAATCTCTCTAGCGGTATCAGCGTATTTGCTGCCGTCGTCGATGCGGGGACGTTCGCAGCCGCGTCCGAATTGATGGGTATGTCGCCACCCGGGGTTAGCCGGGCCATCGCTCGACTCGAAAAGCGGCTGAAAATACGGCTGTTCAATCGGACGACCCGCGCCGTTTCCCTCACTGAGGAGGGCCGACGGTTCTACGAGCAGGTCATGCCGCACTTGAGGGGAATGGAAGAGGCGGCCGCAGCCGCGGCAGGAGGCGTCGTAACAGTACGCGGGAAGCTGCGAATCAATCTTGATCCGGCTTTTCTGCGCATCGTTCTGAGCCCTAAGCTCGACGAATTCATGGATGCGCATCCTGAACTTGAACTCGAGTTCATTGCGAGAGATCAGCTTGGCGACCTCATCGTGGACGGCTTCGATCTGGCCTTGCGATTTGGCGAACCTCGCTCATCCAGTCTGATTGCGCGAAAGCTTCTGGACACCGCAGTTGTCACCGTCGCAGCACCCTCGTACCTCGCTCGCCGGGGGCGGCCAGCGGAACCTCAAGAGCTGGGTCGCGGAGTGCACCGGTGCCTCGAATTCCGGAACCCGGAAACCGGAAAGCCGTATCCGTGGGAGTTTCATCGCAAGCGCAAAAAGCTGGTTGTCGAAACCAATGGACGGCTTACGGTGAACGATCCGAGCGCACTCCTCAACGCGTGTCTGGCCGGCTCCGGCGTCGCGCAGATGCTACTGCTCGGAGCGGAACCTCTGATTCGGGAGGGACGGCTTGTCAATCTTTTCCCAGACTGGCCGGATGAGCGCTTCCCGCTCTATGCGTACCATCCATCGCGGCACCATACGCCGGCCAAGACAAGGGTATTCCTTGACTTTATCGTCGCTTTGACGAGCACGGGTTAGCAAGTCGAAGCAGGACGGTGATCGACATTCCGCGCGAATCCACCTGTAGCACCGTGACGATACTCATCAATATCCGCCACTGCCACCACTACCGCCACTACCGCCACTGCCGCCGCTGCCACCGCTGCCGCTACTACTACCACTGCTGGACGTCGTGTCGCCGTGCGTGCCCGTGTTTGACGAGCATCCCGCTGCGGCGACCGCCAGAACTATCAGGAATGCTGCAAATAGCCGCGTTGATTTCATGATCACCTCCGCTGAGCGCGGCGAGCGCGCTCGTTGTCTGCCAGCAAGCGTCAACGTCATGGGTAAACGTAAGGCGGAGCCACTCTATTCCATCGAGATCTGCGGGAAAGATGGAATAGACGGCCCCGCTGATTCGTTTAGACACCATGCCCTAACCGACGGCAGACTTCGATGAACATTCGTCAGCAGCACTTCATTCGGCCTGGCGGCGCAACGCTGCTGATGGTATTCGTCGCATTGGTCGCTGGCTGCGGAGGCGGTGGCGGTGGTGGTGGCAG
Source organism: Paraburkholderia sp. EB58 (assembly GCF_050436665.1). Classification (NCBI taxonomy): domain Bacteria; kingdom Pseudomonadati; phylum Pseudomonadota; class Betaproteobacteria; order Burkholderiales; family Burkholderiaceae; genus Paraburkholderia; species Paraburkholderia sp. EB58. Next base: position 63,360 of record NZ_JBNDMQ010000009.1, on the reverse strand, counting down.
CAGCACAAGCAGCACGTCGATGGTCTCGATTGCAGGTACGGCGGCAACCGGCAAGGCGCTTGCAAACGCGACGATCAGCATCGACTGCGCGCGGGGCTCGATGTCGGTCGCGGCAGACGCGAACGGAAACTACCACGCGACGCTCAGCGCAGTGACGCCATGTGTAATCTCTGCGACCTCGGGCGGGACGATGCTGCATTCTGTGGCGTTCGCTGGCGGCACGTACAACGTCACGCCGGAGACGGATCTGTTGCTGTCGTTTCTGGCGGCCCAACTCGGCACGAATGAAAGCGGGCTCATCGCCGGCTTCGCGCTAAACGCGCAATTTCAGCAGACGCTGCAGAATCAGACCGAGGTTCTGACTGCGCAGACCGCCGTGGTCCAGAATCTGCAGCAGATGTATGGGGTTACGCTTTCCACCCCCAATTTTCTGACCACCTCATTTGCCGTCGGTCAACCCGGGGAGGACAGCGATCTCGAAGCGCTCCTCGCTCACGGCGCGATCGACGCCAATGGCGAACCGGACGCCGCCGCGGTCACACTGATGTCCACGATGGGGGCCGCACATCCCATCGCGCCGCCGGCCTCCAGCACAGGCGGGACCGGTGGGACCGGGGTGGGTGGCACGGGGAGCGCTGGGGGCATGATGTGAACAACGGGACAAACAATGCCCTTGGGTCAGAGTAATTTCACGGCGAGGTCCTCCGCAGAATAGCTACGGCTGGATCCGGAAGAACGCGCACGAAACAAAGCGGTGAACTCTTCCGCGGGTAGAGGTCGTGAGAAAAGATAGCCCTGCCCAGTCTGGCAGGACCATTCCCGAAGCAACGTTGCCTGTTCACGCGTTTCAATCCCCTCGGCCGTGACGGACAGTCCGAGAGACTGCGCCATGGAGATGATTGCGCGAACGATCGCATCGTCCTCGGCACTCGTGCCAATGCCCTGAACGAAGGACCGGTCAATCTTCAGAATATCCAGCGGCAACCTGCGAAGATAACTCAGCGACGAGTAGCCGGTACCGAAGTCATCGATTGCGATCGTGATGCCAAAGTTTTTCAGCTTCCGGAGCGTCTCGATACTTCTTTCCGTATCCCGCATGATCAGGCCCTCCGTGACCTCCAGTTTCAGCGAGGCAGCCTCGATGCGAGCACCAGACAGCGCTGCAGCCACATCGGCAACGAGGTTGGGATCATCGAACTGCCTGGGGGAGAGATTGACGCTGATCTGCAATGGCGGCTCAGTTGGAAACTCCCGCTGCCAGCGGGCGACCTGCCGGCAAGCCTCTTCCAGCACGTATCGTCCGAGCGGAATGATCAGACCGCTTTCTTCTGCAATCGCAATGAACTCGGACGGCGGCAACAAACCGCGCGTGGGGTGCTGCCACCTCACGAGCGCTTCCATTTCATGGAACCCTTCGGCCTGAAGCTGCACGATGGGCTGGAAGTGCACGCGCAGTTCGTGATGCTCGATCGCGAAGCGCAGGTCTGTTTCAATCTCCAGCTTTTTGACCGCCTCCGCGTGCATGTTTTCTTCGAAAACCACATAGCGGCCCTTCCCGCCGTTTTTGGCCCGGTACATCGCCACGTCGGCATCCCGCAACAACGTGTCAGCATCGCCACGGCCGTGGCCGGCGTGCGCGAATGCCAGCCCGACGCTCGCGCCGACGATATATTGTTTGTTATCGAGGTCGAACGGCTGGCTGAATTGCGCAAGGATATTTTCCGCGACCAGGGTCCCTTCGCTCGTCGCTTCACTCCCCAGGTGTTCCAGCAGGATGACGAACTCGTCGCCGCCCAGCCGCGCGACGGTATCCGACGGACGAACACATCCTTCGAGGCGCTTGGCCGCAGCGATCAGCAGACGGTCTCCCGCATGATGTCCAAGGCTGTCGTTGACTCGTTTGAAGTTATCCAGGTCGATGAAAGCGACCCCGATCATTGCATTACGCCTTCGCGCGCGGGCTTCCGCCTGGCTAATACGATCAAGCAGCAGTGCGCGGTTCGGTAATGAGGTGAGCGTATCGTAGAACGCCCTTCGCGCCAGTTGCTCCTCGAAGTTCTTTCTTTCTGTGGTGTCGCTCGCCGTCGCCACGATCGCGCCGACCGCCGGCTCATCGAGCAGATTCGTCAAGGTGAGCTGAATATAGCGCCAAGCATCGTCCTCGCCTCGAGTACGGATTTCGATGGACTTCGTGGATCGAGCCGTCGACGACACGGTCTGCAACAGACCCTCCAGCGTGGGACGGTCAGAGGGATGGATCGGATCGAGCAGACTAGTGCCGACGAGCTGGCCCAGATTCTTCAACGGATCCGGCCTTCGCGTCGGCGCCTCGTAAGTCACCATCCCGTTGATATCGGAAACGAGTATCGCATCCGATGTGTTTGCGACAAGCGCCTGCAGCCTCTGTTCGCTCGTGCGCAGCGCATCCTGGGCCGCCGCATCCGCATTCTCGCGAATACGCCGCAGCATCTGAAGAAACAGCAGCGTCAGCCCCACCCCGATCGCCAGGACCACCGGCGTCGATATCAGGACGATGCGTTGCACGGCAACGAGCCGGTCGAGTTGCCTCGTTGCATCGTCGCGGTGCTGTGCCGCGGCTGCGAGGACCTTTTCCTCGATATCGTCGAAGAGCGGATCGGCCGAATCCTCGTCGATTTCATTGGCTCTCGCGATGTCGTGATCATCGACGGCCTTGAACATCGGCTTTGCGAACGATCGATACTTCGCGTGCTTCTCCAGCAAGCCGAGCAGCATGGTGGTGCTACCAGGCTCAAGTGCCAGCGCCTTCTTCAGCGAAGCATCCAGTGCTGCACCAGCCTCGCTGTGCTCGCGTAGAACCTCCGGACGTGGGTCCAGGAAGTACTTGCGTTCGGCCGATTCTTCCCATGCGACGCTGTAGCGGGCTTCCTCGAAAGCTTTATCCGCCTCGTTGGCAGCTTGCGCGGCAAAACCTGCGCTCAAGCTTTCATAGGCTCCCCAGAAGGCCAGAAGCGGCACGCTCAACAGAACGAGGACAAGTCCAAATACCGCGGTACGCCGCGCGGGGGGCACGTTCAAGGACGGCTGCGCAAGGCGGTCGGCTCCTCCGTTGCTTCGCCACAGGTAACGATGCCTTTGTGTACCGTTCGGTCTGGTCACCATTGCTCTCCGGTCCCGGTCCACGTTTTGTCGGACCACCGCTTGTTAACGGCACGCACGGGCCTTTCTAAAGGTCTCGTGCGGGTGGATTGCCTGCCTGGTGTTTTACCTGGGTGGCCGGGCGCATCGGCATGCTGCAAGGCATGCCGATCGCCGGCGTCAACAGTCAGACTGACGACGCGGCGGCCGCCCTGCCCCGCAGCCAGTTCATCGCGCTGAAGAGTAATGTCGCGAACACGATCAGCACCGTCGCCACCGCGAGGATCGATGGGTCGATCTGGTCGCGGATGCCGCTCCACATCTGACGCGGCACCGTACGCTGCTCAGGACCACCAATGAACAGGATGACGATCACCTCGTCAAACGACGTGGCGAACGCAAACACACTGCCCGTCGCGACAGCCGGCGCGATCAGGGGCAGCGTGACGCGGCGGAACATCGTCCACGGTCGCGCGCCGAGACCAGCGGCGGCGCGCAGCAGGCTCTGGTCAAACGACAGCAGTGAGGCCGTCACCGTGATCACGACGAACGGCGTGCCAAGCGCCGCATGCGCGAGCACCACGCCCGGATACGAGTTGACGAGTCCGCGCGGCGAGAAGATGAGATAGAAGCCGGCCGCGACCACGACAATGGGGATGATCATCGGCGAAATCAGCAGCGGCATCACGATCGAGCGAAACGGGAATACCGATCGGCTCAACCCGAGCGCCGCGAGCGTGCCAAGGCAGGTCGCGATCAGGGTCGCGACCGCGCCGATGCCGATGCTGTTCGCGAATGCTAGCTGCCAGTCGTGCGAGCCGAAGGCCTGCTGGTACCAGCGCAGCGAAATGCCGTCCATCGGATAAGAAAAGAACGAACCCGAGTTGAACGACAGCGGCACGATCGCAAGGATTGGCGCGACAAGAAACAGGAAGATCAACGCGCAATGCACGCGCAGTCCCATGCTTGCGATCCGCTCGGTGAGGGTTTGGGTTTGGTGACGTGGAGGTTGCATGCCGGTCTCCCCGCTAGCCGAATCGCAGCCGGTCGATACCGACCAGCCGGTTGAAGACGAAATAGAACACCGCCGTAAAGATCACGAGATAACACGACAGCGCGCCCGCGAGTCCCCAGTTGAGCTGCTCGTTCGTCTGCGAAGCGATCAACTGGCTGATCATCTCGTCCCCCGCTCCGCCGAGCAACGCGGGTGTGATGTAGTAGCCGAGCGCGAGCACGAAAACGAGAAAGCAGCCCGCGCCAACACCCGGCAGCGTCTGCGGAATATAGACCCGAATGAACGCCGTCACCGGATGCGCGCCCAACGATTGCGCGGCGCGCACGTACACCGGCGACACGCCCTTCATCACCGAATAAATCGCGAGGATCATGTACGGCAGCAGAATATGCGTCATGCCGATCAGCACGCCGGTGCGGTTAAAGATCAGCGGCACAGGATGGTGGATGAGGCCGAAGCGCAGCAAGGCGGTATTGATGACGCCGCCCGGCTGCAGCAGGACATACCACGCAGTCGTGCGCACCAGCAGCGAAGTCCAGAACGGCACGATCACGAGAAGCATGAGCCGGTTGCCCTGTTTCGGGGGCAACGTGGCAAGCAGATACGCGACCGGGTAACCAAGCAGCAGGCACAACAGCGTGACGGTCCCGCTGATCTGGACGGTGCGCACGAAGGCGGCGCGATAGATGGCGCTGTCCGCAGGCACCGACGTCACTGAGCCGTCCGGCGCGACCTGCGCATCGATCGCGTTGAGCAGGTAGTCGGGCGTCGGCGACGTGGCGGCGCGTTTCAGCAGCCGCCATGTTTCGGGCTCGCCCCAGCGCGGATCCATCTCGATCAGCGCCGGCTTCCACGCATCGGGCGTCTGCGAGCGGGTCTCGCGCGCTGTCTTCATCAGCAGGCTGCGAAATTCCGGCTGATAGAAGTTCATCCGGCGCGCGAGGTTGCCGAGTTCGCCGCCTTCGGCGGACTGCCGCAAACCCTGCCCGAGCGCCGCAAATACCGGCTCGCCGGGTACGCCGTTGCCATCCCACGCGTGCAGCGCCGCCGTCAGTTGCGGCATGCTGCCGCGCACTTCGGGATTCTGCACGCTGCGCGCAAGCAGGCTGGCGATGGGTGCGATAAAGGTGGCGAGCAGGAACACGAGCAACGGCAAGGCCAGCAATAACGCCTGCATGGCGGCCTTGCGACGCGAGCGTTTCCAGGCATGACGATCGCCGCCGGAGTTGCCGGCGCCGATCGTTACCGTAGGTTGCAGTGACGTGTTCATCGTCTCGCCCATTGCCGTTATTGCGTGAGCCACACCTGGAAGCGCTTGTTGATCGCATCCGCGTTGTCGGCCCAGAACGTTGCGTCGATCTGCAGCGGACGCTTGAAGTTGGCCGGCGCGGTAGGCAGATCGCCGAGGCGGCTCTTGTCGATCAGCGGAATCGCGTCCTTGCGCGGCGGCGCGTAGGCGATGTACTTCGACAGATCCGCGTAGGCCTGCGGGGTGGATGCGGAGACGATAAACTTCGCCGCGTCGGCAGCGTGCTTCGCACCCATCGGAATGCCCCACCACTCATAGTCGTACACCTGTGCGTCCCAGACGACCTTGAACGGCTTGCCGTCCTTGTGGGTCGCATCGTCGATACGGCCGTTATAAGCCTGAGTCATCACCACCGCGCCGTCCGCGAGCAGTTGCGGCGCCTGCGCGCCGGCATCCCACCAGACGATGCTCGACTTGATCGTGTCGAGCTTCTTGAAGGCACGGTCGACGCCTGCAGGCGTGCCGAGCACCTTATAGACTTCCTTCGGCGCGACGCCGTCGGCAATCAGCGCCCACTCCATCGCCACCTTCGGCGATTTGCGCATGCCGCGCTTGCCGGGATATTTCTTCAGGTCGAAGAAATCGTTGATGGTGGTGGGCGGCGTCGTCAGCTTCGTCGTGTCGTAGGCAAACACGGTCGACCACACCATCGCCGAGACGGCGCAATCGCTGATCGAGCCGGGCAGAAAGTCGCTGGTATTGCCGAGCTGCTTGCGGTCGAACTTCTGCAACAGGCCTTCGTCGCACGCCGTGATGGCGTCGTTGGTTTCCAGGTCGATCAGGTCCCACGTGGGGTTCTTCGCCTGTTCCATCGCGGACAGCTTCGCGAGGCCGCCGTCGTACGATTCCGTGGAAAAGCCGATGCCGGTCTTCGCTGTGAACGGCTCGAACCAGGCCTGTTTGGCGGCGGATTCATAAGCACCGCCAAACGTGACGACTGACAGCGTGTCAGCCGCGTGCGCTGTCGAGGCAAGGACGGAGAGGACTGTGACAGCGGTGAGAACAGCGCCGTGCGGGATACGGGAGCGAGTAGCGTGCATTTTAGTTGACTCCTGCGATGAGTGGCGATGCGGACGATGAAGGCGAAAATGTGGCGCGGTCGCCGGAAGCGACCGCGACGCGTGACAAAACGGCGGGCAGTATCTTGCAGTCGTCGCGGCGCCATGTCACCGCCACGGTATGGCCGAGTGCGGGCAGATCGCGATGCTGGGTGTTCGGCACCTTCACAACGACGCTCTCGCCGTGCGCCAGTTTCAGATGCACGCGGTGGTGGTCGCCACAATAGACGAGCTCCTGCACGAGCGCGTGGACGACATTCGAATCGCCTTCGCCGCGCGCGGCATCGGCCGTTGCCGCGCCAGAGGCCGCGATGTGCGCGCGCTCGGGTCGCAACGCCAGCATCGCTTCGCCGCCGCTGTGCAGTTCGGCGCCCGCGCGGCCGCTGATGGTGGTGCCGTCGGCGAGCTGCAGCGTGGCCCACTCGCTATCGCTTGCGATGACGCGGCCGGTCAAGCCGTTGTTCTCGCCGACGAAGTTCGCAACGAACGCATTCGCGGCGTTTTCATAAAGTTCGGTCGGTGTCGCGGCCTGCTGGATTCGGCCATCGGAAAACACGGCGACGCGATCCGACATCGTCAGCGCCTCGTTCTGGTCGTGCGTCACGTAGACAACCGTCAGCGACAGCTCGCGATGCAGGCGCATGATTTCGTATTGCATGCTTTCGCGCAGGCGCTTGTCGAGCGCACCGAGCGGCTCGTCCATCAGGACTACGCTCGGTTCGAACACCAGTGCACGCGCCAGCGCGACGCGCTGCTGCTGGCCGCCCGAGAGCTGCGCTGGTCTGCGCGCCGCAAGATGCGGCAGCTCAACCATCTCCAGCGCGCGCGTCACGCGCGCCTTCTGTTCATTACGCCCAATCTTGCGTACCGACAGTGGAAATGCGACGTTCTGCGCGATCGTCATGTGCGGGAACAGCGCGTAGTTCTGGAACACCATGCCGATATCGCGCTGGTGCGGCGGCTTGTCGTCGAGCCGCTTGCCGTTCAGGCGGATCTCGCCACGTGTCGGCGACTCGAATCCTGCAAGCATCATCAGCGTTGTGGTCTTGCCTGAACCGGACGGGCCGAGCAGCGAGACGAATTCGCCGCGCGCGACGTCGAGATCGAGACCCTCGACGACGCTGTGCACCCCGTCGTAGGACTTGCTGACGCCTGCGAATGAAATGAACGATTGGCTGGACATGGTCGTGTGATCATCCGGTGCGCGGCTCGCGCATCATGAGGAAGCAGTTCGCCGCGCGAGATAGCGCGCGAAGTCGTAGTTCGGCCGCTCGAGGTGGCTCAGATTGCCTGGCTTCGCGAGCGGGGCATGCACGCCGCGAAACACCGCTTCGACGCCGCGCCGGTCTTCCGCATTGACCGCGTCGAGCAGGCTCTTCAGCGTGGCCATGTAATCGGCCGCTTGCGGATCGTTGATGAACTCGGGCGAGAGTCCGCCACCGAACTGGATATGGACCTGACCCACGCCGCGCGGCTGCAACACGAGGTACCAGAAGTAGCCTGGCGTGAGCGTCACGAGATGCGTCGGGTAGATCGCGAGGAGCGCGGTCGTGCGCCGCCAGTGTCCTTGTAGACGCGTGTTGTCAGGGTGCGCGTTGCCGATCGGCAGCGACGCTTCCTTCGTGATCCAATGATAGTTGAAGGCCGCACGCCCAGGCGGACATTCCATCTCTTCGAGCCGCGAATGCGGGCCTACCGTCGCGCGATGCAGCATGGGCAGGTGGTAGCTCTCCATGAAGTTTTCGGCGAGGATCTTCCAGTTGGTGTCCCACACGTGCTCTTCGTAGAAGGTCTCGACGTACTCGGACATGCCGTATGGCTCGATCAGCTGCGTAAGTTCTTCGAGTTGTGTCGCGACGGGTGGCGCGTCGGGATCGAGCGTGACGTATATCCAGCCTTGCCAGGTTTCGCAGCGGATCGACGGCAGGCGGTAGCTTTCCTTGCAGAAGCCGGCCTGGCGGTCCATCAAGGGCGCGCCGGCGAGCGCGCCATCCAGGCTGTAGTTCCATGCGTGATACGGGCAAACGATACGTCTGACGTTGCCGCGTCCTTCGAGCAATACCGACATGCGATGCAGGCACACGTTCGACAAGCCGCGCAGGCCACCCTGTTCGTCGCGCAGAACCACGACGGGCTGGCCGTCGATCTGCGCGGTCAGATAGTCGCCGGAATTCCTAAGCGCACTGGTGCGCCCAACGCAAAGCCATTCCTTGCAAAAGATCTCGCGTTGCTCGAGCGCGAGGAATGCGTCGGACGTATAGACCCGCGGCGGCATTGAACGCGCGTCGTCGAACGGCCGCTCGCAGTTCATCCGCAGTTCGCGGGCGATCTCGGGTCCAGAATCCGGCGACGTTGCAGGAGCAGCCATATGGCCTCCGGTTCGGCATTGCGTTGCGATGGGCACCAATCTATCAAGTCAAATTGCCAGCCAAAATATTGTTTTCGGATGTAAAAGCCAGTTTTTTCCTATGCAGTCGCACATGCCCCCTGCGCAAGCGCGCCGGTTCAGACATTGCGATGCAGTTCGCGGATATGCGTTTCGCAGAACTCCGCAAAGCGCTTCACTAACTGGCGCGGTTTCAGCTCGCGCGATTGCGCGATGCCGAGCGTCGTCGCCGTCACGTCTTCCTTGAACTGTTTGATCACGAAGTTCGCCCCGTCCACGGTCCTGAGCAACTTCAACGGGAAGTTCAGGATGCTATAGCCGAGCCCGTTCGCCACCATCCCGCGCACTACTTCCGGCTGCGACGAACGGAACGCGGGCACGGGCCGCGAGCCAACCGCGTCGAACAGCCCCGCGAAGTATTCGCGGCTGTGCGGCAGGTCGAGCATCACATACGGTTCGTCGAGCAGTTCGGTCAGCGAGACGGCCCGCGCGCGGGCGAGCCGGTGCAGCTTCGGCAGGATGACGTAGGGCGGCAGCGAGATGAGTGGCGTGAACGCAATTTCGTCGGTGAGGTCGAGGCTGTAGGTGAGCGCGAGATCGAGCGTACCGTCGCGCAGGCCTCGCAGCAGGTCATCCTGATGCGCTTCCTCGGTGCGGAAGTTGACGCCAGAGTGGCTCGCAATGAAGCGGCTGATGAGCGCCGGCATGACCGGTGGCGCAAGCGAGACCATACAGCCGAGCGCGATTGCACCGGACATGCCGCCGTCCATCTCGCGCGCGGCGGACTGCAGTTCTTCCGCGTTCTTCAGAAGATTGCGCGCCTGTCCGAGCATGTCGCGACCGGCCTGCGTCAGCGACAGACCGCTCGCATGATGGCGGATGAACAACTGCACACCGAAAGACGCCTCCAGATCGGCTAGCGCGGTCGAAATCGACGGCTGCGAGATATGCAGTTTCTTCGCCGCGGCGGTGAAGGACAGCGCTTCCGCGGTGACCACGAAGTACCGTAACTGCCGCAACGAATAGTGCAATTGACCCACTTCCATCGCGTGCCCCTCGGCGTGTCATTTGTCGCGATTGTGCGCCGCCAGAAATCCGTTTGCATAGGTAAAAGCCATGAATTGCATTTTTGAAATATGTTTTTCGGATGCGCAATGCGGGCGTAGATTGCATTCATCGCATGGATCGCTTTCCGCGACGGCCGCCTTTACACCGGCGGCGAAGCCATGACCGATCCAAATCCAGCTGCCTCTCAGAAGGGAATGGCCATGACCGCTGAAACAACGTCAATCGATACGCTGGTTGTGGGCGCCGGCCAGGCCGGCGTGGCCATGAGCGAACACCTGAGCAAGCAAGGCGTGCCGCACCTCGTCCTGGAGCGCAGCCGTATCGCCGAACGCTGGCGCACGGGACGCTGGGATTCTCTGGTTGCCAATGGCCCGGCCTGGCATGACCGGTTTCCGGGTCTGGAATTCGACGATCTCGATCCCGACGCCTTCCCCTCGAAAGAGCGGGTCGCCGACTATTTCGAAGCTTATGCGCGGCAATTCAACGCTCCCATCCGCACCGGTGTGGAGGTAAAGAAAGTGGTGCGTAGCGCGGGCCGGCCCGGCTTCACCGTTGAGACATCGGAGGGCGTTGTCGAGGCCAACCGTGTGGTGGTTGCTACCGGTGCGTTCCAGCGGCCCTTGATTCCACCGATCGCGCCACAAGACGGGAGACTCACGCAGATCCACTCGGCCGATTACCGCAATCCCGGCCAATTGCCCGAGGGTGCCGTTCTGGTGGTGGGCGCCGGATCGTCAGGGGTGCAGATCGCCGATGAACTGCAGCGCTCTGGCAAGAAGGTGTATCTGTCGGTTGGACCACACGATCGTCCGCCACGCTCCTATCGCAATCGTGATTACTGCTGGTGGCTGGGCGTCCTTGGCGAATGGGACAAGGAGGTCGCTACGCCAGGCAGGGAGCACGTCACTATTGCTGTGAGCGGTGCGCGTGGCGGTCAGACGGTCGACTTCCGGGCGCTTGCGAATCAGGGCATCACGCTTGTCGGCTTGACGAAGTCGTTCGAGCGCGGCGTCGTCGCCTTCGAACCGGATCTTGCAGGTAACCTCGCTCGCGGCGACGAGAACTATATGGCGGTGCTCGATGCCGCTGATGCCTATATCGCCCGCAATGGACTGGACCTTCCGGAAGAACCTGAGGCTCGCAATACGCTCCCCGATCCGCAATGCGTGACCCATCCGCTTCGCGAACTCGACCTCGTCGAGACTGGCGTGACCTCGATCGTCTGGGCAACGGGTTATACGGTCGACTACAACTGGCTGAACGTCAACGCTTTCGCCGCCAACGGTAAACCTCAACATCAACGGGGCGTTTCGACCGAACCCGGCGTCTATTTTCTCGGTCTGCCGTGGTTGTCGCGTCGGGGCTCCAGTTTCATCTGGGGTGTTTGGCACGACGCCATGCACATTGCGGATCACATTGCCACGCAGCGCAGATATCTCGCGTATCGCGATGCGTCGCAGCGTCAGGCAGACGACTGTCAGAAGACGGGACCTGGTGGCGCACGACCTGACTCACAACATCTGGCTCACCTTCTCGACTGACATCAAGGCGCATGATGAACCAACCTACGCACACCCGCATCCGCATGTTCAACACCAAGGAGACGTACCCCAACCAGTCACTGGATAACGACCTTTGCCAGGCCGTGCGGGCCGGCAACACCGTTTATGTGCGCGGGCAGGTGGGCACGGATTTCGAAGGTAACCTGGTTGGGCTTGGCGATCCGCGGGCGCAGGCCGAGCAGGCGATGAAGAACGTCAAGCAATTGCTCGAGGAAGCGGGTAGCGACCTCTCGCATATCGTCAAAACCACCACTTACCTGATCGACCCTCGTTATCGCGAGCCGGTGTATCAGGAAGTCGGCAAATGGCTAAAGGGAGTCTTCCCCATTTCCACCGGCCTCGTGGTCAGCGCCCTGGGTCAGCCCCAGTGGCTGATGGAGATCGACGTGATCGCGGTGATTCCGGATAACTGGAAGCCCAATCAGGGTTAAGAAGCAGGACATGACATTCTCGATCATCGGACGTTGTCCGGAGACTGGTCAGCTGGGGGTTGCCATCAGTTCTTCCAGTATTTCGGTAGGCGCCCGATGCCCCTGGCTACGCGCGGGCGTTGGGGCGGTGGCGACACAGAACGTCACCTTGCCTGCGCTTGGCCCACAGATTCTCGACCTGTTGGAAAATCAGCAGTTCGAACCAGTGACAGCGTTGGACCGGGCGCTCAACGCGAACGGCTGGAGCCAGTATCGACAGGTGACGGTGATCGATAGCCAGGGCCGTACCGCGTTTTTTACGGGTAAAGAAGCGCTGGGCGTGCACAACGCGGTGGCGGGTGACCAGTGCGTCGCCGCGGGCAACATGCTGGCGGGCGCGGAGGTGATAGAAGCCATGGTTCAGGCATTCGAGAAGACACCCGGCGTGCTGGCCGACCGCCTGCTGTCGGCGATGCGCGCCGCGCTCGCGGCGGGTGGTGAAGCCGGACCCGTGCACTCGGCGGCGCTCAAGGTGATGGGCGACGTGATCTGGCCGATCGTCGATCTGCGCGTCGACTGGGAGGAAACAGACCCAATCGGACAACTGGACGCGCTGTGGCAGGCCTATCGACCGCAAATGCAGGACTACCTGACGCGGGCGTTAAATCCGACCGTAGCGCCGAGCTACGGGGTGCCGGGAGACGAATGAGATGGCGAGGCGTGAGCGAAGCCCGTTAGGGCTTCGCTCTCAAACAAACGCGTTAAATCGTCTTCAGATCATCAACCGCAAGCGGGCGCTGCCTTCTTGCATGCATCAGCCAGTTGCGGCGGCGGATCTTTTTTGAACACCGTTTTGTACGATTCGAGCACGTTGGACTGCACAACGGGCAGCGATTGCACGCCGATCCACGCCGGCGGCGTCTGGCCGATCAGCGCCTTCATCATCGCCATCGCTTCGGCCACGCCCTGATCGTACGGACGCTGCGAACCCGTCGCCTTGAGCGGGCCGCCCTTGGCAATTTCGATTGCCGATTCGAGTCCGAGGTCGACCGTCGTCATAGGCGTATTGATGCCTTGCGCGCGCATCGACGTCAGTGTATCGAGCGCGGGCTGGTCCCACACGGCAAACACGCCCTTCACGTCCGGATTGGCGGTGAGGAAGTCACCCGCGATCTGACCGACCTTCGACGGGTCCGTGAAGGCGACCTGTTTGATCTTGATGTCCGGACGATTCTTCTTCATCCAGTCGTTGACGGCCTTCGTGCGCTCCGTCGTACTGAAGTAATCGACACCGAAGTTTACGAGACCGACCGTGCCGCCCTTCGGCACGCACGATGCCAGCACCTTCGCCGCGATCTGGCCATTGCCCTCGCTATCTGCCGAGACCATCGCTGAGTACTCCTCCGGGTGCTTCAGGCCCGTCGGTACGTTGTCCATGAACACGAGCTTGATGCCCGCCTGCGAGACTTTCTTGTAAGTCGCAGCCGTAGCCGTGCCGTCGACCGGAATCGAGATGATGCCGTTCGGATGGCGCTGGATCGTGTTTTCGATGTCGGCAATCTGCTTGTCGACCTGATACTCGGCCGACGCCGTGCCGATCACTTCCACGCCGTATTTCTTCAGCGTGTCGGTGATGCCCTGGACCTGCAATTGCGACCAGTCGAGGTTCATTGTCTGCATCGAAATGCCGACTTTGAAGTTGCCGGCCTTCACCTTCGCGGCCTCGGCATCCGTCAGCTTGACGGCATCGACGGACGATGCCTTCTCACCGTTCGGTCCCTGCCCGACGATACCCTTCGGTCCAATCGAATTTACAGGCAGACTCGTGCATGCCTGCGCAAATGCCTGCGAACAGCACATGGCCATAAGCGTCGCCACCGCGACACCCGCTAGCCTCACTCCTGATCCACGACGATAGTTCATGACTTTCCTCCGTTGGTCGTGTTGTACCGCGTCTCCAGCCGTTTTTGAAATTGCCCTTCGGGGCCTGCCGCGCCACGTCGCATGCGCGAAAGACCCATTTACTCTGACCGTTCAATACTCACTTGCGGGTGAACGCGACTGCCGCGACGATGATGACGCCCTTGATGACGAGTTGCAGCGACGAACTTACGCCGAGCAGCACGAGGCCGTTATTCAGCGTACCGATGATGAGACTGCCGAGCAGCGTGCCAAGAATGAAGCCGCGTCCGCCGAACAGACTGCAGCCGCCAAGCGTAACGGACGCGATCACGTCGAGTTCCATGCCCTGTACGACGTCCGGCCGCGCCGCATGCGAACGCGCGGCCAGCACGAGCGCGGCGAGACCGGCCAGCGCGCCGGTCAGCACGAAAGCGAGCGTCGTCACGCGGCGAATGTTGATGCCCGAATAGAGCGCGGCGGTCGGATTGCCGCCCGCCGCATACACCTGGCGGCCGAACACGCTGTAGTGCAGCAGCAGAATGCCGCCGATCACGGCGAGCAGTGTCCATAGGATCGGCACCGGCACGCCGGCAATATCGCCTTCGCCGAAGATCGCGATAAACCTGTCGTTGGTGATGATCTCGGGCCGCGTCGTGGTGACCATCAGCGCGAGACCGCGCGCCGCGCTCAGCGTGCCGAGCGTAACCAGAAACGACGGAATGGAGAGGCGCGTCGTGACCAGGCCGTTGATTGCGCCGACAATCGCGCCCGTGCCGATGCCCGCAATCGCGCCAACGATCCAGCTATCGCTGATATGCGACATCGCGAGTGCCGCCGACATGCCCGACAAGGCCAGCGCCGATCCCACCGAAAGATCGATCTGCCGCGCGATGATCACGAACGTCATGCCGATCGCGATGATCGACACGAGCGCCGTTTGCCGCCCGATATTCAGGAAGTTGTCGATCGACAGGAACCATGGCGAGGCGAAGCTGAACACCACCAGCAGAATCGCAAACGCGATATACAGCATGTACGGACGATCGCCCTGCAGCAGAAGCTGCGCAATGCGCCCCATGCGTCCGCGACGCTGGGTGGCCTGTTGCTCGGCGGGCATTGGCGAAACGGACTCCTTCATGTTGCAAGCTCTTCAGTAGGCCGGGAAAGTTGAATGAGATGGTGTAGTTCTTCCGTGTGGCGAATCTGTCCGCGCTCAACGGTTCGTCCGATCGTGCCGTCCACCACGATGGAGATGCGGTCGCATAGCCGCAACAGTTCGTCCAGATCCGACGACACCACAACGACGGCCGTGCCGGCAAGCGCCGCGTCGTGCACCACGCCGTAGATTTCTTCGCGCGCGCCTACATCGACGCCGACGGTCGGCTCATCGAGCAGCAACAGCTTCGGCCGCGGGTGATTCCATTTGGCGAACACGACCTTCTGCTGGTTGCCGCCGGAGAGAAACTTCACATGCGTCGACGCATCGGGCGCCTTCACGGAAAGTTGCTTCATCGCCGTGCGGGCCTGAAGTGCTGCGGCTTTCGCGAGCAGCCAGCCGCCGCGCGAAAACTGCGGCAGGCGCGGCAAGGTCAGATTGCGTTCGATCGAATGCTCGAGCACGAGGCCTTGCAGATGGCGGTCTTCAGGCACGAGCGCGATGCCGCGCCGGATCGCGTCGGCGGGGCGGCGCACGGCAAGCGGCTCGCCGTCGAGTTCAATAGTGCCTTGGTAAATCGGCAGCAGTCCGAAGATCGTCTGCAGGATTTCCGTGCGACCGCTGCCGATCAGTCCTGCCAGGCCATGCACTTCACCCTTGCGCACGGAGAAATTCACGCCGGAGAGCCGCGCGTTGCTCACGTTCGAAAGCGTTAGCACTGGCGCGCTTTGTTGAAACTGCGGTGCGCCGTGTGATGCAACCTGCACACCAGTTCGTTCGTCTGCGCCGCGCGCTGCTTGCGCCGCCGCGCCGGTCGAGGTTTCCTGTCTGGCCTGCATGGCCGCATGACGCGGGCCGACGATCGCCGCGACGAGTTGCTTCATGTCGGTCTCGGCTGTGGCGAACTGGCCGGCGTTCGCCCCGTCGCGGAACACGGTCACGCGCTGCGAAATGCGAAATACCTCGTTTAAGCGGTGCGTCACATAGATCACACCGACGCCGCGCTCCGTCACCGTGCGAATTGCGTCGAAGAGAATCTGTTCTTCGCCGCCCGTTAGCGCGGACGTCGGTTCGTCGAGGATCAGCACGCGCACGTCACCCATCAGCGCCTTGCAGATCTCCGTCATCTGCCGGTAGGCAAACGGCAGCGAATCGACGGGTACGTGTGGATCGAGCGGAATATTGTGTTCGCGCAGAAAGGCGCTGACCTGCGCCATCAGTTCGCGATGCCTGACAAAGCCAAGCCGGGTGCGCGGCTCGCGGCCGAGCATCAGATTGGCTCCAACAGACAGTGATTCGACGAGACTCAGGTCCTGATAGACGACCGCAACGCCCGCCTCGCGCGACTTCGCCGGCGACTCGAACGCGACCTTCTGGCCGGCGATTTCGATCGAACCTTCGTCGTACGTGTGAACGCCGCTCAGTATCTTGATGAGGGTGGATTTGCCCGCGCCATTTTCGCCGAGCAGTGCATGCACTTCACCCGGCAGAACTTCCAGATTGACGCCACGCAGCGCCTGCACGCCACCGAACTTCTTGGTGACGCCTGTAACGCGGATCAATGGCACGCGAGGCGATGAAGCGGCCGCGACCGCAACCGGCTCACTCATCCTGTGTCTCCTTCGTCGGCATGACGAATTCTTATGCTTCGCGATCGGGCCGCGAACTGTGTTGTGATCTTCGCATCATGCAAATGATGCGTCAATAACATTTAGCCCCTATTCAACCGGCATTCGACGGGAGAATTGCAACAATGATCGCGATATTTGTGATGATCCTATCGTTTGCAGCGGTTTGCGTTGTGAAGAAAGCCGCAGAACGTCTGCCGGCCTGGCAACGGCTTTGATGGCCGTCACATCACCAATTCATCTGCTCTGGAAAGAAACAGCTGCAGCACAGGAGACGTATTCGACCGGCTGTAGCCGATCACCAGATCGACTGTCGGCGCCTCGCCTTCGAGCGGACGGCTCACCACCGACCACGGCAGCAGATTGTTCGCGTACTCCGGCAGCAACGCGAGCCCGCGCGTGGACGCCACCAGCGACATCGCCATGGCGAGATTGTCGACCCCGTGTTCGGGCGTGACCTCAATCGCGTTATCGCGCAGATACCTCAAGATCACCTTATTCAACACCGTAGCCTTGTTCGTCGCGAGGATGAAGGGCTCGCCCTTGAAATCCTCGGGACGAATACTGTCGCGTTCGGTCAGGGGATGATCGCTCGGCATTAGTACGATGAGTTTCTCGCGGCTCACCACCCGATAGTCGAGATCGAATCCCGGTTCGGCGCGCAAGAACGCGAGGTCGAGCTTGCCGCGCGCCACGGCGTCGGCCAGATCCGGCGAATAGTGGCTCGACACCGTCACGTCGATCTTTGGCAACTCGTCGCGCAGCACCTGCATGGCGCGTGGCAGCCACGTCATTTCCTGGCCCGTCAGAAAACCGAGTGCAAAGACCTGCTTGGTGGGTTGCGACGCACGCCGCGCCGCCTCGGTTGCAGCGTCAACCTGGGATAGCGCGAGCCGCGCGTGGTCGAGAAACGCCTTGCCCGCCGCCGTCAGCTCGACCCCGCGCGCACTGCGATTGAACAACTCGGCGCCTACCTCCTCTTCCAGATCGCGGATCTGGCGGCTCAGCGACGGTTGCGAGGTGTACAGCCGGCGTTCAGCTGCCACCGTCAGGCTACCCGTCTCGGCTACGGCGATGAAATACCGCAAATGGCGAAGTTCCATAGGCCCTCGGTGCTGATCCATGCCTCGCAGGCATGCCAGCCAGCCTACAAAGTCTTTTAACTTTCCGCAAGTCCTCGCTAGATTAGCCATCAGACGGAGAGGCGGCGGCAGCCCCTTGAGCACGACGGCGCGGTACCGGCTCCGCTCCATGCCTGCGATCTATATCGCCGGGGCACCAGGTATGGACAGGTCTCTTGTTGTGATCACCGGTTGGCACTGAACGCCAGGAATCTGACTTATGAGCCCTCTCAATGGCAAAACGGCGCTCGTCACGGGTGCCTCACGTGGCATTGGCCGCGCCAGCGCGCTGGCCCTCGCGAAGGCCGGCGCCCAGGTGCTCGTGCATTACTGCCACGAAGATAAGGCGGCAAACGAAGTGGTCGCGCAGATCCGCGCAGCGGGAGGTCACGCTGAGAAGGTCGCGGCAGATCTGCGCACGCCGGACGGGCCGCACGGGCTGGCAAGGCGAGTGCGTGTCGTGATCGGCGCCCGGCTGGATATCCTCGTGGCCAGTGCGGGCGTGACGAAGGACGCCAGCATTGAAGACACCACCGTCGACGATTTCGACGAACTGTTCGCGTTGAACGTGCGCGCGCCCTACTTCCTCGTGCAGCAACTCATGCCGGCGATGTGCAAAGGCAGCAGCGTCGTACTGGTTTCATCGCTGGCGGCACATGCGTCGGTCGGCTCGCTGTCGGCCTATGCGGCAACCAAAGGCGCAATCGACACGCTCGTCAAACATTTTGCGCTGGCGCTCGGCGGCCGTGGTGTGCGCGTGAATGCCATCGCACCGGGCGTTGTGGCGACGGGCATGTCGGCTCGCGCGACAACGGAGAGTGGCCGCGAGGCCACCCTCGAGATGCAGACGTTAAAGCACATCGCGCAGTGCGAGGACATCGGCGGCACTGTGGTTTTTCTGGCTTCGGATGCCGCGCGCTGGATCACCGGCGAGACGTTATGCGTCGACGGCGGTTTGAGACTTTAATAAGCATTCCTTAACCAGTATTGAGCCCACTCACCACCAGTGCTCGACGAGCGCGATGGGACCGGCACCGTTTCTATTTGTTTCGTTATCCAGATTAACTCTCATCCTTGGCTGTAACGGCTCGCTTTTGCGTCACGCCGACACTCATCCCCGATTGGAATGATTCATATCCGATTCCGAGTCTTCTCCAAGCCTTAAGGAATGGATAAATTCTCCATCAACGAATCGGCACTGTGTCGAACGTCCCAGTCCTCACTAGCTACCCAAGGAAAGATCATGGCTCACTTGTTCACTCCCACGAAGGTCGGTGCTTACGCCCTCTCCCATCGGGTCGTTCTGGCGCCGATGACCCGTCTGCGCACCATCCAGCCCGGCGACATTCCCAGCCCGATGATGGCCGATTTCTACGGCCAGCGCGCCTCGGAAGGCGGCCTCGAAATCGTCGAAGGCGTCAGCATTTCGATCACGGCCCGCTCCTACCTGGGCGCCGCGAGCTTCTATCACGACGGCCAGACGGAAGGCTGGAAGGCCATCGCCGATGCCGTTCATGCCAAGGGTGGCCGCGTCTTCATGCAGCTCATCCACGGCGGCCGGCAAAGCCATGTGGAAATGACCGGTGGTATCGCGCCGGTGGCGCCCTCGGTCGTACCGTTCGATGGCGTCGCGCTGACCAAGGATGGCTTCGTCCCCGCTTCACCGCATCGCGCACTGGAGATCGAAGAGATCCCCGGCATCATCGAAGATTTTCGGGTGGCCGCTCAACGCGCGCTCGACGCAGGCTTCGACGGCGTCGAACTGCATGGCGCGAACGGCTATCTGGTGGACCAGTTCATTCAGGACGGCACCAACAAGCGCACGGACGCCTACGGCGGCCCGATCGAAAACCGTGTACGGTTCCTGCGTAAAGCGGTCGAAGCGCTGATCTCCGTGTTTGGTGCCAGGCGCGTGGGCGTGCGGATCTCGCCTTCCGGCGAATGGGGTGGCATCTCCGATAGCAATCCTGAAGCCACCTTCAGTTACGTGGCAAAGGTGCTCGACGGATATGGCCTCGCTTACCTGCACGTGATCGAACCGCGCGTCAAGGGCGACGATACGCTGCATGAAGGTCACGCCCCGGTCGCAGTGAAGTATCTACGTCCTCATTTCACGGGACCGATTATCGCTGCCGGTGGCTTCGACGGTGCAAGCGCCGCAGCCATCGTCGCGTCGGGCGATGCAGACCTGGTAGCGTTTGGCCGCCACTTCTCATCAAATCCGGACTTGCCGTACCGCCTGAAGCACGACCTGCCGCTCACGCCTCATGTCCGCTCCGCCTTCTGGGGCGGCGATGAGACGAATTACTCGGACTTCCGCGCTTACGAAGCCCTTGCGACGGCGTAACCCTGCACTAGACTCAATACGCTCAGCGCGTTACTTCTTCATCATCCAGTTAGATCACGAGGTTTACATGTCACGCACGATTCAGTTTGCAAAAGCCGGCGGTCCCGAAGTGCTGGAATTCGTCGAGCAACAGGTCCGCGCCCCCGGGCCGAATGAAGTTCGCATTAACGTCAAGGCAATCGGTATCAACCGTGCCGAAGCCATGTGGCGCACCGACATCTATATCGAGCCGGTCAAGTTTCCGGCGGGCCTCGGGTACGAAGCCGCAGGCGTGGTCGATGCGGTCGGTCCGGGCGTGAGCGGCATTGCAGTCGGCGACGACGTCAGCGTCATCCCGTCGTTCTCGATGAACCAGTACTCGACGTATGGCGAGGTCATCATTGCGCCGGACTACGCGGTCGTGAAGCATCCGAAGACGCTCTCGTACAGCGACGCTGCCTCGGTATGGATGATGTTCGTCACGGCCTACGGCGCGCTCATCGAAGATGCGAAGGTCACGAAGGGCGATTTCGTCATCATTCCTGCCGCCTCCAGCAGCGTGGGCCTCGCGGCGATCCAGATCGCCAACTACGCGGGCGCAACGACAATTGCACTGACCCGCACGTCGGAAAAGCGTGGCCAGTTGCTCGAAGCCGGCGCGGCGCACGTGATCGCCACGGAAGAATCCGATCTGGTGCAGGAAGTGATGCGCATCACCGGCGGCAACGGAGCACGGGTCGCGTTCGACCCGGTCGGCGGCCCAACCTTTGCCAAGCTGATTGCGGCCCTTTCGTTTGGGGGCATTGCGTTTATCTACGGTGCACTCAGCACCGAAGTCACGCCACTGCCGGTTCTCGACATGATCGCCAAGGTCACCACCGTCAAGGCGCATAACATCTGGCTGACGAGCGGCGACGAAACTCGCCGCAAGGCCGCAGTGGAATTTGTCCTTAAAGGCCTGGAAAGCGGCGCACTCAAGCCGGTCATTGATCGTACCTTTAAGTTCGACGACATCGTGGAAGTCCACCGCTATCTGGAGAAGAACGGCCAGTTCGGCAAGATCGTCGTCACCGTTTGACGCAGATGGGGCGCAACCGCGCCCCATCTGCCCATCGGCGATTGTTAGCCGAACCCAAACGGAGTTTTCAGGGAACGCGTATTTATCCGGTTTAAGCCAGTCGATATCATGCGGTCAAGGGTGTCGCCAAAGGCACCCACACTCTACGCCCCGTTGTGCCGCTTGCCGCCACGACGGGCATTGGCGTCTCCGCGCAGCAGCGGGCGCCGAAGTGAGTTGCCACAGCACATCGTTACAGGCCGATCTGTCCGCGAGGATAGAGCCAAACAAAGGATTCGACGTGAACGGAACAGGAACCGGGTCAGACTTCGCGGCCACGCATAAGCGAGCCGCGACACGCAATCGATCTCTGAAGGTCGATGCTACCCAGCGTCATGACGCCACTGAGCGCGTCTTCTCGTCGAACGCCGAGGCGTTGCCGGCCGTTGCAGCGCCCGCGATGGCGTCCACATTGACGCCTGCCCGCCTTGGCGACCCATGGGCTTTCGTCATTGCAGGGCTCAAGGATGGCGCCGAGCCGGTGTCGAACGCGGCCAGCGTAAGCGAAGCGAAAGTGAATGAGGCCAGTCAGGCCGCTGCGGAGGAACTGCGCCAGCCCGCGTCTCGCTCCGGGCGCGAGTGCATCGGTCGCGCACGGCGCAGTGCCGCGGCCGATCGTGCACGGGCCCCAGCGGACCTCGCGGAAAGCGCCGTCGTGACCTTTGTCGAGCGTTTCAGCCCGAAGTCCGTATCGATTACCTGGCGCGACTCCACTGCGGCCAACTATTGCGAGCAGCTCTGGATCCGGCGGATCGCGCGGTCGCAAGGGGTGTGTGCGCTCACCGGAAACAGCATCGTACGCGGCGACGCAGTGTATGGACCGGCCGGCCGCACGGCGGCTCGTCCGGCTAATGCTGCGCAAATGGTGCTGGCCGAAGCGATCGAATATCTCGAAGGCACGGTCTGACGCAGTAAGTGAATTTGCCGCCCTGTGCGGCCTTCAGGCGGGTGACATGTCGGGTCGCGCCTCGTGATTAGCTGTGGTTGTCACGCGGCTTCATCAGCGAGGCAAGTCTCGACGAACGTAGCGAACTGCCTTGCCTTGGTACTCGCGAGCCGTCCGGTTGGATAGACCGCCGAGAGGCTGATTGTCGGAAGCATCCAATCGTCCATTACGGACACCACCTTGCCGGACTTCAACTCCGGCGTGAAAGCCCATTCGGACGCAATGGCAAGCCCCATGTCGGCAATCACGGCCGCGCGCACGCCTTCGGTGGCCGTGATTTTCACCTGTCCCTGCATTTTGACGGACACCTCGGCAGTCTCTTTGCGAAACTTCCATTCTTCTCCGCCGCCGTCGCGGGTATAGATGACCGCCCGATGTGCGAGCAGATCGGCAGGCTCCGTGGGAATCCCTTCACGCTCAAAATACTCAGGGGTGCCAACGACCCGTCGGCGCGCCTCGGCGAGCCTGCGCGCCGTCATATTGGAGTCGGCCAGCACGCCCATGCGTAGCGCCAGGTCGATCCCCTCTTCGACGAGGTCGATGTTGCGGTCGTCCAGCACCAGTTCAAGTTCGAGGTTCGGGTGCTGCGCTAGAAATTCCGGCAGCCTGGGCACGATATGCAACCGCGCAAAGCAGACGGCCGCCGAGACCCGCAACTTGCCAGCCAGACCGGAGGCGGTGCCACGTGCGGCCAGCACCGCCTCGTCGGCCTCTTCGACAGCGCGTCTTGCGCGCTGGTAGAAGCTGGTGCCCGCCTCCGTCGGCGTGAGCGCGCGCGTGGTGCGCAGCAGCAGCTTGACGCCGAGCCACTCCTCAAGCTGCGCGATCGCCTTCGAGACCGCAGGCTGGCCGACGTCGTAGTGTCGTGCCGCGGCAGAATACGAGCCGGTGTCGACCACGCGAATGAAAATCTCGATCGCCGCAAGGCGGTCCATCATGATTCTCCTCTGGAATAAGTCCTATCCGATTCTGCACCTTCTGTTCTGCCTGTGGAATGGATAAATTGACATTAACGAGCTTATTGCCTGCATTCAGAGGCTCTTAGAGGTGTTTATGTCAGCACTGCCGACGCAAGAAAACACGGCCCTTTCACCGGCGGACTCCGTCGCCGCGATGACGATGGCCGCCTCAACGGAAGCCGCCTCGCACGCGCTGCGCGCCGGCGCACGCGCGCCGCTCTTCACCCTCGCAGACGCCAGCGGAAATCAGGTGGCACTCGAAAACCTGCTGAGCAAGGGGCCCGTTGTGCTGCACTTTTCCCGCGGCACGTGGTGTTCGTTCGGTGAAGAGGGTTTCGCGGAATTTGCTGCTACCTACCGGGACGTGAGCGCGCTCGGCGCGTGCGCTGTGTCGATCGCACCGCCCTGCAACGCCGCTGCGCGCAGCACGCCGCTGCCGATGCGTGAATTGCAGGACCCCGACATGAAGATCGCGCGGGCATACGGCCTCGCGTTTGAGCTGCCCGCAGGCCTACGCCCGCGGTATGAAGCGCTCGGCTATGCGCCGCCGTCGACGAGGAAAGCAGGTACGTGGCTCGTGCCGCTGCCCGCCACGTACCTGCTGGACCGCGACGGCACCGTCGTGCTCGCCTTCATCGATGTGGATTACCGCAGGCACTTCGATCCCAGGTCACTGCTAACAGCATTGCGAGCGCTGCAAGCGAGACACGCAAGTGCGGGTCATCGCATGCTCTAACGTCCGTCCCGTGGACCAGCACCGAATCCCAGCCATGCGTGCGGCCGCATACTTTCAACTTCCTGACGCCCTGCTCTACCGCGACGTATTGGGCTGCGCGGCGCGAACAATCATGAGTCGCATCGCGAAGGCATGCCCGTGAGGCATGGCCACCAGCCCACAAAGTCTTTTTCCTTTGCCCCACGCGCCATTAGATTAGCTTCCATGGCAGCGACGCAAACCGGTCTTAAACCAGACGCCGCAGCTCCGGCTCACAGGTTAGCCGGCGTGCATCCGCACTCCGCAAGCACAGCAGCTTTTAACCTCCCAGGAGATTGATCATGACTAATCTGAACGGCAAGATCGCCCTCGTCACCGGCGCTTCCCGCGGTATTGGCCGTGCCAGCGCGCTCGCACTCGCCAAACAGGGCGCAGAGGTACTCGTCCATTACAGCAGCGGAGAGAAGGAAGCCGAGGCAGTGGTCGCGGAAATCCGTGCAACCGGCGGCAAGGCCCAGAAAGTCAGCGCGGATCTGCGCGCGGCTGACGGTCCGCATACACTCGCGAAGCAGGTGCGCGAGTACGTCGGCGAGCGTCTGGACGTGCTCGTCGCAAACGCCGGCATCGCAAAGGCAGCGAGCATCGAAGACACCACCGTCGAAGATTTCGACAACCAGTTCGCGGTAAATGTGCGGGCGCCCTACTTCCTCGTGCAGCAACTGCTGCCGGTACTGGGACAACGCAGCAGCGTCGTGCTGCTTTCCTCGCTGGCTGCCCATTCCGCACTCGGCGCGCTGTCCGCTTATGCGGCCACCAAAGGCGCTGTCGATACACTCGTCAAGCATTTCGCCTCCACACTCGGCGAACGCGGCATCCGCGTCAATGCCGTCGCACCCGGTGTAGTCGCCACCGATATGTCGAACTTCACGAAAACCGATGCGGGCCGCGACATGACGCTCGGTATGCAGGCGCTCAAGCACATTGCCCAACCCGACGACATTGCCGGCGCGGTCGCCTTCCTCGCCTCCGACAACGCACGCTGGGTGACGGGCGACACGTTACATGTCGACGGCGGCTCGAAGCTCTGACTCCACCGGTGAAAGCCTGAAAAAACAGTCGTACCCTGAAATTCCTGACAATTTCCATTGATAAAGACAACGAAATGAACGTGAGCGATCTCCAGCTGCTTTCGCCGGTCAAGGTTGGTGCGCTCGACCTCTCGCATCGTGTCGTGCTGGCGCCGGTCGCGTCATCGTATCTGCGAAAAATCTTCAAAGGCCCCATCATGGCAGCAGGTGGCATTCGGGCGCTGGTTTTCGTCGAACCCGGATCTGCCCGAGCGTTTCCGCCATGTTCTGGGGCGGAGATGAACGCGCGTATATCGACTTCATGCCGTTTGCCGCCTGAGCGGCAGCGGCCCGCAGCCCGGTTTCGCCTGGCCCTTGCGCACGGCGACCCATTCAAGGAGCGTTTCGATGTCAAGCAACCTTAACCCAGCAGGCAGAACCGTCAAAGTCCCAAGCCCGGATCATCCCATCACCATCGAGCCGAACCCGGCGCACATCGTGGTCAGGCTCGGCGGCAACGTGATCGCCGATACCCGCGAAGCGCTGACGCTGCGCGAGGCCGCTTACCCAGCCGTCCTCTACATCCCGAGAAAGGACGTAGATATGACCTTGCTTGAGCGCACCACGCATGCCACGTATTGCCCGTACAAGGGCGACTGCTCGTATTACTCGATTCCGTCGGGCGGCGAACGCTCGGTGAATGCAGTGTGGACATACGAGAACCCGTATGCGGCGGTCGAGCCAATCAAGAGTTACCTCGCCTTCTATCCGGACCGCGTCGACGCCATCGAGGTGGAAGCCTGAGCGCCGGGAAACCATGACTTACAGCGCGAGCGGCCACACGGATCGCTCGCGCGAACCGATCAAGGAACATCTATGACAAGCCAACCTGTTGTACTCATCACCGGCGCACTCACAGGCATCGGCCGCGCCACTGCCTTTGCTTTTGCGCGTGACAAGGCCCGCATCGTCGTGTCGGGTCGCCGCGTCGAAGAAGGCCTGCAACTCGCTGAAGAGCTGCGTGCCACCGGCGCGCAAGCCGAGTTCGTGCAATCGGACGTGCGCTTCGAGGACGAGGTCAGCAAACTGGTGGATGCCACCGTCGCGCGCTTCGGCCGGCTGGACATAGCCGTGAACTCCGCAGGCACCGAGGGCGAATCGACCCCGGTGCTGGCGCAGACGCCCGAGCGCTACACGGCCATATTCGACACCAATGTGCTCGGCACGCTGCTCGCGATGAAACACGAGCTGCGCATAATGTCGGCGCAGGGCAGCGGCAGCATCATCAACATCTCGTCGACCATGGGCGCGCGTGGTGCAGCCGGCCTCTCGCTGTATGTCGCCAGCAAGCATGCGGTGGAGGGACTCACCAAGTCGGCGGCGCTCGAAGCTGCGGCATTTGGCGTGCGCGTCAATGCCGTCGCGCCCGGCCCTGTTGAGACCCCCATGCTGAACCGGCTGACGGCGAGCGCGGAACGGAAGGCCGGCATGCTCGCGACTGTCCCACTCAAGCGTGCTGGAACCCCCGAAGAAATCGCTGAGGCGATCGTGTTCGTGGCGTCAGAAAAGGCAAGCTTCATGACTGGCGAGATTCTCAGGGTCAATGGCGGCAGGACCGCCGCGTAATTGCCACATGAGCGCCGCATAGCGCTCCCTCTGGCCGTCACACATGTTTTATCCGGTCCAAAGAAATGGGTATTTATTTAGTTATCCATTATATTTTCACGGAACTAGACATGCTTTACGAAATCCGCACTTATACATTCAAGCCGCTGCGCGGCGCCGATTGGCTCGCGTTGTACCAGAGTGAAGGCTTGTCCTTGCAGCAGGAATTTCTCGGCGAGCTGATCGGCTTCTTCACGACCGAGATAGGCGATATCAGCCAGATCGTGCATATCTGGTCTTATAAGAGCCTCGACGATCGGATCGAACGCCGCGACCGCATGGCCGCCGACAGTCGCTGGCAGGACTTCGGCCGCAAGGTGAAAGCGCTTGATATCCTCGTCAGCATGGAGTCGAGGATCATGCGTCCCACAGAGTTTTCGCCGCTGAAGTAGCCGCCCTGAAGGCCTAACTGTAACGGCATGCACACAACTTTCAAGGTGAATACGATGTCCACTCCTGCTTTCGATGAGCTTCCCGCACCGCTACAAAGTGTGCAAACGCGCCCGCTGTTCGTGATGCGCCTCGATGTCAA
The DNA here is from genome assembly GCF_050436665.1 of Paraburkholderia sp. EB58. NCBI lineage: Bacteria > Pseudomonadati > Pseudomonadota > Betaproteobacteria > Burkholderiales > Burkholderiaceae > Paraburkholderia > Paraburkholderia sp. EB58. The sequence continues at coordinate 36,301 of NZ_JBNDMQ010000009.1, read as the reverse complement.
ACCCATCGTGATGGTCGGCGCGACGCCCGGCCCGTTTCGACGCATCGGGATCGTGCCGTCGGGCACGTTCGCCGGTGAGCGCCTGTCCGGCAACGTGCTGGATGGCGGCAGCGACTGGCAGACCGTGCGCAGCGATGGCAGCACCACGCTCGATGTGCGCCTGATCCTGCAGACCGATGACGGCACGAACATCACGATGGCCTACCGCGGTATTCGCCACGGCGCGACTGACGTGATCCAGCGGTTGGAAAGAGGCGAAGAAATCGACCCGGCCAGCTATTACTTCCGCATTAATCCGATCTTCGAAGCACCCGTCGGCAAGTATGAATGGCTGAACCGGGTGATAGCAGTGGGTACGGGCCACCGGTTTGCGTACGGCCCGGTCTACAGTGTGTTTGAGGTCCTTTGAGCAGTGGAACCGGCTGCCAGGTCGAGAAGATCAGACGCCCCGCTACTCCTGCGTTGAAATGTCCTCATGCTCGACGCCGCGAAGCCAACACCAGCACCAGTATCAGCGATCCGACTTCGAACAGTGCACCGACATAGCCAAGACTGTCGGTATTACTCAATGTGAGTGTGACCGAGCCAATGCCCGCACCGAGCGAAAAGCCCAGATACATGAACGACGCGTTCAGCGACAAAGCGATAGGCGCCGCCTTCAGGCCGGCCAGTCCGATCAACCTGGCTTGTTGCGGTGGATAGAAGCTCCAGGCCGAAACGCCCCACAGAACGATGGCCACACAAACGGGAAGTGTTGCTGCGGCCGGCGACAGGAAATGCGCGCAGACCGAAAGCGTGACAAAAGCGAGGGTCAGCACCGACAGCGCGGTAATATGGACCGCTCGCGGGCCATACCGATCGCTGAACACGCCACCGAGCGCAACGCCGACCGCAGCCGAAAGCCCCCAGATGAGCAAAATCACGCTGACCTGCGGCGCAGAGACAGTGGTGGCATTTTTAAGGTATGGAGCCAGGTACGTGTAGACCGTGTAGGCGCCAATCGCCCACAGTGTGGTGGTCGTGAGAGCATGAGCCACGGCGGGTTGCCGGACCACGGCGAGGCGCTCGCGAAGCGTGGCGGTATGCAGTCCAACGCCGATATGAGCCGGCAGTCCGAATTTCAGCGCGCCCGTTGCCAGCGCGGAAAGCGCCGCGACGCCCACAAAGGTCATCCGCCAGCCGAGCCGTTCGCCAATCAACGCACCGATCGGCACGCCGACCGCGATGGCGATCGTAATTCCGCCGTTGACGATCGCCAGCGCCCGCCCTCTGCGCTCAGGCGTGACGAGGGCGCTCGCGAGCGCATTCGCGCCGGGCACATAGAGGCCTGCGGCCAACGCAAGCAAGATGCGCGCACCGGCTAGAGTCCAAAAGCTATGTGCGCTCGCGGCCACGAGGTTGGCGACGGCAAATGCACCCAGGGAAAAAATCAACAGGCGCCGCCGGTCTATCCCGCCTAGTGCTGCAGTGAGAACGGGGGAGCTCACCGCATAAGCGAGTGCAAAGATTGTGACCAGTTGTCCGGCAGTGGAAACCTTGATAGCCAGATCGGCAGCGATTGTCGGCAGCAATCCCGCGATCATGAAACCCTCAGTTCCGACAGCAAATGTTCCAAGCGCTAGCCAATAGAGGGCGCCAGGGGCCTTTCCGGTTGCGACAGGAGCGGCTGAGTGGGTCGGCGCCTCGATAGATTGGGTCATTGGTCACCCGGCGTTGAAAGCATGAAAACTGATCGTGCGGCCGTAGCCTGAGTCCATTGCAAGACGCACGGCGAACATGCCCATCACCTCGGCGTAAAGTGCCATCGAGAGCGCACCGCCATTGATCGGCTCGAATCCGAGTTCCGTCGCGAGGCGCGACACTACTTCTTTCGCGTTATCGTCGTCCGAGCTGACGAATACACTGGTCTTGCCTGACGTACCCGGCTCGCGAATGACGTTGGACCAGATCGACGTAAACGCGCTCACCACGGTGGCCTCGGGCAGTGCCGTTGCAATGCGCTCAGCGGAACTTGGCAGGCCATCCCGTCCGACGCTGCCCGATACGGATACTGCTACCACGATGCCTTGATAACCGTTCAAGAAGGCGGCCGCCTCCTCGATCGACGCCGCCGGTACGACGACGAATACGATATCGCTGGCGAGAAAGTCCTCCTTCGACGCTTCCGTCACGCCGAGCGCGTCGATCAACCTGAGCGCCGACGTGCTGCCAGGCTGCGCCCCGCGCAGCCGTAGCGAGTGGCGCGTCCTGCGGCTGAGCGCCGTGGCGATCGCGCCGCCCATGTCGCCGGTGCCGAGTATCGAGATCTTCAGCTCGTTCATTTACGTTTCTCCAGCAGCCTTCTTTGGCTTCATTCTATTAAATAAGCAATGCTTAATTTCTATGGCTAACCGCGGTCCCTTAAAATCCGTTAGCTCACCCCGAGAACACTTCCACCATTTGTGCGTTAAAGCCGTGCACAAAATCATGCTCACCCGGACCGGGGTTGCCGCGGAACAGCTTGGCGCCTTCGACCAGAACCTCGCTCGAGTCGGTCCCGAGAACGGCGATGGTTTCATCGATATACACATCCAGCGGCATAGCCTGCTCGGCTTCGCGGCTGTTCATCAGATCGGTGCGCACCCACGGCGGCGCGATTTCGAGTACACGCACGGTGGTATCGCGCAGCATGAAGCGTTGCGACATGACGTACGAGTGCAACGCCGCCTTGGTCGACGAATACACCGCCGTCACGGCCAGCGGCACGAACGCCAGTACCGAACTGGTATAGGCGACCACGGCATCGTTCTTCGTCTTGAGATGGTCGATCAGCGCGGACGTCATACGGATCGGCCCCATCAGGTTGGTCGTGATGGTGGAGACCATCAGCGCATCGTCGACCCGGCCGGCGGAAGTGTCCGGCTGCATGATGCCCGCGTTATTGATCACCACATTGAGATCGGGATAGTCCTTGATCAGCTGTGCCGCTACTCGCTCGATGCCTGCGGCATCGGTAATGTCCAGCTCGATGGCCGCCATGCCGGGGTTTGCGGCCACCACCTCGTCGAGATGACTACGCCGGCGTCCGGCGATGATCACCTTGTTGCCACGCTGGTGCAGTGCCTCGGCCAGTCCACGGCCAATGCCCGAACCGCCGCCCGTAATAAAGATCGTGTTTCCGCTGAGTTTCATGACGGAGTCCTTAGTGATATTGCAAGGGTTAGTGTTACGGAAATGAATGCGTTAGTGCTTAACCTGGGAACCGGTCGCCGAACATCGGCAGGCCGCTTACGGATTGCGCCTGAGTTGCTTCGTCTTGCAGCACGTCCCAGTGTTCGGCGAGCTTGCCGTCTTCAAAGCGTACGACGTCCGCTGCGATCCACGCGGCTGGTCTGCCGTTTCCCGAGAAGCGGCCGTGTGCGATCACGTAGTCGCCTTCGGCCACAATGAGCTGGTTCTCGTAGCGCAACGTGTGGGGCGCCGAGCGGATCAGTGCAAACAGGCCTTCACGTCCCGGCGCAATATGCGCGCTATGCTGAATGTAGCGATCCGACCAGAAGCGTTCGGCAGCCGCATAGTCGCGCTTGTTGAAAAGCGTATCGAATGCCTCGAGGACGAGGGCCTTGTTCTGTTCCGGTGTCGTTTTGCTCATGTCAGTCTCGATGAAAGTGAATGAATCAAATCGCCGCTCGATGTTGGTCAAGCATTGGCGAGGCGGAGCGCGGGATAGTCGGAATAGCCTTGCGGACCCGACCCATACACCGTGTGCCAGTCGAACTCGGCCAGCGGCGCACCCGTGGCAAGCCGTTCCACCAGATCTGGGTTGGCAATATAGGGGCGCCCGAACGCCAACTTGTCGGCAAGCCCGGCCTCGATCAACCGGTTGCGTCATGAAGGGAAAGATAACAGTGCGCCGCCAACGGCGGTAGCCATCCGTTTCTGCTATGTCTTATGTATGGGATGCATAGATGGCGAGGCGGCGTACTGTCCGCGCCTGAATTCGGCCATAAGATGCTCGACAACCGCGCGTCCCGCGGCGCGGGTTGCCCGGCCCATTGGAAAGTACGCGTGCACAGGGATGTCGGCGGTCTTCCAGTCGACCAGCAGCCTGACGAGCGAGCCCTCATCCAGTTCGCGGCGGCAAGCCCATTCGCTGGTCGAAGTGATGCCGATTCCCGCCGCCGCAGCAGCGACCGCGCCCTCATTCTCGTCGGTCGAGAAAATCGCTTCCAGATCGACCACCACCTCCTCGCCCGCACGCGCAAACCTCCATCCGGCGGGGACCACTGACGCCGGTCCGCCAACGATGCGATGTTGTGTCAACTCATCAGGCGTTACCGGCGCGCCGTGGCGTTCAATGTAGTCAGGCGACGCGACGATCACACGCTGAATCTGCGTGATCAGCGTGGCCGTGGCGCTTGAATCCACGAGACGCCCGAGGCGGATGGCGACATCCACCGCGTCCTTGACGAGATCCTGCGGGCGGTCGCCCAGCAACACGTGTAGCCGCAGTTCCGGATGACGCGCCAGAAAAGGCGCGACACGCGGGATGACGTGGCGGATCGCGATGCTGCTCGGCATGCTCATGCGCAAAATGCCGCGCAGTTCGCTGCCTTCGCGCACGCTCTGCTCCGCATCTTCGAGCGCCATGAGGATCGGATCGAGACGCGACAAAAACTCGGCGCCCGCATCAGTCAGCACGACCGCGCGCGTTGTACGCGTGAGCAGGCGCGCACCGAGGTCGCTCTCCAGGTCGGCGATGATGCGCGACACCTGCGATTGCGACAGCCCGAATTCGCGCGAAGCCGCCGAGAAACTGCCGAGCCGCGCGACGCGCGTGTAGAGCTTGAGGGAGAGGATGTCCTTCACGGTGGCCGATGGTTGGATTTGGGCGGGCGAACCTGAGCAAGGTTATACGATTGATGCGTAATCTGCAAATAAGCGGCGAGTAAAGCCACGGTCGCGCAGTCGCCTGACAGCGCCGCAGCGGCCCGGCACACGCGCTTCGAACGTGTCGTTAGACGGGAGAAACGCGCGAGGAAAAAAGCGCAACCACGAAAAAAACGCTTGCCGGATTTATTGCCAACAGCTACCGTTACGCCGTTCTACACGCTGTCGCGGGAGAGACTGTCACGCAGCAATGCGCTGACGGCGCCGACGGAGCAACCGCCCCGGAAACTCTCAGGCACAAGGACCGCCCAGCCGGAACATCTGGAGAGCGGCGCTTTACGCGCCCACCGAAGGGGATTTCCGCCCACCCGGCAACGGGATGCGCGCAGAAAGAAACTCTCAGGTACATGGACAGATGGGGCATGGAAGCCGGAAACGGCCCTGCTCACTCACTCTGGACCATGACATGTCACGCATCGCCATTATTGGCGCCGGCATTACCGGCGTCACGACTGCTTACGCCCTCGCGCAACGCGGCTTCAACGTTACGGTGTTTGAACGCCACCGCTATGCCGCGATGGAAACTTCATTCGCCAACGGCGGCCAGTTGTCGGTCAGCAACGCCGAGGTCTGGAACAGCACCGCCACGATCGTCAAAGGCCTCCGCTGGATGCTGACTCGCGATGCGCCGTTGCTGCTCAATCCGCTGCCGAGCTGGCACAAGTACTCGTGGATGGGCGAATTTCTGCGGCAAATACCGAACTATCGTGCGAACACCATCGAAACCGTGCGGCTGGCGATTGCCGCGCGCGCGCATCTGTTTTCGATTGCAGCGCGCGAGCAGATTGATTTCGATCTGGAAACGCGCGGCATTCTGCATGTCTACAAGACTCGCAAGGAATTCGATGCGGCCGCGAAGGTGAATACGCTGCTGAACGAAGGCGGACTCGATCGCAACCCGGTAAGCGTGGCCGAAATCCGCCAAATCGAGCCGGCGCTCGACGGCACCTTTCACGGCGGCTTTTTCACGCCATCCGATTCGACCGGCGACATCCACAAGTTCACGCGCGGCCTCGCGCAGGCGTGCGAGCGTCACGGCGTCGAATTCCGCTACGACACGGAGATCAACTCGATCACACGCGACCCCGCCGGAACCTTCAGCGTCGCCGCGACGCAAGCGGGCGAGCCTTTTCAGCAGACGTTTGCGCAGATCGTCGTCTGCGCCGGGGTCAAGAGCCGCGCATTTGCATCGATGCTCGGCGACCGCGTCAACATCTACCCCGTCAAAGGCTACTCGATCACCGTCTGCCTCGATGACGCCGCGAGCCAGCAAGGCGCGCCCTGGGTCAGCCTGCTCGACGACAGCGCGAAGATCGTCACGAGCCGCCTTGGCACCGACCGTTTTCGCGTGGCCGGCACGGCCGAAATCAACGGCTTCAATCGCGATATCCGCGCCGAGCGGATTGCTCCGCTCACTGAATGGACGCGCCGCTGTTTTCCACAGGTGAATACGTCACGCGTCATCCCGTGGGCCGGTTTGCGTCCGATGCTGCCCAGCATGTTGCCGAAGGTCGGCAAAGGCCGCTTGCCCGGCGTGTTCTATAACACGGGACACGGACATCTTGGCTGGACGCTTTCAGCGGCGACCGCGGCGGGCGTGGCCGATGTAATTGCGGCGACACGCGCATAGCGGGCTTAAGCGGCGGTCTTAAGCGGTGGCTTCAAGCTGCGCCGGCGCGTCAAAAATAAATTTGCATCGTCGCCTAGATATGTGCATCATGCATATATGCAGACTGCACACATTGAGACATAGCCATGACGCAGCGCACAGAAAACCTGCTCGGCGTGCTCGCCCTGCTGGTGACAGATGAGATGAACGCGCAGAACACCGTGGCCGCGCTCGCTGGCGCCACGGCGCGCGCGATGCTCAATGCAGTCGGCCAATACCCGGATTCGTCTATTGAAGTGTTGCGCGATGCAGTCGATCTATCGCATCCGGCGGCAGTCCGCGCGGTGGCGGGTCTCGTTGAGGCGGGTCTGATCGAGAAGAAGCCCGGTGCCGACAAACGCGCCGTGGCGCTCGCTTTGACTGCCGCAGGCCGGCGCGAAGCGAAGCGCATGCAGACGGCGCGCGAACGTATGCTGCAGCGCGTGGTGGGCCGACTCGATGACGACGAGCGCGCCGTGTTTGAAGACCTGTTGATCAAGATTCTCTGGCATGAAACCCGCGACCCCGCGCATGCGATGCAGTTATGTCGCTTGTGCGACGACGGCCCCTGCCTCAAAGCAGGCTGCCCGGTTGAATGCCGCGAACAGGGCTTGCCGATGCCCGAGCGGAGCGACTCATGACTTCCGCCACGCCCGTGCGCTGGCATGCGATTGGTGCGCTGACCGCCGTGTCCGCGCTGGCGCAGATCGGTCAGTTCGGGATGGGCTTTATGGTGTTGCCGGTTTGGCTGGCGCATCACGGCCTCGATGCGCCGCGCGCCGGTTTGTTTTCCGCTGCGCAGTGGGCCGGCATGGTGGCGGGACTGCTGGCGGCGCCTCATCTGGCAGAGCGAATCGGCGCAAAGGCGACCGTTACGCTAGGGCTTGCCGCGAGTATCGGCGCGTTCGCGACCATAGGCTGGCTTGCGTGGCCCTGGTGGCTGATCCCCGGCATGCTGACCGGACTCGGCATCGGCCTGCGCTGGATTGCCAATGAAACCTGGCTTTATCGCCTCGTGCCCGCGCAAGCGAGCGGCCGGGTAGTCGGTATTCATGAAGCGCTGATCGCGGCGGCCGGCGTGATCGGGCCCGCGCTCTCTGCTTGGTATGCAGTCGACGGCGTGATCACTTTTGTCGCGGGGGCCGCGTTCACGTTCGCCGCTGCGATTCCGCTATGGCTGACCGCTTCCGACCCGAGCGGCCGTACCGCTTCACGCTCCTCAGGCTATTTCCAGCCGGATCAGCACGTTCTAACTACGGCGCAAGGACAGAAGCAAACGTCGCAACCTCAATTGTCCGCCCGGCGCTCCGCTGTCAACCGTACCAGGGCCACCAAGGCCACGGCAATCGGCCCGCTTGTCTGTCTCGGCATGGTCGTGGTGGCGTTCGGTGGTCTTGGCGATGGCGCGCTCTACGGTCTCTTTCCGCTATTTGCAGAGGGACGTGGGCTCAATCCGACGCAAACAGCGACCCTGCTCACCTGCTTCGGTATCGGAGGAATGGCGCTGCAGTTTCCTGTTGGCTGGTTCGCCCAGCGCGCCAGTCTCGCTGCCGCGGTCGTCGTCTGCGCTGCAACAAGCGCCCTCGCAGTCGTTTCGTTTGCGTTGGCCGCGCCCGCGTCGTGGCTACTATCTGCAAGCGCAGTGTTGCTTGGCGGAATGAATAGCGCATTTATCACGCTGGGGATGTTTTCCGCCGCAAGCGGTGACAAAGCCGCGTTGACGCGCAACATGCGGCTGGTTTCGCTAACCTTCACGATCAGCTCGATTGCTGGCCCGTTGTTCGCCGGCTTCGCAATGAATGCACTCGGCAGCGACATGCTGATGTGGCAACTCGCGCTCGCAAGTGGCGCGCTCGCCATCTATACGCTTGGCCTGCTCGAAGGCCGGCGTCAGCCTCGCGAAGCGTCCTCCGCGAGCTAACGCCGGTTGCACCGCTTCTACAACATCAACGCGTGCCGGCTACCTTGCGCTGCCGCCAAAGGCACAGCACATCGCACGCAATGTGCGCCGCTGCGATCGCTGTGATCTCGCTATGGTCATAGGCGGGGGCCACTTCGACGACGTCCGCGCCAATCAGGTTCACGCCACCCAGGCCACGCACGATGGCGAGCCCTTGAGCGGACGACAAGCCACCGGCCACCGGTGTGCCCGTGCCCGGCGCAAAGGCCGGATCGAGGCAATCTATATCGAAGGTCAGATACGTGGGACGTTCGCCGACAATCGACATGATCCGCTCCACCGCCGCCCGCGTGCCGTGCTCGTGCACCCACGCGGCATCGAGGATGTTGATGCCCATGAAGTCGTCGTTCCACGTGCGAATGCCGATCTGCACGGACGTCTTCGGATCGATCAGGCCGTCCTTCACCGCCTTGTAGAACATCGACCCATGGTTCAGGCTGTCTGGACTGTCGTCGGCCCAGGTATCGCAGTGGGCGTCGAAATGGATCAGCGACAACGGCTTGCCATACTTCTCGGCGTGGGCGATCAGCAATGGATACGTGATGTAGTGATCGCCGCCCAACGTCAGCATCTTCGCATCCGATCGCAGAATCGTGCGGGCATGCTCGACGATGGCCGGTTTGATGGTCATCGGATTGTGCGCATCGAACCAGCAGTCGCCGTAATCGGTCACGGCAAGATCGTCGAACGGGTTGAAACCCCACGGATAGGGATGCAACTCGGATAACTGCACGCTAGCCGCCCGCACCGCGGCTGGACCAAGACGCGCGCCGGAGCGAAAGGTGGTCGCCAGATCGAGCGGCACACCGGAGACGACCACGTCGGCCCCGGCAAGTTCGCGCGTGTACTTGCGTCGCATAAACGACAGCACGCCCGCGTAGGTATTTTCGATCGAGGATCCGTAGAGGGACGGACGGCGGATTGCACCGTCGCCATAGAGGAGTTCAGTCATGGGATGACCTGATAAAACATGCCGGCAACACGCGCGGTTTTCCTGAGGTTGTGCGCGTATCGCCCGGCTTCGGATTCATTGGGAACGCGACGGTGCTTCAGTTGCGCACCGCCACGCTGGCTTGCGAATCCTTTAGCGCAGCCGCACCAGCGTAGACTTCAGCTCGGTGTACTTCTCCAGTGCGTGCAACGACTTGTCACGGCCGTTGCCCGATTGCTTGTAGCCGCCGAACGGGAAGTTCATATCACCCCCTTCGTCGTAGCAGTTGACCCATACCGTACCCGCCCGCAAGCTGCGCGCCATTTCATGAGCGGTGGTGAGGTTGGAGGTCCAGACTGCGGCGGCGAGACCGTATTCGCTGTCGTTGGCAATCCTGATGGCTTCTTCAGCTGTGTCGAACGTGATCACCGACAGCACCGGTCCGAAGATTTCTTCACGCGCAATTTTAGCATCCACCTGAGTGTCGAAGATGGTCGGCTCGATATAGTAGCCACCGCTCTCCTGCTTCACGCGAGCGCCGCCGAGCAGCAGCTTCGATTCCGCACGACCCGCCTCGATATAGCTCAGCACGCGGTCCAGTTGCACCTGATCGACAATCGCGCCCATCGAGGTCTTCGGGTCGAGCGGATTGCCCGGCGTATAACTGCGCGCAGCGGCGATCAGCTTGTCGAGGAACGCATCCTTGATGTCGCGATGCACGAGCAGGCGCGAACCCGCCGTGCACATCTCGCCCATGTTGTAGAAGATCGCGCCCGCAGCAGCATTCGCGGCGCGGTCGAGGTCGGCACAGTCGGGCATCACGATGTTCGGCGACTTGCCGCCGAGTTCGAGCCACACGCGCTTCAGATTCGATTGACCCGCATACTGCATGATCAGCTTGCCGACGTTGGTCGAGCCGGTGAAGGCCAAACAATCGACGTCGGGATGCAACGCGAGCAGTTTGCCCGGTTCGCCCGCGCCTGGCACGACGTTGAACACGCCCGCCGGAATACCTGCCTCATGCGCGAGTTGCGCGATACGAATCGCCGTCAGCGGTGACTTCTCGGAAGGTTTTAGCACGACGCTATTACCCGCAGCCAGCGCTGGGCCGAACTTCCACGACGCCATCAGGATCGGGAAATTCCACGGCACCACCGCCGCCACCACGCCGATCGGCTCACGCGTGACGAGCCCTACCAGATGATGGTCGGCCGGCGCTACTTCGCCGCCGATCTTGTCGATCGCTTCAGCAAACCATTCGACGCAATAGGCCGCGCCCGGCACGTCCACCGAAGTCGTATCGCCGATCGGCTTGCCAGCGTCGAGCGTCTCGAGCAACGATAGCTCGTCCAGATGCTCGCGCAGCAGGCCGGCCCAGCGCAGCAGTATCGCTTTACGTTTGCGCGGATTCAGCCCGGACCACACACCCGAGTCGAAGGCGTGGCGTGCCGCGGCGACCGCTGCGTTCACGTCCTCAGCGGCGCTATCGGCCACCTTGACGAGCAGCTTGCCATCGATCGGGCTCAGGCAATCGAAGGTGCGCCCGCTCGACGCGTGGCGATATTCGCCGTCGATAAACGCGCGGCCTTCGATTGAAAGCGTTGCAGCCTTGTCTTGCCAGTAAGCCAGAGTCTTTTCCATCAGGATGCCTCAATGTTATGCGTTCGACGTCCAACGTGAGGACCGCCCTTGCAGCCATCACGCGCGTCGCAACGATGTTGACGCGGAATGTCTAGAAGCTCGGTGGGGAATTCGCCGAGACGATTTCGCAGACGTGTTCCGCGCTGGGATTGCGAAAACGGTGCGGCAGGCGGCTTTCGAAGTAGTAGCTGTCACCAGGGTCGAGCAGCCACGTGGCACCGTCCACAGTCAATTCCATCTGACCGCTGACGATCACGCCGCCCTCGTGTCCTGTATGCACCAGCATTTCCGGACCTGTGTCCGCGAGCGGCTGATAGACCTCGCGCAGGATGCCCATGTTGCGGTCTTTCACGCCCGCACCGGCGAGATAGAACTCGATCGACTCGTTGCCGAGATTCGGCATGTCGGCGCGGCGCGACACCACAGAGCGGTCCGCTTCGACCTCGAACGTAAAGAACTCGGCGAGGCTCATGGGGATGCATTCGAGCAGCTTCTTCAGCGACCCGACCGAGGGACTCACGCGATTTTGTTCGATCAACGAAATGGTGCCGTTAGTGACCCCTGCCCGCTTGGCCAGCTCGCGCTGAGACAGGCCATTCTTCTTACGGATGTACTGCAAGCGGGTCGCTACTTCGATGGACATCGCTGCACTCTCAGAGTGGATGAACCGGTTTAAGAAACAGGCAGGGACCAGGCAAGGGTCGTGCATGACACTCGCGAGTGTTGAATATTCTAATCACTTTAACGCCGCCGCTGCTGGGGAAAACCCTGCGAGCAATTCGAAATACTGAGTATCGCAACGAGCATACCCAACCCACGGGTTTCGGCCTATTGCCTCGGGTAAGCCCTGATAAAGTTTGTATAAAAATGATTTGACGGCAATTTTGGCTCGTATATGCTGGTTCACAGGCGATCGTCATGCCCACGTCACAGACGCTCAACCGAGTGTATTGCGACGCAGCGAACCGGGTTTATTCTGGTTCGCGAGGATACCCGGCGATCATCCCGCGTCACGTTTCTTTAAACGCACGGTGCGTTTCCTGGGCGAGGCGTTCAATACTTTCAACGTCGCTAGTCGAGTGTAATCGTGAGAGTCCGAGGCCCTTTGGTTAGGTGGGAACGCAGTCAGGCGAGATGTCTTCGTCCTGAAGGCGCCATCGCCGACGGCAGCAACGGCAGCCTTGCGTTTCGCCGCTTCCTGTCCGTCTTCACGATCCTGTCCCGCCGTTCCGTCCGACGTCACAATTCCGTCTCTGCGCGCGCTTTCATAGCCGTGCGCACGGACGAGGTTGCTTCGCTGCTGCCGTAGCGCCTCCCTCCCTTTACCGTTCGGTTCACCTGTTGCCTGAGCGCGCCTTAGTTGGCGTGTGCGCTTATGCACGCGCTGTTTCGCCTGTTGCCTGCGCATGCCTCATCAGTCGCGCCAGATAACAGGCTGAATCGAACGGTCTCCCTGATAGCAACGCGCGGCATGGTCCGCTAACGACCTCCGCCTGCACTTCTGGTGGCTTTGCGCCCTGCGCACGGCTGCGGAATCGTGCCGCGCCTGTTTTAACGTTGTTCATGCCGCATCCCGCGGGTAACAAACACGTCCATTCAATTAGTCATGCGAACCAGACCTCTGGTCGGCGTCACGGCCGACAGAACGATGATGGGAGTGCACCCGTCGCACACGGTCGGCGAGAAGTACATCGCCGCTGTCGTCGAAGGCTCACAGGCGTTGGCGATGCTGCTGCCCGCGCTCGGCAACCGTCAGGCCACCGCCGAGATTCTTGAGGCGGTCGACGGATTGCTGTTTACCGGTAGCTATTCGAATGTCGAACCGCACCACTATGGCGGCCACGCCAGTGCGCCCGGCACGCTGCACGATGCCGCACGCGATTCGACGACGCTGCCGCTGCTCATCGCGGCGATCGACGCCGGTGTGCCCGTCCTCGCCGTCTGTCGCGGCTTTCAGGAAATGAACGTGGTGTTTGGCGGGACGCTGCATCAAAGCGTTCACGCGGTGGCTGGCTTCAACGACCACCGTGAGAACAAGGAAGACGAACTGGACGTGCAATACGCACCGTCGCATTCAATCGCTCTGACACGAGACGGCTTGCTGCAGCGCCTCGCAGCGGGGGCGAACGAGGCGCGGGTGAATTCCTTGCATGGACAAGGCGTCGAGCGGCTGGGCAACGGCCTCGTGGCCGAAGCCACTGCGCCGGACGGATTGATCGAAGCGGTGAGCGTCAAGGATGCGCGCGCCTTCGCTCTGGGTGTGCAGTGGCACCCCGAGTGGAAGCACGCGAGCGACGCGCTGTCCACCGCGATCTTCCGGGCGTTCGGCGATGCATGCCGCGATCGAATGCGCACCAGGGCCGGCCACGGCGCGGCATCCACCGCCGCCACGCACGCCTGAGCCGGTCCGCGCAAAAAACCGAGAGAACAATCATGCAAGACATCGACGAATTTCTGAAGCAACACCGCATCACCGAGATCGAAGCAATCATTCCCGACATGGCCGGGATCGCACGCGGCAAGATCATTCCGCGCAGCAAGTTCGAATCCGGCGAATCCATGCGCCTGCCGCAAGCGGTGATGATCCAGACCGTCACGGGGGATTATCCGGAAGACGGAACGCTCACCGGCGTCACCGATCCGGACATGGTCTGCGTTCCCGATGCATCAACCATTCGCCTGATCCCATGGGCAGTCGATCCCACCGCGCAGGTGATTCACGATTGCGTGCACTTCGACGGTACGCCGGTTGCCATCTCGCCGCGCCGGGTGCTACGTCAGGTGCTCGAACTGTACAAGGCCCGTGGCTGGAAACCGGTTATCGCGCCGGAACTCGAGTTCTACCTGGTCGACATGAACAAGGACCCGGATCTGCCGCTGCAACCGCCGATCGGCCGGACCGGGCGTCCGGAGACGGGCCGCCAGGCGTACTCGATCGAAGCGGTCAACGAATTCGATCCGCTGTTCGAAGACATCTACGAGTACTGCGACATTCAGGAGCTCGAAGTCGACACGCTGATTCACGAAGTCGGCGCGGCGCAGATGGAAATCAACTTCATGCACGGTGATCCGCTCAAGCTCGCGGACAGCGTGTTCCTGTTCAAGCGCACCGTGCGCGAGGCTGCGCTGCGTCACAAAATGTATGCGACGTTCATGGCCAAGCCGATGGAAAACGAGCCGGGCTCGGCGATGCACATGCATCAGAGCCTCATCGACGAGGAAAGCGGGCACAACCTGTTCACCGGCCCTGACGGCAAGCCCACACAACTGTTCGACGGCTATATCGCGGGCCTGCAAAAATACACGCCGGCGTTGATGCCGATTTTCGCACCGTACATCAACTCGTACCGTCGGCTGTCTCGCTTCATGGCGGCACCGATCAATGTGGCATGGGGTTACGACAACCGCACGGTGGGCTTCCGGATTCCGCATTCCGGACCGGCTGCGCGCCGCATCGAAAACCGCATTCCGGGCGTCGACTGCAATCCGTACCTCGCGATTGCCGCCACGCTCGCGGCCGGCTACCTCGGCATGACGCAAGGTCTGCGCCCCACCGAACCGCTGATCAGCGACGGCTACGAACTGCCCTACCAATTACCACGCAATCTCGAAGAGGGTTTGACGCTGATGGGCGCGTGCGAACCGATCGCCGAAGTGCTCGGCGAGAAATTCGTCAAGGCCTATCTGGCACTGAAGGAAACCGAATACGAAGCGTTCTTCCGCGTGATCAGTTCGTGGGAACGCCGGCATTTGCTGCTCCACGTTTAAGACGCGCCCAGGCAAAGAGAACAACTGGAGGCAATATGAGCTACAGAACCGAAGAAGTCGCATACGTGCAACCGACCCAGCCGGCCGCAGCCGCACAGGTTTCGCAACAACGCAGCACTGCGGAATATCGCGCGCTCGACGCGGCGCACCACATCCATCCGTTTTCGGACATGGGGTCGCTGAACAAGTCCGGCAGCCGTGTGATCGTCAAGGCGAAGGGCGTGTATCTGTGGGATTCCGAAGGCAATCAGATAATCGACGGCATGGCGGGCCTGTGGTGCGTGAACGTCGGCTACGGCCGCCAGGAACTCGCGGACGCTGCTTACCGGCAGATGCAGCAACTGCCCTTCTACAACACCTTCTTCAAGACCACGCATCCGCCGGTGATCGAACTGTCCGCGCTGCTCGCGGAACTGGCGCCGGCGCCCTTCAACCACTTCTTCTATTGCAACAGCGGTTCGGAAGGCAACGACACCGTGCTGCGCATCGTTCATCAATACTGGGCGACGCAAGGCAAGCACGCGAAGAAGTACGTGATTTCGCGCAGGAACGGCTATCACGGCTCGACAATCGCCGGCGGCACGCTGGGCGGCATGGGCTACATGCATGAGCAGATGCCGTCGAAAGTCGAGAACATCGTTCATATCGACCAGCCGTATTACTTCGGCGAGGCCGAGGGCAATCTGACGCCGGAAGAATTCGGCCTCGCCCGTGCACAGCAGCTCGAAGCAAAGATCCTCGAGATCGGCGCGGAGAATGTCGCCGCGTTTATCGGTGAGCCTTTCCAGGGGGCAGGCGGCGTGATTTTCCCGCCGTCCACCTACTGGCCGGAAATCCAGCGCATCTGCCGCAAGTACGACATCTTGCTGGTCGCGGACGAAGTGATCGGCGGTTTCGGTCGCACCGGCGAATGGTTTGCGCATCAGCACTTCGAGTTCGAGCCGGACCTCATCACGCTCGCCAAGGGTTTGACAAGTGGCTACGTGCCGATGGGCGCAGTCGGTCTGCATGATCGCGTGGCCAAGGCGATTATCGAAAACGGCGACTTCAATCATGGCCTCACCTACTCCGGCCATCCGGTCGCAGCCGCCGTGGCCGTCGCCAACCTGAAGCTGTTGCGCGACGAAAAAATCGTCGAGCGCGTCAAGACCGATACCGGCCCGTACTTCCAGAAGAAACTGCGCGACACCTTTGCGAACCATCCGATCATCGGCGATATCGCCGGTGTCGGGCTGGTGGCCGGCCTGCAACTCGCGCAGGACCCAAAAACGCGCAAGCGTTTTGCCAACGGAGGCGAGGTCGGCACGATCTGCCGCGACTTCTGCTTCAACGGCAATCTGATCATGCGCGCCACCGGCGACCGGATGCTGCTGTCGCCGCCGCTCGCGATTACGAAGCAGGAAATCGACGAGATCGTATCGAAGGCGAAAAAGGCCATTGACGCGACCGCACAACAACTCGGAATTTCGTAACGGCAGTTCTTTTCCGGCATGGGCGCATCACGACACGCGCTCATACCGGGACTTTAACTTCAAGGGAAAAAAAGTCATGAGCGCTAGTCATACTGGACGTCATCTTCGTCATGCGGTCGCGGGGGCCGCGCTTCTCGCCGTTACGAGCTTTACAGCGCTGTCGGTCTCACCGGCGCTTGCGGCCGACACCGATCTGAACGTGTACAACTGGTCGGACTATATTGCCAAAGACACGATTCCGAACTTTGAGAAGCAGGATGGCATCCACGTAAAGTACGACAACTACGATAGCGACGATACGCTGCAGGCCAAGCTGCTGGCTGGCAGTTCGGGCTATGACATCGTGGTGCCGACCTCGAACTATATGGCCAAGCAGATTCAGGCCGGCGTATACCAGAAGCTCGACAAATCGAAGCTGCCTAACCTGGCGAATCTCGACCCGGTTCTGATGAAGATGATCACCGACGCCGATCCGGGCAACCAGTACGGTGTGCCTTGGGCATACGGCACCGACGGTATCGGCTATAACGTGCAGGCCGTGCAAAAGGCTCTCGGCGCCGACGCACCGGTGGATAGCTGGGCCCTCGTGTTCGATCCGGCCAACCTCTCCAAGCTGAAGGGCTGCGGCGTGTCGTTCCTCGACCAGGCCGTCGACGTGTTCGCCTCCGTGCTGCAATACATGCACAAGGACCCGAACAGCACGAACCCGGCCGACTACCAGGCCGCCTTCGAAGTGCTGAAGAAAGTCCGCCCGTACATCACCCAGTTCAACTCCTCCGGTTACATCAACGACCTCGCCAACAACGACGTGTGCGTCGCCGTAGCATGGTCGGGCGACGTCGGCATTGCCAGCCGCCGCACTGCCGAAGCTAAACGTTCGTATCAGATCAAGTTCTCGAACGTCAAGGAAGGCGGCCTTTTGTGGTTTGACGTGATGGTGATCCCGAAGGATGCACCGCACCCTGAAGCCGCGTTGAAGTGGATCAACTACATCGAAGATCCGAAGGTCAACGCCGCGATTACCAATGAAGTGTTCTATCCGACCGCCAACAAGGCCGCACGCCAGTTCGTGACGCCGGGCGTCGCGCAGGACACCACCGTTTATCCGGGTGATGACGTGCTGAGCAAAATGACGCTGATGAAACCGATGCCGAGCGACATTCTGCGCCTTGAAAACCGTCTTTGGGCTCAGCTCAAAACCGGCCACTGATTTTTAATCACAGCCAATAAGCATATTTAATTGCGGAGCAGGGATCGCTGGATCCCTCTCCGCCTGAATCAGGCAATAAGGCAGTCAGCCTGCGCCTTGCACGCGCAGTCCCATGTTTCCCGATCGCAGCAGACCTTTGTGAGCCGCCTCGTGCGCCCCACACGGGAACGCTTACGCCCGCGATCCGTAAGGAATGGTTACACCATGAACTCGACGACCTCAAAAAACGCCGCCCAGGCAGCAACAGCCAAAGCGGCCAAACTCGCGACGACGACTAAAAGCAAATCGGACGAATTTGTCCGGATTGAAAACGTCGTCAAGAAATTCGGCGACAGCACCGCTGTCGACAACGTCAATCTGACCATCGCGAAGAATGAACTCTTCGCACTACTCGGCAGCTCGGGCTGCGGAAAGTCCACGCTGCTGCGCATGCTGGCCGGGCTCGAGACGGCCACCTCGGGCCGCATCTTCGTCGACGGCGAGGATCTTGCGGCCATGCCGCCGTATAAGCGCCCCGTCAACATGATGTTCCAGTCGTATGCACTGTTTCCGCACATGAGCGTCGAGGCAAACATCGCCTTCGGTCTCAAGCAGGAAGGCACGCCGAAGAACGAGATCAAGGAACGCGTCGCGGATGCGCTCCACCTCGTGCAGATGAGCAAGTTTGCGGGCCGCAAGCCGCATCAGCTTTCCGGTGGTCAGCAGCAGCGCGTGGCGCTCGCCCGCTCGCTCGTCAAGCGCCCCAAGCTGCTGCTGCTCGACGAGCCGATGTCCGCGCTCGACAAGAAGATCCGCCAGAAGACGCAACTGGAACTGGTCAACATCATCGAAAAGGTCGACGTGACCTGCGTGATGGTGACGCACGACCAGGAAGAAGCCATGACGATGGCCGGGCGTCTCGCCGTGATGAGCGAAGGCCGCATCGTGCAGATTGGCACGCCCTCGCAGGTCTACGAGTTCCCGAACAGCCGCTTCTCGGCTGAGTTTATCGGCTCGACCAACATGTTCGAAGGCGTGGTGGTAGAGGACGAACCGGATCACATCTTCGTCGAAAGCGAAGATCTCGAAACACGCATGTATGTGAGCCACGGCATCACCGGGCCGCTCGGCATGCCGGTGGGCATCTCGGTGCGTCCGGAACGCGTGAAGGTGTCGCTCGAAAAGCCGGGCACGCCGCACAACTGGGCCCGTGGTGTGGTCTCGGATGTGGCCTACATGGGCAGCTATTCGCTGTACCACGTACGCCTGCCGAGCGGTAAAACGGTTGTCTCGAACCTGTCCAGCTCGCACCTGATGAGCGAAGGTGCGCCCGCCTATAACGACGACGTGTTCGTCTACTGGTCGCCCGCTAGCGGCGTGGTGGTGACGCAATGAGAACGTCTGCCCCCACCTCCTCCGCGGCGCTGAATGCGCCCCACGCAAGCGGCGCGCTCGCCTGGCTGAAAAAGCGCTTCACTGCCCTGTTGCCCTCGGGTCGGACGACCGTGATCGGCGTGCCATTCCTGTGGCTCACGCTGTTCTTCGCTCTGCCGTTCGTGCTCGTGCTGAAGATCAGCTTCGCCGATCTGCGACTCGGCATTCCGCCGTACACAGACCTCCTTAGCATCAAGGACGGGGTCGTGCACTTCGCGATCCAGCTTGGTCATTACGCGTTTTTGTTGCAGGACGATCTGTATATCGCGACCTACATCAGCTCGCTGAAGATGGCGGCTGTTTCGACCTTCTTCTGCCTGTTGATCGGCTATCCGGTCGCGTACTACATCGCCCGCTCGGAACCGGCCAAGCGCAACCTGCTGATGATGGGCGTGATGCTGCCGTTCTGGACATCGTTCCTGATTCGCGTGTACGCATGGATCGGCATCCTGAAGGACGACGGCCTGCTCAATCACACGTTGATGGCGATCGGCATGATCCACTCGCCGCTGCGGCTATACCACACTGATATTGGCGTCTATATCGGCATGGTCTATTCGTACCTGCCGTTCATGGTGATGCCGCTGTATGCCCACCTGGTGAAGATGGATCTGACGTTGCTCGAAGCGGCATACGACCTCGGCGCCAAGCCGTGGACCGCCTTTACGCGCATCACTTTGCCGCTGTCGAAGAACGGCATCATCGCCGGCAGCCTGCTGGTGTTCATCCCGGCAGTGGGCGAATACGTGATCCCCGAACTGCTCGGCGGCGCCGACACGCTGATGATCGGCCGCGTGATGTGGGATGAGTTCTTCAACGATATGGACTGGCCGATGGCATCCGCCGTGACGGTCGCCATGGTTCTGCTGCTGCTCGTGCCGATGGCCGTGTTCCAGTACTACCAGGTCAAGGAACTGGAGGGCGCGAAATGATCAAGCCTAATAGAAAGCTTTCCAATACCGTCCTGACGCTCGGGTTTTTGTTCCTCTATATCCCGATCATCAGCCTCGTGGTGTACTCGTTCAACGAGTCGAAGCTCGTCACCGTGTGGTCCGGCTTCTCGCTGAAATGGTACAGCGCGCTGCTGCAGGACGAGGAGTTGCTGAGCGCCGCCTGGCTCTCGCTCAAGATCGGCCTGCTGACAGCATGCGCATCCGTCGTGATCGGCACCTGGGCCGGCTTCGTGCTCGCGCGTTTCGGCCGCTTCCGTGGTTTCACGTTGTTCGCCGGGATGATCAATGCGCCGCTGGTGATTCCTGAAGTGATTCAGGGCATCTCGCTGCTGCTCCTGTTCGTCGCGCTCGAACAGATGCTCGGTTGGCCGAAGGGCCGTGGCCTGCTGACGATCTGGATCGGTCACGTGATGCTGTGCGTGTCCTATGTGGCGATCATCGTGCAGTCCCGCGTCAAGGAACTGAACAAGTCGCTCGAAGAAGCCGCCCTCGATCTCGGGGCAACGCCGTTCAAGGTGTTCTTCCTGATCACCCTGCCGCTGATCTCGCAGGCGCTGATGTCCGGCTGGCTGCTGTCGTTCACGCTCTCATTCGATGACCTCGTGCTGTCCGCGTTCCTCTCCGGCCCCGGCTCCACCACCCTGCCGCTCGTGGTGTTCTCGCGGGTGCGTCTCGGCCTGAACCCGGAAATGAATGCGCTCGCAACCATCTTTATCAGCGTGGTAACGGTCGGCGTGATTGCCGTCAACCGTTGGATGCAGATCCGCGAACGCAAGCGTACCCGAGACATGCAGATGGCCTTCGCCGTTGCGGAAGCCGCCGATGCCGCCCCCGTTACCCCGCAACCCGCCACCGTGCGTAAATCGCTCGGGGCCGTCCAAATCTAAGCAGTTCCAGGCAATACGACCAATAAGGAGAATATGCATGAGAAAGAAACTCATCTGCCTGCTAGTGGCGGGGAGTCTGCCTGGCGTCGCCATGGCAGATGCCACCAGCGATGAGATCAAGGCGCTGCAGGCGCAATTGAACTCATTACAAAAAGAAGTGAAACAATTGCGGGCAGAGGTTGCGGCAAAACCCAAAACGGTAGCAGCCGCTCCGGCGGCAGCCCCAGCTGCGGCGCCTGCCGTGGCCGCGGCGCCGGTGGATATTTCGTCGCCTGACTACGGCAAGGCACAGGCCACGCTGACCAACGATCAGGTCGACTCGATGAAGCAGCAGATCGCCAATCAGCAACTCAAGGTCGATTCGCTGGTGGATGCACAGAACACAGGCCCGATCGCAGGTCTTTCGGTGACGGGGTATATCGATCCGACCTACGTGTATAACCGCGATCTGAGCAGCTCGTCGTTCCTGTTCGCGAACCACGAAAGCGCCTACAACTACTTCAACAGCACGTTCGGCGATCTGTACCTCGACATCAAGAAGACCTTCGGTGTCGGACCGATGGCGCCGTCGGCTGAAATCACCCTGATGCCGAACCGCGGCAACGGTATCACGCTGCTGCAGAACGAACATGGCACGATCAGCGACAACATCCTGAACACGGCCGTTGTGACGGTGCCTGTGACCGCGACCACTACCTTCGTCGCGGGCTTGATGCCGAGCTTCGGCGGCTATGAAGTGCAACAGTCCAACCAGATACTGACGCTCACGCACAACCTGCTGTATGACTTCTCGGATCCGGGCAGCTACGTTGGGGTCGGCGTCAACTACACGGGCGATGGCAGCAACTGGGCGTGGAAGTTCATGCTGGGCAACGAACAGTACCGCACCTATGGCTCGGTGGTACAGACGGGCACCAATGCATTGGGCGATCCGATCACCAGCAGCAACAAGATTCCGACTTTCACGGGTCGCGTCGACTATACGTGGTCTAGCGCGTTGGATATCGGCGGTTCGTTCAATATTGGCCGCCAGACGCTTGCATCCGGACTCGATTCCAATGGCAATCCGGTGTACGGCGTGGGTGGTGTCGCGCCTAGCGCCTTCGGCACGTTCTTCTTTACCGAAGCGGACGCGTCTTACACGCTCGCCGACGTCCAGTACAACGCCGAACTCGACTATGGCCAGCAGCAGAACGCCGCGTATAACGGCGGCCAGGCGCAGTGGTACGGCCTGTCGCTGCTCGCGCACCGCAAGTTCAACCTGCCGACAGTGGGCCGCATGGGCGCGACTCTGCGCTACGACCTGCTGGTCGACCAGAAGAACGGTGGCGGCGGTGGTGGCATTGCGTTGAACTCGAACGGCATGGATACGGCTGACGGCTTCGGCATTGGCGCGAACTGTCTCGCCAACTCGTCGAACCACGGCTTCGAGTGCAAGGGCGCTACGCACCAGGACGTCGCGCTCGACGTGCTGTTCTACGCAACCCAGCAGATCACTGTGAAGGTGGAATACCGACACGACTGGGCCAGCCAGAACGTGTTCCTGCGCAACGACGGGTCGTACAGCAAGTCGAACGACATCCTCGCTACGCAGTTCATCTACTCGTTCTAATCAGTCCAGCCGAAGCGCGGCGCCCTGCTTTGCGGCAACGCGTTTCGGCTTTTTATGTGTTCTGCCTATGCTCCGGCTCTCGAACCAGCCTCATGCCGCGTCGTACTACGCCGCGACGCTCAACGATACGACCCGTCATGCTTCGCTCGACGGCCCATTGAAGGTGGATGTCTGCGTGATCGGCGCCGGTCTCACCGGCATATCGACAGCCCTCAATCTTGCTGAACGCGGCTATTCGGTCGCGATACTGGAAGCCTCGAAAGTTGGATGGGCGGCAAGCGGACGCAACGGCGGTCAGTTGATAGGCGGCTTTGCGTGCGATATGGATACGTTCGCGAAGCACATGCCTGCAGAAGACGTCAAACGCATGTGGGACATGGGGCTCGAGACGCTGGATATCGTCAAGGAGCGCGTCGCGAAGCACCAGATAGATTGCAACCTCCGGTTCGGCTATCTGCATGCGGCGAACAAACCGCGCGATGTCACGGCTTTGCGGCAATGGCGTGATGAGGCGCAAACACGCTTCGGTTACGACCGTTTCCGCTATATCGAGCGCGAGTCGCTTGACCACTACGTGCAGTCGACCCGCTACCTGGGCGGTCTGTTCGATCCGGACAGCGGTCATCTGCATCCGTTGAATTACACGCTTGGACTCGCACGTGCGGCACGCGCCGCCGGCGTGCAGATTTTCGAAGACAGTTGCGTGACCGGCATGCGCAACGAAGGCAGCAGGCACGTGATCGAAACCGCTCGCGGCCAGGTTGAAGCGCAATTCGTCGCCCTTGCCTGCAACACCTGGCTGGGTGCACTCGCGCCGAACGTAGCCCGCAAGATCATGCCGGTGGGCACCTATGTGGTCGCCACCGAACCGCTCGACGCGGCACGCGCCCAGGCGCTGATGCCTGCGCACGCGGCCATCTGCGACAGCCGCTTCGTGCTCGACTATTTCCGGCCTGCGCCCGATAACCGGGTGTTGTGGGGCGGCAAGGTCAGCTATTCGACGTTTGCGCCGCGCAACCTGGGCGAAGCGATGCGCCGGGATATGCTGAAGACTTTCCCGCAACTGGCGGACGTGAAGGTCGATTATGCGTGGGGCGGCTTTGTCGATATCACGATGAATCGCGCGCCACATTTTGGCCGTCTTTCGCCGACGGTTTATTTCGCACAAGGCTTCTCCGGCCATGGCGTCAACACCACGGGCCTCGCCGGCAAGCTGATTGCCGAAGCCATCCACGGCCAGGCGTCGCGTTTCGACCTGTTTGGCAAGATTCGCCACCGCGATTTCCCTGGCGGCGCTACACTGCGGACCCCTGCCCTCGTGCTCGCGATGGCCTGGTATCGAATGAAGGACCTGCTTTGATGACCGACAGTCTCGACCGCCGCGCGGATGCGCTGATCCGCGACTCTTATTACGAAGCGAGCGCCGTGCGCCCGCTCGCCGACAATCCGATGCTCGACGGCTCGCTCGAGGCCGACGTCTGCGTAATCGGCGCAGGCTTCGCCGGCTTGTCTGTCGCGCTCGAATGCCGGGCGCGTGGGCTATCGGTGATCGTCGTGGATGCGCACCGTCCCGGCTGGGGCGCGTCGGGTCGCAATGGCGGTCAGACGCTGGTAGGTTTCGCGAAAGACGAGGTCATCGAGAAGCAACTCGGGCTCGAAGGCGCACGTGCGGCCTGGGCGATGTCGGTGGAAGGTGTCAAGCTGGTACGCGAGCGCATCGAGCGGTACGGCATCCAGTGCGATTTCACGCCGGGCTATCTGACCGTTGCCACGAAATCGAAACGTGTGCCCGATTTGCGCTCGTGGATGGAGGATGCGTCAACACGCTGGGGCTATACGAAACTCTCGTGGCTCGATACGGATGAGATCCGTGCTCGCGTTGCGTCGGAACGTTACCTGGCCGGTGTCTACGATCCGTTTTCCGGGCATCTGCATCCGCTCAAATACTGTCTCGGTCTCGCCGAGGCGGCGCGAAAACAAGGCGCGTTGCTGTTCGCACACTCGCCCGTGATCGAAGTCGTGCGCGGCCCGCGGCCTGTCGTGCGGACTGCGACGGGTGAAGTGCGCTGCCGCTTTGTGGCTGCGTGCGGCAACGCGACTCTCGGCAATGTGCTGCCCGCCGCGGTTGCCGCGCGTATCGCGCCGATCGCCTCGTATATCGTCGCCACCGAGCCGCTCGGCGAAGAGCGTGCCTCCGCGTTGATCCGGGGACGCGCCGCCGTTTGTGATAACAATTTCTTTCTCGACTACTTCCGCGTTTCCGCCGATCACCGAGTGTTATTCGGTGGACGCGCCAGTTCGACGGGTGCGTCGCCTGCGCAGTTGTCCGAACAGATTCGCAAGCGGATGGTTGGGGTGTTCCCGCAAGTCGCCGATGCGCGAATCGAGTTTGCATGGGGCGGTTTTGTGGACGTCACGCGTAATCGCGCGCCGGATTTTGGCTCGATCGATTCGAATTACTTCTACGTGCAGGGGTTTTCAGGGCACGGCGTGGCGCTGACCGGGATTGCGGGGCGCGTCGTCGCGCAGGCCATTGCAGGGGAAAGCGCAGCGTTCGATCTGTTTGCGAAGCTGCGTCATGCACGCTTTCCGGGTGGGCCCACGTTGCGCGGGCCCGCACTTGAGCTCGGGATGTTGTATCACCGGATTCGGGAGTTGTTGTAGCACTCCACTCCGCCAACGGTGACGGCCGTGGTTCGCTTCAGTCCGGCGCGCGATACAGGGCGCCGATCTTGTTGCCGTCCGGATCACGCAGATAGGCGAGATAGAGGCTGCCCGACGCGGCCTCACGCACGCCGGGCGGCGCTTCAGCCGATGTTCCACCATTGGCGACCCCGGCGGCATGCCACCGCTCGACCTGCCCGGTTGACTCGCAGGTAAAGCCAATCGTTCCGCCATTGGCAGGCGTCGCCGGCTGACCATTGATCGGTTGGGTGATGATGAAAAGCGCCGTGTGTGAGCGATAGACATAGCGTCGGCGCTTATCGTTGTCATCGCTGAGACCTTCACCATAGCCGAGCGCGCCTAGCACTGCATCGTAGAACCGCTTTGCTTTTTTCAGGTCGTTGGTACCGACCACTACGTGACTGAACATTGCTTCTATATCCTTAGTAAATAAACGACGGCCCATCCGAGGCTGTGGCCGTCGCGCATGAAGACCGACGATGCGCGATGGCCCAGCGACGGAGGGATGCCCGGTCGATCACACCGTAACGATATTCGTGCTGACCTCGATGTTGCCGCGCACAGACTTCGAGTACGGGCAGATCTGATGGGCCAGGTGCGCGATTTTCTCGACGACGTCCTTAGGCAGACCCGGCACGCGAACGGTGAACTCAGCCCCGAGGAACCACGCGGTACCGGTCTGCCCAATGTTGACCTTGATGTCCACGGAATAGTCGGGCGGCAGCGTGATCCTCTTCAGTTCGGCCGCCTTCCCGAACACAGTGGTGTAGCAGGCTGACCACGCGCCCGCAAACAACTGCTCGGCTGTCGGGTGCGGCTCGGTGCCGATGAGCTCGACGGCTTCAATGCCGGGCGCTGTCAGCTTGAGGTCGTAGACGCCAAACTCGCCGCGCTGGGCATTGGGGTCGCGATTGACCGTGGCGTGGGTGTTGCCTGAGGCAAGGACTTTTTCGATCTTTTCCATGATGGATTCCTTCGTGAATAAGGGTGTTAAGTGTATGTAAATCTTGTGCGATGCAATCGTATGCGATATATGATGAGCGAAGATGCCTTCACACCGTGACGACGTTCAGGCCGACCTCGATGTTGCCGTGCACAGCCTTCGAGTACGGGCAGAGCTGATGCGCCTGGTGCGCGAGTGCCTCGACGACTTCCGTTGCCAGACCCGGCGCGCGGATGGTGAACTGGGCGCCAAGGCAATGCCCCGCCCCGACCGACCCAATGCTGACCTGAATGTCCACGGAATAGTCGGACGGCAGCGTGACCTTCTTCATCGAGGCCGCAATCTCGAACGCGCTGATGTAACAGGCCGACCACGCGCCCGAAAACAACTGCTCGGCTCTCGGGTGCAGTCCGGTGCCGATGAACTCGCGGTCTTCACTGCCGGACGCTGACAGCTTGAGGTCGAGGGCGCCGTACTCACCGCGCGGGACGTTGGGGTCGCGATTAACCGTGGCGTGGCTGTTGCCTGATTGGAGGACTTGTTCGATCTTGCTCATTTGAGATTCCTTCGATGTGTGGGTAGGAGCCCAGACTTTAAATCGAGGCGATACGCTCGCCGAGTCTTGAATGGGTCAAAGCCGTGCTCGAAAGGATCAACCTGTGACCGGTAGCGTCAGTTCGCGACGCTTCCCAGAAAACGTCGAAAAAAGCTACGCCGCGCTTGACACTATGAATATCATAGTTATATTCTTGGTGCACGGCATGGGATGTGTGAGACGTCATGAATCGTCCGACAAAAGCAGTCCGACGCCGACTGTACGACACGAACGTGTTCGCACTCATTTTTTGACTGGAAGACTCCTGTCAAATCAGTCCAAAACGGCGAACGAGCGCTTAACGGCCGTATTGCCGCTATCAGTGGAGATGTCCGATATGCAATACCAGGCCGACTGGCTCACCCGCTTTATGGAACTCGTGACCGTCACCGGGAAACTAACCCGGTGCGCATTGGGAGCGCCGTGGGCAATCGAATACAGCCCGGCCGGAACTCAGGAAATGCAGTACCACGTCGTATTGACCGGCAGGGCCTTACTCGAGAATTCGGATAATGGAGCAACCTATGAATTACGAGCTGGCGACATCGCGTTACTGCCCCATGGTTCGGCGCACGTGTTGCACGACGGCAGCGGCGCGGCACCGGTTCCATCCAGGGTTCGCGATTCAGGCGGTCTCCTTGTCAAGGAAAATAGCGGCGCTGGCGAGGCCCTGGATATGTTGTGCGGGCGATTTGTCGTCGCCCCGCCACATGACCGGTTGATCCGGAGCTATCTACCGTCGGAACTCGTAGTACGCACCGAAGACATCGGCATTGCTGCACAGAGCCTGCCGCAAGCCGAACGTCTGAGCCGGCTCGTCGCGCTGATGCGGGCCGAAGCGATGGACAACGAAGTGGGCAGCGGCGCGATCCTGAACGCACTGTCGTCTGCGCTGTTTGCGTTGACGCTGCGGGCCGCCGTTGAGGCCGGTCAGGCACGTACCGGAGTGCTGGCGCTCGCCGCCCACCCAAGACTCTCGCCTGCGGCCACTGCAATATTCAACGACCCCGCTCGAGCGTGGACGCTTCCGGAACTGGCCGGACTATGCAGCATGTCGCGCGCCACGTTCCAGCGGCATTTCCAGGCCAGTCTCGGCCGCTCCGCGATGGATCTGCTGATCGATATCCGAATGAGCGCCGCCGCAAACGCGCTGCGAAAATCCACATCGTCCACCGAGGCGGTTGCCGATCTGGTCGGGTATCAGTCGGTGTCTGCGTTTCGGCGCGTGTTTGCCCAGCGGATGGGGGTGACGCCGGGCGACTGGCGGCAGCGCGCGCTTAAAGACGGTGCCCCGCATTTATCGGACGACGAGGCAGACGGAGCTGGCGAACGCGATCGCGCGGGCGAGTGAACGCGGAACTACCAGTCGTCGGTCAGACAGATTTCAGCTCTTTCTGGACGTTTTCGCGACAAATGGCGTGGGTGTATGTTGAACCTGCTCGCTTCCGCACTTTGGACAAATCGGATGGGCGGTTGCATGTTCAGCAAGATGTTCGGCATGTTCGAACATTTCACCGCACTTCTCGCACCTGTACTGGTAAGTCGGCATGGCATTCCTCCAACCCGAATCCCGCACGTCGTACTGGCCAGATACTCCTGGCGACGCCCGGCAGTGTAGTAATAATCCATTCTAGTTCAGGAACGTGCAGGAAACGCCCGCCTACGCGTCTCGCGTAGGTTGCGATACCTGCGGAGGCGGGCTCTAATGCAGTCTGCAATGCTGCGGCGAAATTGATAGTAGCGCGCGGGGATGGCGGGTTCGCCCGAAGTGACCGCGCGTAGGGTCCTCGACGGTGGCGAGCGAATCAGGCTGGAGCGCCCTCCGCGATTTTTTCGACGCCACCTGTCCGTCAGCATGCGGCCCGCGCGTCATTGTGATGGCGGCCCAATGTAATTCACCCGCCTCAACCCCATGACGGAGGCTCATATGCAATACCTGTTGATGATTTACGCAGAAGAAAGCGGCTGGAACCAGATGACCGACAGCGAGCGGCAGCAAGGCGTCGCCGCGTATCAGGCGTACACCGAATCGTTGAAAAAAGCGGAGGCGCTGGTGGGCGCCAACCGGCTGCAGCACACGAACGCGGCCACCACGGTGCGGCTCGTCGACGGCAAGCCGCAGGTGCTTGACGGACCGTATTCCGATTCGAAGGAGCAGCTCGGCGGCTACTACCTGATCGACGTGCCCAACCTGGACGCGGCGATCGCGTGGGCGTCACGCTGCCCAGCCGCGGCGTACGGCATCATGGAAGTGCGCCCGGTCTGGACCGCACCCTACGATGCGCGATCTGCTGCATGAGTCTGTCCGGCCGCGGCCGTGACGCTGCCGGCGCCGCGCGTTCGATTGCCGAGGCGGTCGCCCGCCGCAGCTACGGCAAGCTCGTCGCGCTGCTGGCGATGCGCACGCGCGACGTCGCCGCAGCCGAGGACGCGCTGGCCGATGCGTTTGCGACCGCGCTCGCCGACTGGCCGGAGCGCGGCTGCCCCGCGAATCCTGAGGCTTGGCTGATGACGGTCGCGCGCCGCCGTGCGATCGACGGCGCGCGCCATCGCCGCGTCGGCGACGAAGTGACAAACCAGCTCACGATCCTCGCCGACGAGATCGACGAGCGTGAAGCAGGCGCGTTGCCCGACCGGCGGCTTGCGCTGCTGTTCGCGTGCACGCACCCTGCCCTCGAGGCCGCGATTCGCACGCCGCTAATGCTGCAAGTGGTGCTGGGGCTCGAAGCGAAGACGATTGCATCCGCGTTCCTGATGTCGCCCGCCGCGATGAGCAAGCGCCTCGTGCGGGCGAAGAACAAGATCCGCGAAGCGGGCATTCCCTTCAGCGTGCCCGAGCGCGAGGAGTTGCCCGGCCGGCTCGCTGCAGTCCTGGAAGCGGTCTATGCGGTGTATGCGGAAGGGTGGACCGACCCGGTCGGCGGCGATACCGAGAGGCGCGATCTCACCAGTGAGGCGCTGTTCCTTGCGCAACTGCTCGTCGAACTGCTGCCCGAGGAACCAGAGACGATGGGGATGCTCGCGCTGATGCTGTATGCGCAGGCGCGTTCCGATGCGCGACGCGATGCGGCCGGCGACTATGTGCCGCTGTCGGCTCAGGATCCGGCGACATGGAACGCGCCGATGATCGACGCAGCTGACGCACTGCTACGGCACGCGAACGCTTTCAACGCAATCGGGCGCTTTCAGCTCGAGGCCGCGCTGCAGTCGGCGCACGTGTACCGCTGCCGCACGCATCGTCCGAACTGGGATGAGATCGTGCAACTCTATGATGCGCTGCTCGCGATTGCAGCGTCGCCGGTGGTCGCGGTGAACCGCGCGCTCGCGCTGGCGGAACGGGACGGCCCACAAGCGGCGCTCGACGCGCTCGAGCCGTATGCGGACGATCCGCGGCTGGCTGACTACCAGCCGTACTGGGCCGCGCGCGCCGATCTGCTCGCGCGTGCAGGCGCGACGGCCGAAGCCCTCGGCGCGTACGACCTCGCGATCGGACTCGAACGCGATCCGGCCGTGCGCCGGTTCCTGCAGCGCAAGCGCATCGAGCTGACATCGGCGAGAAGTTAGATTGGCGCCTTGCGTTAGCCACGCGAGGCGTTGCGCTGGTTCCAACGGCCGAGGCGCAGTCATGCATCGGGATGGTTATATCGCCCTCTTTACTGGCTGGGCATTCATTTGAGAGGCGGCACCGTCATCCGACTTGCGGTATTCGGTCAGCCACTTGTCGCGTTTCAGGGCAGCGGCAGACATATTGCGCTCCTTGACGTGCCCGAATCCACGAATCTCGTCGGGCAGATTGGCAAGCCGTATCGCGGCACCCATCCGGTCGTTGTCGAGTGTGTGACAGAACTCGTCGATCAACGCCATGTACTGTTCGATAAGGTCGCGCTCGCCGCGCCGCTCAGCGGTTTTACCGAACACGTCGAACGCGCCACCACGCAAGAATTTGAGCTTCGCGAGCACGCGGAACATCGTGAGCGTCCATTGGCCGAAGCGTTGCTTTTTCAGGTGACCGTGCTCGTCGCGTTTTGCCAACAGCGGCGGTGCGAGATGAAAGGCGAGCTTGTAGTCGCGACCGGGTTCGCCTTCGAACTGCGCTCGCAATTTGTCGAGGTAGGCCGGGTCGGCATAGAGACGCGCAACCTCGTATTCGTCCTTGTAGGTCATCAGCTTGGCCAGATTGCGCGCGACCACCGGCGTGAGGCGTAGCTTCGCCCCTGCGGCAAGCGCCATTTCCGTTGCCCGCATGCGTTCCACCGCCGCTTTATAGCGCGCCGCATACTGCTCATCCTGATAGCGACTCAGCAGTTCGACGTTGCGCTCGACAAGCCGCTCCAGCGATTCAGGCATTTGCACCACGATTGCCTGTTGTTGCCTCGAGCGCGGCGTGAATGCTTCGGCGGCCGCTTCACCATGCTGCGCGACATAACGGCCCCATTCGAACGCGAGACGATTTTTGGCGACCGCCACGCCGTTCAGTTCGATGGCGCGGTCGAGGCTTTCGTGGCTGACCGGCAGCCAGCCGCGTTGCCATGCGAAACCCAGCAGCAGGGGATTCGCGTACAGCGAATCACCCAGCAAGGCGAGCGCGAGGCGATTGGCGTCGATGAAATCACAGTCCTCGCCGATGCTCTCGCGCAGGTCGCCCTGGATCTGATCGCCCGGAAAGGCCCATTGTGGATCGCGAACGAATTGCGCGGTCGGCGTTGCGCCGCTATTTATCACTGCCTTGGTGACCCCGCGTTGCGTGCGCGAGAGCACTTCGGCGGACGACGATACGATCGCATCACAGCCCAGAACAAGGCGCGCTTCGCCGGTCGCAATGCGGGTTGCATGCAACTCGTCTGGCGTCGCCGCGATCTGCACATGGCTAAGTACGGCGCCACCCTTTTGCGCAAGACCGGCCATGTCGAGCACGCTGACGCCTTTGTTCTCGAGATGCGCGGCCATGCCGAGCAGGCCGCCGATCGTCACGACACCGGTGCCACCGACGCCCGTTACGAGTACGCCGTAGGGTTTGGCAACGCTGGCAATCTCAGGCCGCGGCAACGAGGTGAAATCCGGGAGCGCGGAACCACCCGTCGCCTTCGCAGGCTTTTTCAATTGCGCGCCTTCGGCGGTGACGAAGCTCGGACAAAAGCCGTTCACGCACGAGAAGTCTTTGTTACACGACGACTGATTGATCTTGCGTTTCGTGCCGAGCGGCGTTTGCAGCGGCTCGACAGACAGGCAATTTGATTGCACCGAACAGTCGCCGCAGCCTTCACAGACGGCATCGTTGATGAACGCGCGTTTCGCGGGATCGGGATAGGTTCCGCGCTTGCGGCGCCGGCGCTTCTCGGTTGCACAGGTCTGGTCGTAGATCAGGATTGTGGTGCCGGCGATCTCGCGCAACTCGCGTTGCAGACGATCGAGTTCGTCGCGGTGGTAAGCCTTCACGCCCTCCGGCAAACGTACGCCTGTAGCGTATTTTTCGGGTTCGTCTGTGACGACGAGCACCCGCTTCGCGCCTTCGGCGATCACCTGGTGCGCGATTTGCGGCACCGTGAGTACGCCGTCGATGGGCTGGCCGCCAGTCATGGCCACCGCATCGTTATAGAGAACTTTGTAGGTGACATTCGCGCCGGCCGCGATCGATGCGCGGATCGCCAGCAAACCCGAGTGAAAGTAGGTGCCGTCGCCCAGGTTCGCGAACACGTGGCGTTCGTTCGTGAAGTGCATCTGGCCGGTCCACGCCACGCCTTCGCCGCCCATCTGGCTGAAGGTTTCCGTCTTGCGGTCCATCCATATGGTCATGTAGTGACAGCCGATGCCGGCCATCGCGCGAGAGCCTTCGGGGACACGCGTCGACGTGTTGTGCGGGCAACCCGAACAAAACCACGGCTGGCGTTCAGTGACGGTGCGCGGCGTCGAGGCTTCACGCTCCTTCGCCTCGATGATTGCGATGCGTGCGTCGATCCGGGCGCGTACGTCCGCCGGTAAATCGAGCTTCGTGAGACGCCGCGCGATTGCCTTCGCGATCAGTGCCGGCGACAGTTCGTATTGCATCGGCAACAGCACCTCACCGCGCGGGACCGACCATTCCCCACCCTGGTCATCGCGTTGATCGAACTTGCCGAATATCTTCGGGCGCACGTCGTCGCGCCAGTTATACAGCTCCTCCTTTAGTGCGTATTCGAGGATCTGCCGTTTCTCTTCAACCACCAGAATCTCATCGAGTCCGGTGGCGAAATCACGCGCGTTCTGCGCATCGAGCGGCCACACGCAACCTACCTTGAGGACACGAATACCGATCCTTGCGCAGGTATCGTCATCGAGCGACAGGTCCATCAGCGCCTGGCGCACGTCGAGGTAGGCCTTGCCAGCGGTCATGATGCCGAGGCGCGGCGTCGGACTATCGATCACCACGCGGTTCAGCTTGTTCGCGCGTACGTAGGCGAGCGCTGCATACCACTTGTGGTTGAGCAGGCGCGCCTCCTGCGCGAGCGGAGGATCGGGCCAGCGGATGTTCAAACCGCCGTCGGGCATCTCGAAGTCATCCGGCGACACGATCTGCAAACGGTCTGGATCGATGTCGATCGATGCGCTGGACTCCACCACATCCGTGACGCATTTCATGGCGACCCACAGACCGGAATAACGGCTCATGGCCCAGCCGTGCAGACCATAGTCGAGATATTCCTGCACACTCGCCGGGTAGAGCACCGGAATGCCGCTCGCGACGAACATGTGTTCGGACTGGTGGGCAACGGTCGACGACTTCGCCCCGTGATCGTCGCCCGCGAGTACCAGCACACCGCCGTTTCGATCAGTCCCCGCCGAATTGGCGTGCTTGAAGACGTCACCGGTGCGGTCGACACCCGGCCCCTTGCCGTACCACATGCCGAATACGCCATCGACCTTCGCACCGGGCCATAGATTGAGCTGCTGCGTGCCCCACACAGCGGTCGCAGCGAGATCTTCGTTAACCCCTGGCTGGAACACGACGTCGTGTTCCTTCAGATACTTTTTCGCCTTCCACAATGTCTGATCGAGCGCGCCGAGCGGCGAGCCGCGATAGCCCGATACGTATCCCGCCGTCTTCAGCCCCGCGCGACGGTCCCGTTCTTTCTGCAGCAGCGCCAGACGGACCAGCGCCTGGGTGCCGCTCATGTAGACGCGACCTTTCTCAAGTGTGTATTTGTCGTCGAGCGAGACGGTGTCGAGCGCAGCGCGCAGCGCGGGCGATAGGGGGGCGTTCATGGGCGAGGGTCTCCGTGCCTTTATTGGTTGAGGAGTATAGGAAGCCGAATTTCCATCGTAAAATCACAAATACCGAACCCTGCTATGCGAAAAACACATGTCAAAAGACGTCACCTTGCGGCAGATGCGTTACTTCGTCGCGGCCGCGCAAAGTGGACAATTTTCGATGGCAGCGGTGGCCGAACACGTGTCGCAGTCCGCGATCACCAATGCGGTCCTTGCGCTGGAGGAGACGCTGGGAACCCGGCTCTTCGAACGCCTGCCGCAGGGTGTCGCGCTGACGCCGGACGGTCAGGACTTTCTCAACCACGCGCGTCACATACTCGATTCGGTGCGCGACGCGGTCTACAAGGCGCCATTCCGATCGCATGACCTGAAAGGCACGGTGCGCATTGCTGCCTCGTACACCTTGCTCGGCTATTTTCTGCCTGAACTATTGGGGCGGTTTCGTGCTACGTATCCGTACGTCGAACTGGATCTGCGCGACGCCGATCGTGCCGAGATCGAACAGGCCGTGCTTGCCGGCGACGTCGATCTGGGCGTCGCGTTGCTGTCGAATGTGGACCATCTCACACGGTTTCAGCACCACGTACTGATCCGTTCACGACGTCAGCTATGGACCGCGCCGAGCCATCCGCTGGGACAGATGAACTCGCCTTCGCTCGCGGACATTGCGGCGTATCCGTATATCCTCATTACCGTCGATGAGAGCGAGCGCTCGACGCTGCGTTATTGGAAAGAAAACGGAGTCGAGCCGAATATCGCTTTTCGTACCAGTTCGATGGAGGCGTTGCGTGGACTGGTGGCGCATGGCTTTGGCGTGACCATCCTCTCGGACATGGTGTTCCGGCCCTGGTCGCTAGAAGGCAAGCGGATCGAGGCGCGGCCCATTCTCAATGCGATTCCGCAGATGGATGCGGGGATGTTGTGGCGCAAGGGTGCAACGCTGGATGCGCCGGCCCTGGCGTTTCAGCAGTTCTTGATACATGCCTGCGGTAGTTGAAAGCATGCCTATCCGCTTTTCGCATACCTGTCGGAGCCTCCGGGCAGGCGGCTAATGTGACAACACCCGTGCAGAGAACCGGCATATACCGATTATCTGAACCTGCCTGGGGAATAAGGTGTTGCGTCAATGAAAGTCCGCTGTCCCACCATCAGCTCCGCGATCAGACGTCCGCTGGGAGGTGCCGCTGTCATTCCGTATGTACCATGTCCAAAACATAACCAAAGACCTGGCGTGTCCGCCATACCGCCAATCACGGGCAGGCTGTCGGGCGTCGAAGGGCGCTGCCCCGTCCAAATGGAATGCGGTGACTGTGTCAACGCAGGAAATAGCTGCCTGGCGTGAAACATAGCTTGATCAGTGCGTCTCTCATTTGGCATACCGTCGACACCTGAAAATTCAACCGTTCCGGCCACGCGAAGGCCCTCAAGCATCGGCGTGAATCCTATACCCCTGCCGCGGTGGATAAACGGCAGGCCAATTTCGAGCCCGCTGTTTTTGATCATCACGTGATATCCCCGCTGGCTCTCCAAGGGAATCTTTATTCCTAACGGCGCCAGAAGTTGCGCCGACCAAACTCCAGCGGCGACCACGACGTCGTTCGCACGGTGATTTCCCGTCGTGGTCAAAACCAGCCACTGACCGCTTTCAGGAATGAGCTTGAGAACCGACTCCCGGAGGAACTGTCCACCATCGGCAAGAATCGTCTCCGCGAGCGCGGAATTTATTCCGGCCGGACTCACGGTATGAGCGTTTCCCTTCATCACCACTCCGAATTTCACAACATCAGAAATCTGCGGATATAGCCTGCGGATGTCGGCTGGTGAAAGGGCGTCTACCTCAAGGCCGTATTGTGCAATCAGGCGGCGCTCCAGATCGGCGGCAGAACCCGACGGCGGCGTGTCACCAAGAATAACCTCGCCCTCTTCCCGAATATAGCGGTCGTAGAGCGAATGGCACTTACTTAAGCCCGTGGCGCGTGCCCATATTTTCGGATGCGCTCGCGTGCGATGTGACGAGGCTCTTTCAGCCATGGGTAAGACTTCGGTCTTCGCTTCCGCATTCGTGGTTCGATGCGACCGGGGCGATTCCCAACGCAAGACTGCGCGATCAGGTTGAACAGGAGACTCTGGTCGTGGGTTGCGGTCAGACCTCGGGCCAGCCATTCAGTCCATAGCTGCACAGTGTGTTTGAAACTCAGTGTTCTCGGATCGGTGGCATAGTGGCTCGCGGCCTGAGCCATCAGCAACCGAATCACGTTATAGGCCAGCAGATGGACCCAGATCTCCTTCTCGTTCATGTGGGCAGTCTGGCAATGCAGTACGTCCATACCCATCGTCGTCTTGATGTTACGTAGATCCAGTTCCACGTTCCAACGCCTGGCGTACAACTGCGAGAGGTCCTGTTTGCTG